>JBKKAL010000001.1:0-3243 GCA_046714695.1 Pyrinomonadaceae bacterium
CCTCATGTTACTGAGAAAGGCTATACGAGTATGTTCTTAATAATCAAAAATTCAAAACTTGGGTATGATATTTAAAATAGGTCTAATTATTCTCGCTGCTGGAGCTGCAACCCGCATGGGAAGACCAAAACAATTGCTTTCTTATCAAGGACGCAGCCTGATACTCCATGCGGTTGAAGTTGCCTTAGCTTCTATGAGCCAACCTATCATAGTAGTCCTGGGAGCTTATGTAGAACAAATTAAACCGGAACTAATGCCAAAGGCAGTGCAAGTTGTAGAGAACTCCCAATGGCAAGAGGGAATGTCTTCTTCTATTCGCGCTGGTATTAGTATGCTACTGAAAACTCACTCTAAACTTGATGCAGTTATCATCTCACTTGCAGATCAGCCGCTAGTTTCTCCCCAGATTTTAAATCAATTGATTCAGTCTTATCAAGAAACGCAAAAAGTAATTATTGCCTCAAAGTATAACGAAACTACAGGCGTACCTGCCCTGTTTAGCAAGGCTTTATTTCCCGAACTGATGCAGCTTGAAGGAGATAAAGGTGCAAAAGCGTTAATACAAAAATATATAGATACAGGATTGATTCTGCTAATACCAGAAGCTGCGATTGATATTGATACCCCGGACGATTACAAGCAGTTGCTATTAAACAATTTTCAAGAGTGAATAGATTATGAAAACTAACGATCGCCAAATTTATCTACAAGTAATTTTGACACACGCCAGAAAACCGCAAAACAAAGGAAAAACTAACCCAGTACATCGTCAACACCGAGGAGAAAATCCCTATTGCGGTGATGTGGTTGATTTAACGCTGGTACTAGATGAAGCAGAAAGTAAAATTGCAGACATTAAATTTGAAGGTGCAGGTTGTGCTTTGTGCCTTGCTTCTGCTGACTTAATGGCGATCGCTATCAAAGGTAAAACTATTTCACAGGTGCTTTTAATGGTAGAAGAGTTCCGCGAGATGGTAGCGGGAAATACTCAGTTTGAGCCTCCGTTGGAGAAACTCAATATCATGCAAGGTGTTTCCCGATATCCGATGCGGGTTAAGTGTGCAACTTTGGCTTGGCATACCCTCAAAGCGGCGCTGAGTTCGGTTGAAACTAGGAATGAAGAGGTATAGCCAGCATCCAGCAGAGGCACATCCAATGGACTCACGTCAGTTCGATCGTACCAAGCAGATAATGCATCGGGTCGTACTGAAGCGCGATCGCTGCCCAGAAGAACTTCTTTGCTGCCCTGGGCGATCGCACAAAAGGCAGGGATAGAGACACTATCAACGCATTCCGAAGGTGAGGAGGAGCGGTAGAAGTGCAATCCTTTGAGCGGCTCAATCGTCCCATCCTGACGAATAACCTGTGCAATCGGCTATTCGTCAGTTCGTCTCTGTGGGCTTGCGCTCTATCTGCCTCGCGCTTTGCCTGCTGGTCGTTCATTAACTCCATAGCGGACTTTTCACTCGTTTTGGCAGCGTTCATTTCTAAGTTTGCAGGATTGTACAACAATCTTAGACGATCGTTCTATTGCTTGCCCTTGAGGATTCTTAGAATGAGGCTAAAGCAATGAAAAACGATTCCGGCGAATTGCAAACGTCTGGATTTTTATACAATAGAAAACTCAGTTTTGATAGGGCAAGAAACCTGCTGAGTGACAACCAAAATGTCCTCAAAGCTAACCTTGCTTCTTAAAAAATCCATCCCTATTGATAGAGAAGCGATAAGTGCTCAATTTCTACGATTGGGACAGCCACCGAAATGGCATCAAGTGAAGGAATTAAGAAATGGACATTAAACGAAGTGGCTCACAGCCGGACGCCAAAGGACCGGCTGAGTATTTTACCGGCACTGTCGGCATTGACCCCCTGTTCGAGGCGCACGATCGAGTACGCACACTTGGTGCCAGTGTCACGTTTAAAGACTTCCCTAATGGGCAACACGCAAAGGAGTAAAAAATGACAACGAACGAGAATGGAAGCTACATAGGAAAGGTTGCGTTTGTGACCGGAGGAGCGAGCGGCATTGGTCGAGCTACGGCGCTGGCGTTTGCCCGTGAAGGTGCCAGCGTGGTGGTCGCTGACATCTCAGAACAGGGCAATCAAGAAACAGCTCACACGATCGAAGAACTGGGCGGGCGGGCGATCGCCGTCAAGTGCGACGTGACGCGAACCGAGGACGTGAAGGCGGCGCTGGACAAGACCGTTGAGACTTTCGGGCGGCTGGACTTTGCCTTCAACAACGCGGGCATCGAGCCGAGGAAGGCGGCTCCTACCGCAGAGTACGAGGAGGAGGAGTGGAACCGGATTATCGACATCAACCTCCGCGGCGTTTTCCTGTGCATGAAGCACGAGATCCCGCTGATCCTCAAGCAGGGACGCGGCGCGATCGTCAACACGTCCTCGGGCGCAGGAATCATCGGCATCAAGGGCAGCCCCGCGTACACCGCCGCGAAACATGGCGTGATCGGACTGACCAAGGCAGCGGCCCTCGACTACGCCGCGCAGAACATCCGCGTCAACGCCGTCTGTCCCGGCTACATCGACACCCCGATGATGGGTCGCTTCACCGGCGACACGGACGAAGGGCGCGCCAAGGTGATTGCCCAGGAGCCGATCGGACGGATGGGAACGCCCGAGGAGATCGCTGCGGCTGTCCTCTGGCTGTGCTCGGATGCGGCTGCCTTCGTCGTTGGGCACGCCATGGTCATCGACGGCGGCCAAACGGTGCAGTGATATTTGTCGCCAACACGATCGAACCCTAAACGCACGACAACAAAGCATTGTCGCCATCGCCACCTTCACCGCCAACGGCGATGACTCATATCGCCACTCAGGAGGTACTCGACGGCAAGCCCGTGGACTGGATGGAAAAGGTCAGCGACGAACAGTACCAGGCACCAAACGTAAACCAATAGGGGCATAAACCCATGTACAAGACGAAAGCCTACTACTCCGCCAGCACCCCACGGCGCAATCCGACTCGCCGAGCCCTCAGTCGCCGTGACTTTTTGGCTAATACTGCCCTTATCGCGGCAGCATTGGCCGTCGCTCCATCTTACACATCATCAGATCAGCGTAAGGAAATCAACAACCAGAGCGACAAAGGACTCCGTGTAGCAATACGGTTCAGTTAAGGCTTAAATGATGGTAAATTACGTATTGTGTCCAAAAAGGGAGAGCAAGTACGGTGCATCTTAAAGAATTCTCATTAGTATCCCCCAAAATCCCAAGTAGGGAGATA
>JBKKAL010000002.1:0-9403 GCA_046714695.1 Pyrinomonadaceae bacterium
GAGGGTGGACCCCGTCTACGGGCCTATCTCGAAGCGCTTCTACGAAAACCCGGACCAGCTCGCCGACGCCTACGCCAGGGCGTGGTTCAAGCTGCTCCACCGCGACATGGGCCCGCGCTCGCGCTACCTCGGGCCTTGGGTTCCGGAGCCGCAACTGTGGCAGGACCCCGTCCCGGATGCCGGTCACGAGTTGATTGACGAGCAAGACATCGCCGACCTCAAACGCAAGGTCCTCGATGCAGGTCTGTCGATTCCGCAACTGGTCGCTACGGCTTGGTGTGCAGCCTCCAGCTTCCGCGGCACAGATAAGCGCGGCGGCGCGAACGGGGCGCGCGTCCGCCTCGCGCCGCAAAAGGACTGGGAGGCCAACGAACCGGCCCAGCTCGCCACGGTCCTGGAGGCGTTGGGGAAGGTTCAGCAGGACTTCAACAACGCGCAGTCCGGCGGCAAGGAGGTCTCGCTGGCCGACCTGATCGTGCTGGGCGGGTGCGCCGCCGTGGAGCAGGCAGCCCGAAACGCCGGCCACGACATCCCCGTCCCGTTCGCGCCGGGCCGCACGGACGCCTCGCAGGAGCAGACGGACGTGGACACGTTCGACGTGCTCGAACCCCACGGCGACGGCTTCCGCAACTACATCCGCAAGGATGATCCGCTGTCGCCTGAGACGCGCCTGCTCGACCGCGCAAACATGCTGAAGCTGACCGCGCCGCAGATGACGGTTCTCGTCGGGGGTATGCGCGCCCTTGACGCAAACTTCGCCCAGTCGAAGCATGGCGTCTTCACCGACCGGCCCGAAGCTTTGACCAACGACTTCTTCGTCAACCTGCTCGACATCGGGACGGCGTGGAGGCCGTCCGCCTCGGAGGCGAACGTGTACGAGGGCAGCGACCGGGTGACGGGCGATCCCAAGTGGACGGCAACGGCCGCCGACCTTGTCTTCGGCGCGCACTCTCAGCTCCGGGCGCTGGCGGAGGTTTACGCCAGCGACGACGCGAAGGAGAAGTTCGTGCGCGACTTCGTGAAAGCTTGGAATAAGGTCATGAACCTTGACCGCTTCGACCTTCTTGCCAAGCGCGACGGCGAACGCAAAATCACGGGCAAGGCCAGCAGTTAAAACTGCGTAGGGAATTGCTGCTGCAAGCGCGGGCGGCCATCTCAAAGTGTCGCCCGCGCTTTGTTGGATTCGGCGCAGTTCGTTCGGTAAGGTTCGTCATGCTCCGGTAGGCCGGCTTGACGCATGTCGAGCCGGCCTACCGGAGCATGACACCTTTTCAGGATCAAGAAACCGAGGTTTCGTATTAATGGATGCGGCGGCACGGAGTCGCGTGGCCGAGGTCTCCTCGTTGGTCAATGTCGTCGCGCCGGTCTGGTGAACTTTCTGTCAGGCTGCTAAGCCTCCTTCTGGATGAAACTGAACGGGCTCTCGCAGCAGGTAGCTCGTCATGCGAACATGGTGGTCTGGTCTTGATGCGGAGATGATTTCGAGGGCGGGTTGCTCCGACTCAAAGCGCGGCCTGACAACGGCATGCACCCGATCGCAAATAGCGCGGCTTTCATCCGCTAGACTCGCCGCTAATCAGGTTTTGTGCGCGGTGGGTGATGCCGGGCGTTAGACTGCTATCGCTAGGGTAGGGAATTTATGAAAGCATGAGTGCTAATATTGTTGTCGCTAGTGAAAATGTATTTTGCCTTGAAAAAATTGTTAGGTGGTTTGCTGACGGTGTTAGTGAAATACAAGCAGAGATGATACTTTCACTGAAGGGAAAAATAGAAGCACTCAAATCTAGCAAGACTTAATTATATCTAGGGCCCTGTAAAACAACTCATGCAACTGGACTCGCAATAAGGGTGTCTTCTATCATCGACATTGATTGCTAGCTGGTTAACTCTGGCGTTCGATGCTGGCCGTATTTTGTGACATGCATTATGAAATCGGTTTGCACATTAATATCAACCTTTATTGTGACTATCTCGACGTTCGCACAAGTCAGCCACGCGGCTCAACCACGCTCAATCGTTTTTAATCATGTAACAGTAATTGACGTTGCCGGAGAACTACCTTTGCCTGATATGACTGTGATTGTCTCAGGTAATAGGATTGCTGCGCTTGGCAGAGCCGGAAGTATACGGGTGCCGAGAAACGCGCAAGTGATTGATGCCACTGGTAAGTTTCTGATTCCCGGCTTGTGGGATATGCACATTCACCTTTCACTTGCTACTGAGTTAGCCATACCTGTGCTTATCGCCAACGGTGTTACAAGCGTGCGTGACATGGGCGGCGACACTGACCAGATTGACCGGTGGCGTAGAAGAATTGCGAGCGGCAGCTTGTTAGGGCCGCGCACCGTGCGTGCCGGTTTAATCGTGGACGGACAGAAACCTGATGCGCCTTACCGCCTGACGGTAACGAATGCTACGGAAGCTCGTCAGGCTGTAAAATCTCTGAAGCGGCGTGGCGTGGATTTCATAAAGATTCATAATGCCGTTTCGCGTGAAGCGTACTTTGCGCTTGCCGATGAAGCGCGGAGACAGCACATTCCCTTCGTCGGTCATATTCCAAAAGAGGTTACTCCGGCAGAGGCTTCCGATGCCGGACAACTTGGCATTGAGCATACGGAAAGCCTCTTTGATAACATCCTTTCCAGCGCCAGCCAGCGCGGACTGAGTGCAAGAGACGGGCTGAATCAAGCATTTGCCGCTTATCAAGACGACCATGCCAAAAGGCTTTTCCAACGCTTCCGTCGAAAGGGCATATGGTATGACCCTGTGCTTGTAACCTATCGCTCATTTGCTTTTCGCATGGATTTCGCCGCCAATCCAGACCCCCGAAACCGTTACGTTGCCGCTTCAACGAGGCGAATGTGGGACAAACATCAACCTCTCAACAGAGACCTTTCGACGGAAGCAATCGCGCTTCGTAAATCAGTCTTTCAGAAATTTCTTGAACTTGTCGGTTTGATGCGGCGAGAGCAAATGAACATTCTTGCGGGAACAGACGCGGGAGGCATTCGTGATGTCGTTCCCGGCTTCAGTCTGCATGATGAGCTAATGCTGCTCGTTCAAGCCGGATTGACACCAATGGAAGCATTGCAAGCGGCAACCCGCAATCCGGCAAAATTTCTGGGAATGTCGGATTCGCTCGGCACAGTTGAAAGAGGCAAACTCGCCGATCTTGTCCTGCTTGATGCCAATCCACTCGAAAACATCGAAAACACCAGAAGAATCGCTGCCGTTGTAGTTAATGGAAGGTACGTCCCTAAATCTGAGTTACAAGCAATGTTGGCTCAAGTCGAAGCTATCGCTAATCAGAGATAGATATCGCAAGTTGCTTTTTATAAGTTGTGCTGCAGCGAACAAGTCATTCGACCGGACGCGCAATCAGCGGGCTTTTCATCGAGATCTTATCTCTTGCGATGATTCGTGCGCGCCCGGTTAATTCGAGCGTTGGGCGGCTTCACCTTATGTTACAGGAAACTCAAATTTACGGGTGGAGGAACATCCCGATTTCCTTAAGCGTAATTCAGGTGTCTAGTTTGAAAGGATGGATACGCTGAATGTCAGAATTTATCACGGCGACGGACGTAAGCGGCGGAGTTGTTCACGCGGAGCATCATACAAAAAGGGTGCTTATTGGTGACACCGAGAGCGTGAAGCAGCGTCTCATACCCGCTCTTGAGAGGCTTGACTATCGCGTGCTCGGTGAGCAGCCGATTCAAGCCAAGCGGAGCGGGACACAAAAAGTTATTGGTAAAATCTTCAACTCCTCCGTCAAGCTGGTTATTGCCTTGCGCCCCTCTACCGCTAATTCTACGCTCGCCATCTTCGATTACGAAGTGATGAGTTCGACGTTGTATAAAGGCGACCATCAAACAATCGAGCGTGAGGTGGACGCAATCGTTGCCCTTGCCAGCCAACGCCCCGGGTCAAGCGTCTGCGCGGCGTGCGGCACAAATAACACGGGTGATTCGCGCTTTTGTCGAGTATGTGGCGTGCCGAATACCAGCGGTGAGCCTGCGGAACTCGAAGTGCTACGCTTGAACGCCGAAGCGCGTGCCGGACATCGAGCCATTATCACAGGCGTGAGCCTTGTGTTTGGTACTCTGCTGCTCGCGCTGCCATTGATATTATACGGCAATCCGAAAGGTGTTAAAGGTGGATGGGCACTTCTGATAGGTGGGGAAATTATAAGCTGGCTTACTTTGTTCTACGGGATGGTAGCCCTACATAGCGCGCTCAATCCAAAGACCACACACCAGCAGCAGTTACCAGGGAGCTTACCTCACATAAAATTAGCGATTGAGCCATCAGCTCTTCCGCCACAATCGGCTCAGGCCTATGTTACGGAAGGAACGACCGAGTTATTAATTGACCATCAAAAGGAACGGGAAGTTATACATGTCAATCGCAGTGGCGATGATACTGGGGCAATCGGGTAAGCATTATTCCCAGCCACGCCGCGCACAGCAACTCATTGAACCCGACGCTTCGATAGCATCCTGCAAGTGAGTTTTCAAAACTGAACTTGATAACGCTTTCATTAGATTCAACCTTATTACAAAGTGGAATTATTGATAGGATTTTATTGCAATGTTGAATCTGATAACGCTTATAGTCGCAACTGCGCTTGGAGGTAATGAAACGGGACGTGCTCGGCGTCGCGCCCGGCATCGCGTAGGGTGTCGAGCATGCGTTGCGCGCCCACGTAGTTGAGGGAGTGGATGACGATCAGGGCTTCGCGCTGGCGGTCGGGGTGTGCGGCGAGCCAGGCGGCGACGGCGTAACCCGTGCGCTCGTCGTCGGGCTCATCGGAGAAGTAGTGCTCATCGGCCAAGTCGTGGTCGAGGAGAATACATTCGTAATCGCGCTCGGCCAACCAACGGGCCGCCTCTGCGACATCGCAGGTAACATCCAAAAGCCTCCCCGTAAACTTCTGCTCGAACCATACGCAACGCGATGGATCATCTTCAACTATGAGGATTCGCCCGCCTGCCGTGTCGCTGCTCATACTGCTCTAAAGAAAGATCAGGGGGATTTTTGCTGGCGCTTGGCCTCTTCCAGGGAGCGTTTGGCCGATTCCAGTTTTTGTCCGGCCTCGCCGAGCTTGCCCTGCGCCGTGAGCCGCTGGTACTGCTCAAGGTCGTCGAGCGCCTGGTTCAATAATCTTTGCGAATCCTGCGGTGGCGAAGAAGATGTGACCGGAGCTGTGGCCGGAGCTTCGGCCGGTTTGGTCGAATCAGGTGGTTTCGCCTGATCGGGTTTTGCCTGAGCGACCTGTGCTCCCGCCGCATCGCCAAAGAGACTCCTCATCGCTTCTTCAAAATTTGACCCGTAGCCGAGGCGCTCCTGTGTGGCCACGACGACGAGACGCAGTTCGGGCATCGGGCTGCGCTCTGCTTGCAGATAGATCGGCTCGACATAAAGAAGCGCGCGACCCAGCGGGATAACGAGCAGATTGCCGCGCCGCACGCGCGAGCCCTGCTGGCTCCAGAGAGTAATCTGAGATGAAAGCTGCGCGTTCTGATCTATACGCGCCTCGATTTGAAGCGGGCCGTCAATAAGTCTCGACTTCGGGAAATTGTAAGCGATCAGGGAGCCATAAGCCGCCCCGTCGCTACGGCCAGCGATCCAGCCGATCATATTGTTGCGATTAGCTGGTGTGAAAGGCAGAATCTCTACGAACTCGTTTGCTACTTGCTCGCCCGGCAGTTGCATCAAGACGAAGTAGGGCTCAAGCGGCTGCACCTGCTGTTTGCCGTTCTGCGTATTGACCTGGCTGGCGACGCTCCATACATCCTCACGCTGGAAAAAAACTTTGGGGTTCTGCGTATGGTAGAGACCATAAACCTGTCCCTGCGTTTCGATCAGCGTTTCCGGATAACGGACATGCGCGCGTAAATCCTGAGGCATCTCACTCGAATCCTTGAACAGCGAGGGGAAGGTCGCGCGGTATGCATTGATGATCGGATCCTGCGTATCGAAGATGTAAAAATTAACCGACCCGTCGTAGGCATCAATTGTGACCTTGACGCTGTTGCGTATGTAGTTGACGCTCTCGTTACCAGCAAGGTGATGGCGCGAGTATGGGTAGCTGGCCGATTCCGTAAAGGCATCAATCATCCAGTGTAGGCGGCCATCATCGGCGACGATGATGTATGGGTCATCGTCGTAGATGAGAAAGGGCGCGAGTGAACGGACGCGCTCGCGTATGTTGCGACGCATGAGAACGCGACTCTCAGGCGTGACATCGTCAGAGAAGGGAAGCTTCGACAGATCATCGAGCGACCACGCTATTAACAGGCGACGAAACGCGCCACCGATGGGGATTCCCCCTGTACCTTCGTAAGTCGTCAGATTGTTGGACTCGCCCTGCGGGTAGTTAAACTCTTTCTGACGGGTCTTGACGTAAACGTCCCTGTTCGTCTTTTGGCCGAAATAGATTTCCGGGCGCGTGACCTTTATATCCGGCTCGCTTGATTCAATCGGCATGTTAGAGAGAACGAAGCGAGGCATGCCTTCGGGCGTAAAACCGTTGACCGTGTTCATCGTGACGCCGTAGCCGTGCGTATAGATCAATCGCTCATTAATCCAGTTGCGAGATTGTTCCGGTAGTTTGTCGGTGTCTATCTCGCGCGCGGCGAGCATCATTTGGCGCATCTCTCCGCCGACGCGGTAACGATCAACATCCACGTCATCAAAATTATAATAGGTGCGAATCTCTTGAATCTGCTTGAGCGTGTCGCGCAGCGCCGCCCAGTCCCAGAGACGTATGTTATCGAGGGTGGCGCGATTGCCCTCAAGATTGAAAGAGGCGGTCGCCGTTTCCGCCTCGAAGTCGCGCTGCTCAATGCGGTCAAGTCCGAAGGCGCGCCTTGTCGCTTCAATATTATGTTCGATGTATGGGGTCTCGCGTCCAAGCTCGTTGGGCTTGACTTTAAAGCTCTGAATATATGAGGGCACGAGAATGACTGCTACAACAAAGATAATGATGGGCAGCGCAATGGCCGCGAGCAGCAGCCGTAGTCTGCGCTCAAGAAAAGCGTTAAGGAGCGCCAGAGCGGAGCCGATGATGAGCGCGATGGCGACGATCATCAACCCCGGCAGAACATAATTATCTTCCGTGTAAGTGACGCCGGAGAAAGTCTGGTGATCGCGCCAGAGATAAGGAAAGCGCGAGAGATAAACGCGCCATGCGAGCGTTAAAAGAAATGCTGCGAGCGCGCAGGAGATTGCCGCGTACCCAATCCTGCGCGGCGGAGTTTTGATACCCTTGATGCGAGTCGCCGCTTGTTGCGGCAACGCCAGCAGCGTAAAGATGATCGAGGCGCAAAGAATAATAAAAGCAAGCGTTACCAGCCAACCGCTCATTAACTGGTGAACGGGCAGGGTAAAAAGAAAAAAGCCGAGCGGCTTTTGAAAAATGGGATCACTGCCGCCCGTCGCTGTTTGATTGAAATAGAGAGCGAAAGGCTGCCACTGTTCACTCATCGCCAGTCCGTAGATCAGACCGAAGATGATGGAGACGGCCCAGGCAAGCGGCCTCATAATCCGCGCGGGCGAGATTTCGAGCGGCTGGTTATTGACCATTACGGTGCGGCGCTCAAGCGCAGATGTCTTGAAGACCCGCTGCAGCAACCAGAAAGCTCCGCGCAGTATAATGACAGTCGCAAGGGCGAAGACAATGAAGAGAATCAGCTTGAGACGAAATGTGTACCAATAGACCGGAGCGTAGCCAAGCGAGCCGAACCAGAGAGTCTCGATATAGATCGAAAGCCCGCGCGCGAAGGCGAAGAAGAATAGGATCGCTGCTCCGATAACCCAGCGTCGCCAGCGGCGGCGAGTCGGCGGGTCAACATCTATCATCTCATGATCGAGGTCTAAGGGAATATTGGTGCTCATGCCTATAGCATACGCTCAATCCAGCCGTACACTCAATGCCGTTTGCATTCTCCGGCCTCACGAAGGCAAAATCCACAAAGCTTGAAACAGTCACGGAAAATTCGCTCTCTTATTATTCTGCTTGTCGCGGCGGTAATCTGCGGCCTTTTTCTTCTTCATTTCATCAGGCGAAAGCAAGGGCCAGTGCCTCCGCTCTCGGCCCTCAACACGCTGGTCGGTGCAGCAGCAGGCGTTGACGCCCTGCGCTTCAAAGACCCATTTGGCTTGACGGTCGCACCCGACCAGACAGTGTATGTCTCGGATGGAGGGAGCGGCGTTATCTGGCAGGTCGCTCTGGATGGAAGCGTCAAGCAGGTCGCTGGAAATCTCGACGTGCCGTCGGCCATTGCCATCGCGCCGGACGGAACTCTTGTGGTTGCGGAAACCGGAGCACATATTATTACGCGCGTTGATCCGACAAGTGGGCAGACTCAGATCATCGCGGGAGTCAGGGGACGTTCGGGGTTCAATGACGGGATGCGCGCCACGGCACTTTTCAATGCGCCGGTCGGCGTCGCCGTAGGCGCAGACAGCACGATCTACGTCGCAGATACCTACAATGATCGCATCCGTGCCATTGACTCCGGGTCGCGCGTGCGCACACTGGCTGGCGGAGATGAACCGGGGATGATGGACGCCGCTGCGGGCGCGGATGCTCGTTTCGATACTCCGTGCGGAATCGCCGTCGCTGCTGATAACGCGCTCGTGGTTGCCGATACGGGAAATAATCGCCTGCGTCGCGTTGAACAAAGTGGCGCGGTCACGACGATTGCCGGAACCGGAGAACGAAGAGTTAGCGACGGCACACCCTTCGCTGCCTCATTTGATGAGCCCACAGGCGTCACTGTGGACGGGGATGGCACGATATATGTCGCCGATGCGGGGGGCAATGCCATTCGTATGTACCGGTTCGGCAATGAGCCTCAGGTGTCAACACTCGTCGGTTTTAATGGAGCGGGTGTCATTGATGGGCCGCTCGCAGATGCAAGGCTTCGCGCTCCATCGGGCGTCGCCGTGGCGGGCAACGGAACTGTTATCATCGCCGACACAGGTAACAGGCTGGTACGCCTCGTCGTTGGGGAAACCAGGGAGCGCGGTGCGAGGCTGACGCAGGAAAATGCTCTAGCCCTCTATCCGACCGCAGCAGAGATGCGGCGGAGCAGCGGGAATGAGCCGCGCTGGCCTTACGATCCCGCGACCAGAACGCGAGAAATCGCCGCCACCTTTGGCGAGGTACGCGGTGAGATTACGGCCGCAAACAAAGAAGCCTACTTTCACAACGGGCTGGATATCCCCGGCGCATATGGCGAGATTACGCGGGCCGTTCGCGAAGAACGAATCCTCCTCCCGCTCGCGGTCGAAGATGCCAGTACATCTCGCGAGCGCATACGTTTTCCGCAACTTGGTTATATACACCTGCGTGTCGGGCGCGACCAATCCGACCGTGTACTTGATGACGGGCGCTTCC
>JBKKAL010000003.1:0-16848 GCA_046714695.1 Pyrinomonadaceae bacterium
AACCAGATAACACAGGGCACGCTACAGGTCGTTGATCCGAGCGGCAAACTTTTGGGCGTCGCGCCGCTCAAGCATACGAATGTCAGGGCCGAGATCAGCGGATTCCTTTCGCGTGTCATCGTCACGCAGGAGTTTGAGAATCCCTTCAAGGATAAGATCGAAGCTGTCTATACATTCCCCTTGCCGCAGGCTGCTGCCGTTGATGATATGACGATGAAAGTGGGTGAGCGCACCGTCAAGGGCAAGATCATGCGCAGCGAACAGGCTCAGGCTGTTTATGAAGCCGCGCGCAATAACGGGCAGGTGGCGAGCCTGTTGAATCAGGAACGCCCCAACATCTTTACGCAATCGGTCGCCAATATCATGCCGGGCGAGCGCGTCCGCGTCACGATCAGCTATGTCGAGACGTTGAAGTATGAAGAGGGCTCGTACGAGTTCGTCTTTCCGATGGTCGTTGGCCCACGCTACATACCGGGGGCGGCAACCGCACAAGGAGCGGGCGGAACATCCCCGAACACAGACCGCGTGCCGGACGCTTCGCGCATCACGCCGCCGGTTACGCCACAGGGCACACGCGCGGGCCATGACATTTCGCTGGAGGTCACGCTCGATGCCGGTGTCCCGATTGATGATCTGCGCTCTCGAACACACGAGATTGATGTCGCCAAGACGAATGACAGGAGCGCGCGCGTGCGCTTGAAGAATATATCTGAGATTCCGAACAAAGATTTCGTGCTGCGCTACGATGTGGCTGGGAGCAAGGTCGCCGACGCAGTGCTCACGCATCGCGCGCAGCGCGGCGGGTTCTTTACCTTGATTCTTCAACCGCCCGACCGCGTGACGGCGGAAGACGTGACTTCCAAGGAGATAGTCTTCGTGCTAGACACGTCGGGCTCGATGATGGGCCATCCGATCGAGAAGGCCAAGGAGGCGATGCAGCTCGCGTTTGACGGGCTCTATCCGCAGGATACTTTCAATCTAATCACATTCTCAGGCGACACGCACATACTGTTTCCGCAGCCCGTTCCGGCGACCCGTGAGAATCTGCGTAAAGCGCAGGAGTTTTTGGCCTCGCGCGAGGGCAGCGGCGGCACGGAGATGATGAAGGCCATTCGCGCCGCGCTTGAGCCTTCCGATAAGCAGGATCATATACGCATCGTCTGCTTTATGACGGACGGTTACGTCGGCAACGATATGGAGATCATCAGTGAAGTGCAGAAGCACCCGAACGCGCGTGTCTTCTCGTTCGGCATCGGCAGCTCCGTCAATCGCTTCCTGCTCGACAAAATGTCCGAGTACGGGCGCGGCGAGGTCGAGTACGTTGGCCTCAACGATGACGGCTCAGCCGCCGCGCGTCGCTTCCACGAGCGCGTGCGCAGTCCTTTGCTCACGGATATTTCGATTGACTGGGGCGGGCTGCCGGTCGCGGACGTTTACCCGAAGCGCATCCCTGACCTGTTCAGCGCCAAGCCAGTTATCGTGTCGGGCCGCTACACGGGTACGGGTCATGCGACCATCAAGTTGAAAGGCAAGATGTCTGGTCGAGATACGGTGCGCGAGATAGCGTTTGAGCTGCCTGAAAGCGCGCCGCAGCATGACGTGCTGGCTACTCTTTGGGCGCGCACGCGTATTGACGATCTGATGGGACAGGATTTGGAAGGCATACAGGCCGGGCACGCGCGCACCGATGTGCGCGAGACGATCACGCAACTCGGTTTAGAGTATCGCCTGATGACGCAGTTCACCTCTTTCGTCGCCGTCGAAGAGATGACGATCACGGATGGCGGCCAGCCGCGCCGCGTCGAAGTGCCTGTAGAGATGCCCGAAGGCGTCAGCTACAAAGGGGTGTTCGGCGATAAGGAAGAGGCAACCGTTAATAGGCCTGCTCCTATGATGATGAGTAGTAATGTCGGCAGCGGTAGAGGCGGCAACAGTAGTGGCAGCGGCGGGGGCTTCGGGGCGGGTCAATCTGTCCTTGCTCGTCGAAAGGCCACAGGCAGGGGGGATCGTAGAGTTTTAAAGGATGCTTCTTCTAGCCGCACCATGACCGAAGCCGATGCCATTAGCGCAGGGCTCTCGGCAGATGAGCGAAAGCAGCAGGAGATGCTCTCCAAGCTGCATCCGACAATCGCCGCCTTGATCGAGCGTTTGAAAAAGAGGGGCACGCAGGCGGGAGCCGACGAAGCGAAGTTTATTCGCGACGGCAAGGCCGAGCTGCAAGTCTGGCTCACGGACAAACAACCTCGGACCATCGCCCAGCTCAAGAAACTTGGGTTCGAGGTCGTGCTTGATCCGACGACCTCAAAAATGGTCATCGGTCGCGTCTCAATTGAAAAGCTCGCGGCGCTCGCCGAACTCAAAGCGGTGCGCTACATCGCCCCGCAAATCACGGGCGGATAAGAGCAGGGATAAAGGCCGCAAGGATGAAAGTGTGATTGTTCAAGTTGAATGGTTACACTTTCATCCTTGCTCTTTACGCTTTGTCCTTGATTTCAATAAAGCCCTTGTAAGAGATAAGGCGACCGATTACGGGAAGAGTCACCTCAACAGAAATATGCGTTGACTTTTCATCAATCGCCGATTCGCGCGCGGCAATACGGGGCGCAAGCCAGCGCGGCAAAGGCAAACGGAGCGGCCCAACGCACAACTTTGTTCCCGTATGCCTGTAAAAGAGCGCGCCCCCAGCGATCTCCAGGCGATAACGTACCTCAGTTGGGCCAATACGTTCGATCATAAAACCGCTCTCATGACCTGCGCGCTGCTCCGTGACGAACAGCGTCCCCGCGCCAAACGTTCGATGCCATCGCTCGCCTGACTTATGTGTGGTTACGGAGAGCTTGACAGGAACATCAACTCCCGCTTCAGGCAGCCGCATGAATCTTATCAACAGACGCGCCGGGCCGCTTTCTCCGTGACGGACTGTGAATTTCCCCGCGCCCAGCAACGCCCCTTTGTGAAGTCGCTGCACGGGCTCGCTCAAGTTGGCCCATGCAGGCCCGATGATGCGCGGGTAAAGAGAAGCGGTCTGTTGTGCTGGCGAAAATGTCTTCAAATCTTTGGTCTCAAAAACAAGATGTGAGCTGATCTTCTAACGGAGTATCAGCAACAGTGATCATCTGCCAAAGTGGATGAGAGATGCAAGCCTAACCCGCCGCGAGCGTTCTAGTGTGTGGACACGCCCATTGTGCGTCGTCGCTTCCTCGTTACACCAAACGCTTCAGGAGGTAGGTTTTTATGTCACATCTTATTCGTCTGAGTTTCGCACTGCTGCTCTTTTGCCTGCTCGCCGCGACCAGCGCGACTGCGCAATCCACTTTGACGACCACGGCCACGGATCGCCGCTCCGTCAACATCACGATTTATAACTCCAACGTCGGACTGGTGCGAGAGACGCGCATGTTGCAGCTTCCCATCGGGCGCACCGCTTTGCGCTTCGCGGATGTCGCCGCGCAGATTCGTCCTGAGACAGTTCATCTGGCTTCGCTTACGGCCGCTGATTCATTAAACATACTCGAACAGAATTATCAGTATGATCTGTTGAATCCGGCGAAGCTGATGGATAAGTATGTCGGCCGCGAAGTGACGCTGGTGCTCCGGCGCTTTGAGAACAGTACGGAGATTCTCACCCCCGTGCAGGCCGTCCTGCTCTCCAATAATAACGGGCAGGTGTGGCGCATTAATGGTCAGATCGTTATCAATCCCTCGAATATCGTCGAGACGCGCTTTCCGGACTTGCCGCAAAATCTGGTCGCCACGCCGACGCTAGTCTGGGATGTCGAGAACCGCTCGGGCACGGCACAGACAATCGAGGCCAGTTACCTGACCGCGGGCATGAACTGGAAGGCAGACTACGTGCTGGTCGTTAACGCGAACGATACGCTGGGCGATCTACAAGGATGGGTGACGCTCGCGAATACGAGCGGCGTCGGGTTTGACAATGCGCGTTTGCAACTGGTCGCAGGCAATCTCAATCGCGTCAGGCAAGAAGACGAATTCAGCGGTCGCAGAGCTATAGCAGCGGACATGGCCGCGTCCAAAACCCAATTTCAGGAGCAGGCGTTCTTCGAGTATCACCTTTACACTTTGCAGCGCCCGGCATCTATTCGTGAACAGGAGACCAAGCAGGTCTCGCTCCTTGAAGCGGCAGGATTCAAAGTCGCCAAAGAGTTCGTCCTGGATGGTCTGCCCGAATACTATCGCACCTATCACAATCCTGGACAGGCGCTTCCACAGAAGATCGGCGTCTTTATGCAGTTTCGCAATAGCGCCGAGAACAAGCTCGGCATGCCGCTGCCGGCCGGAACGATTCGCCTCTACAAAAGGGACGATCAGGGCGGCCAGCAATTTATCGGCGAAGACCGTATAGACCATACGCCGAAGAATGAAGATGTGCGCATCAAGGTCGGCGATGCTTTCGACATCGTCGCCGAGCGCAAGCAGACCGACTATAAGGTGATAACGAATTCCATCCACGAATACGCTTACGAGATCACGATTCGCAATCACAAGGATGTGCCCATCACAGTGATCGTCAACGAGCCCATTTACAGCGACTGGCGTATGCTCTCTTCAAACTACAAGGCGGAGAAGACTGAGGCTTTCGCCGCACGTTTCCGCGTCCCCGTAGCCAAAGACGGCGAGACCAAGCTCGTCTATCGCGTGCGCGTCAAGTATTAATACAAGGAGGCTCGCTTGCCCGAAAGGGTGCAATGCTCTATTGACAGCCTGTGAGGCATCTGATACACACGCTCACCGAAGAGCCGCGTATGCCCGGGCTTCAGAAAAGCACGTCACGAAGGCTTCATTTTTGTCCGAACTCTAAGGAGCATGAAAGATGAGAAAAGTTTGCGTCATGTTAGTTGCTTCGCTGGCGTTGGCCGCCACGTGCATGGGCCAATCAGCGCCGCCCAACTCAGCGCCGACCAGTCAACCCGATTCCGGCAGGATCAAGCCGCCGACGGCGACCTCGACAGGTGGGTCTGCCACGGTTGATAACCCACTGGAAGCGATGCTCATCGCCAGAGAGAAGGAGGTCTGGGAGCTGATAAAGAAAAAGGATGGTCAGGGCTTCGCCGCCTATCTCGCTGAAGACCAGCTATATGTCAATGGTCAAGGCGTACATTCAAAGGCCGAGTCGGTGAAAAGTGTCATGGGGGAAGGCCCGTCCGATATTACAATGGATGATTGGAAAGTGATGATGGTGGACAAGGATGTCGCCATCGTGACCTACCGGGTGACTCCCAAAGCAGAAGCCTGTGGCCCTGAGCCCGTAGTTGAACGCAACACTACTGTATGGGCCAAGCGCGGCGGGAAATGGCTCGCCGTCTTTCATCAAGACACAGTGGTCGCGAGCGGAAAATAAGGGGACAGCAACGGTCTCTAAGGGTGTGGAATAAAATAGCAAAGGGGGCCGCCAGGTGATTCACGAATCGCCTGACGGCCTTTTGTGCAGCAGGCTCAACTACAGCCGCACCACAGAGAGAAAGATATGGCTGAGGGAAGCGCAGAGATTTAATTCTCGAATTAACCCGCCGCCCGCGAATGGCATTCGGATCTTCGCGGAACATGAGCATGAAAAGAATGCTATCAAAGCGTCGGGCTCAATGACTTGTTGGATTGCGCCTACAGATGCTAGAGGGTGCTTAACACTCTCGCCCCTAACTCCTGCACATCGTAACTTCTACTGAAAACTTCCTCAACGCTCAACTTCTCCGTTTCGATTAAATATTTCACCAGCATGTAATACTTGAAGTATCTGTAACTTGAATCATTGTTTGGATTTTCTTTCCACCTTCTCACGCCTGTTTCGTAATCAAGCAGCGTCCCGCCAGCTATATACTCGCTGTAACCTTCTTTCTTCCAGGAGGGTAAGGCGAGGTTTTTCAAATAGCCAAGTTTTTTTCTGATAAGGAGGTGAGTTGCCTCATGAGCGATTACTCCGTTTAGACTTCTCTCATTATCTGCTTGAGCGTTTCGGAAGACTAAATCGTTAGCGATATCTGATCTGTTGACGAAGATGTTCTCGTTTGGTATGGCTGGGTAACCCTTTGCGAAGGACTTGGCGCCCACGTAGAGACTAAAGAACGCATACAACCCATGACTATCAAAGATAAAGATTTTAGGTTTGACTTCTTGATTATTGATTCCCGACAACAACAACCTGGCTTCGACATTATCAAGAATTGAATGAATGTTTTGATTGAGAGGCTCTCTGGAATAGACCTTGAAGTTTTTATGAGAGACCTCATGAGCAAAGAGGACTTGTGGGAAACTGAGCAGCAGAACATAAGCCAAGACAGCGGACGCAACCACGTAACGGAGAACTTTGTACGTTCTGCTTTTTGCCTTGGCGGCTCTATATTGGCGATAAGCAGAAAACGCGGCAGACAATGTTTCTTTCATGGCATTCTCCTCACGGCTGTCGGTATTAGCTGGCAACTCCTGGTGTCATTGTACGAGGCGATTGCGCCAATGGTTTCGCTGGCACGAAGCAATCCAACAGGAAATAGAGGTTCTAAATGACGCTTTATATTACGTCAAAGCTGACGCCTAACTAGACCCTCTTGCCAAATGACTCGGACTAAATCATCAGTTTAAGAGATTGATGAATTAGTCGTGTAAAGATCGCACTTAAAAGCCTTATCGTCTCTTGTTTCTCCCTTTCTTAGTTCGCTACGCGGGCGCGTCTTCACACCACTGGCGTGTGGCTTGATGGCGGTAGTCGAACAAGCGCTGTAGGCGGGGAACGATGAGGTGCGGTGCGACGATGCGCCCGATGAATCCGAGCGGGGGCTCGTACTCGATCTCATCGCGCAGAAGCGCGCCTTCCTCGTGCGCCAGGACGATGTGACGATGACGCCATTGGCGGAAAGGCCCGGAGACCTGAATGTCTTCAAACATACGCGGTGGATCATAAACGGTATGCTCTGCGACCCAGCGCGCCGGAATGAGGCCCAGGATTCTCGTTTCGATGATCGCCCGCGAGCCGATCTGTGAAATCTCCGCGGCCTGAATTACGCGCACCTTTTCCCATGGCGGCGTCAGACGTGCGAGCGCGTCGGGCGATTCGTGGAACGCAAACACACGCTCAGGAGCGGCCCGTATCAAGCTCTCCTTAACAAAAATCATCCAGCTCACCTCAAGCGCCGCGACTTTCTCTTTTTTTCAAGAGATCAAGCGGCATGTAATTATCAACTCTGCGAACTCCAATCGGGTTGCCGGGCGCATCCCCTTGAAGGCTGTTATAATCGGAAGCCAACCAGGGAGATAAACGCGAGATGGCGAGAGGCTGGGAGAGCAAAGCCGTTGAAGATCAGATCAACGAAGCGGACGAGCGCGCACGGCTCGAAGAATCTTCGCGAGCCGAATTGTCGCCAAAGGAGCGCGAACGTCTCAAGCGTCTGGAATCGCTCAAGCTATCTCGCGCGCGCACGCTCGATCAACTCGAACGCGCCACCAATCGTGCCTACCGCGAAATGCTGCAACGGACGTTGCGTGCGCTCGAAGCCGAGATCGAGACGCTCGATTGATTATTCATCCTATCGCGGCGAAACTGCAAACCTGACACGCTGCGCCGGTTTTCCGTTGACATATAAAAGCTGCGGGTGTTTACTCTGCGACGACAATTGACAATCACAGGCGAGACTCTTGCTCATGTCCTCTCGCCCGTTCACTAAAGAAGGCCTTACTTCCTTTAGCTCTACCCGGATGATAGCCACAAAGCCGCGGGCTTCCGAAGCCTCCCAAATCTTAATATCTCTTCTATCCTCGCCTCAAGCTCACACTGAAGAAAGAAAACCGCGATGGATAACATGAAGCATCATGGAACGCACATGCCCCCCAAAGAAAAAGTTGCGACTCATGGTATGACGGTGATCGGAGAAAAGAGCGTTTACCTCTCACATCTTCCAATGTTTATGACTCCGCACAATTTCCAGGTCATCTTTGAAGCGGATTTCGCCGAGGGCGGAAAAAGCTTTCAGGAGACCTACGTCGAGGATCGCCAGGGCAACCCGAAGATCAAGACGTCCACCCTTGAACCTCTGGACAAGTTCAAGCTGACATCGCTGTTCAGGCCTAATCCACCGGCGCGCAGCTCCTTCAGAGGGAAGCTCTATCGCCGCCACTTTGAGAGAGATGGCGAGGAGTTGAGCGGCCTGACGGATTTTGAAGTCAAGATCAAGCGAGTCGTTTACCTCAACGAGCTTGATGGGACGAGGACAAAGCCTGACAAACTCACCTACATGCTCTTTGGTCGCCCCGACGAGCTTTTCCTGGCGCATGTGATCGCCGCTCCAGCGCCGGATTTCGATCAAATCATCTCCGTCAAAATTGACGGCCACAATTTCACGGAACAAGAGTTGAAGAGCGGCGTCAAGGTGGTCTTTCTTGAAAGGGGAAATACCGCCGCCGAGCGGCTCAAGGAGAAAGAGAAATCACAAGCACAGGGCCACGTCACAGGGGCACATCAATTCCTGAATCTCAACGTCGAAGGGCTCGTCGAATTTTACTTTGAGGAGGGAGACCTCGCCGCGTAATAAGGCGCGGCATTCTGAAATGTGCCCGGCGATTCGATTAACGTCGCTTCGCAGTCTTCTTTTTTCGCGCGACTGATTTCGCTCCGCTTCGCCTGCGCGCGTTTTGCATGCCCGTCTTGATAAGCCTGTGGGCTCGCTCCGGCCCGAATCGCCCGATGGGGCTAAACCTCTTCTCCTTAACCTCGTTATACGAGACGAAGAAGTGCTCTATCTCGTCGAGTAGATTCTCGCTGATGTCTTCGAGTGAGACTATGTGCCGGTGGTCGCGCGAGTTGGCGGCGACGGCGATAAGGCGATCATTGCGTATGGTCTCGCCGTCCCGCTCGGTCTGCTCTGCTTCGATAACGCCGAGGAGGCGCGAGGGCACGAGACAACCGGCGAAGGCCGATTCATCCATCAATACAAGCACATCGAGCGGGTCGCCATCGCCGCCTTTAGTGTTCGGTAAAAATCCGAAGTCGAAGGGAAAGACGGCCCCGGCGGGCAGCACCCCGCCGAGCTTGAACAGGCCGTGTTCCTCGTCGTAAGTAAACTTATTACGGCTGCCCTTCGGAGTTTCAATAATGACATTAAGCTCTTCCTCACCGCGAGCAAAAGCGCGTAAACGCGCAAAGCTTTGGCCTGACAAATCTTTCCCCTTCTGGATGGATGCCCCTTGCAAATTTGCGTTGATCAGTTGAGATCGAGCGGAATATACCAGCAAAGGGAAACATACGAAAGCAGACGTTAATGGGCAATACTTTTGATTCGCAATAAGCCCTCAGTGGAGATCGGCATAACGGGCCTGTACCGGGCATTATCCAAAAAAAGCGCAAAATAATCCGAACCATAGCGCCCGTTTCATCGTTACCAGAGAGGTTGCAGGAATAAAGAGACCGGGCCGGAAGGCTGTGGAGGCTAATCGAAGATGAAACGATGGATAATCGCTGTGCTTCTTATTTCAGTGGCGGCAGCCGCTGGCATGTTCCGTAGCACTTCGGGAAAGTTTAGCGCCAATAACAACGCGGTGATGACGAGCGAAGGCCGCGAAGAGATACGCCAGAACTATCAGCTCTCGCCCGGCGCAAACGTCGAGGTGCGCGGCATCAACGGGCAGGTCAACATAGAAACGACGGACACGACGACCGCCGAAGTCTATATTCTACGCACAGCCGCCAATCAGACAGACCTTGAGACACGCAAAATCACCGTCATGGCGACCGCCACGAGCCTCGTTATACAGGGCGAAAAGCAGTCGGGCGGTTTCTGGCAGAAGCTATGGCATGGCGATGTCAAGCATCAGGTCACGCTGAAAGTGCCGCGCCAGATCGCGCTCATGATCAAAGGCGTCAACGGCCCCATCAGAGCGGGCGAAGTGACGGGCGCGGTGCAGATCAGCGGCGTCAATGGCAAGGTCGAAACGGCACAGACGGACGGCTACTCTGAGATCAGCGGCGTCAACGGCAGCGTGACGGTTGCCATCCGTCAAATCGGCCAGAAGGGCATACGCATCAAGGGCATCAACGGCGCTGTCGAGTTGCGCTTCGCCGACAAACTGAACGCGGACATCGAAGCGCGCGGCATCAACGGCAGCGTCAAGGCGGAATTGCCGGATGTTGTCGTACAGGGTGAGCAGGAACGCTCAAAATTTAACGCGCGTATCGGCACGGGCGGGGCACCGATCAGTGTGAGCGGCATCAACGGCAGCGTTCGCCTCGTGCGCGCCGAATCTTCAGCTTCCGAATAGTCTCCCCAGGCAAAGGGCGGGCGCATGCGCGAGCGGCCAGTGTTCACTTAAGATGAACGGCTGGCCGCTCGTGTTTTTATTCAGGCATAAAGTCCACAACAATCGCGTCGTGATCCGAGAGGCGGCCCTCCTCATCCTCTAGGCCGCCGACGACCTGTGGGGGCTCACCGCTTGGAGCAGCCGACAAACCTTTTCCTGTGAACCAGTCGAGCTTTAAAGAGGCGCGACCCTGATTGCTTTCCAACGCGCGTTTGAGAAAATAGAAACACCACTGCGGAACCCAGTCGGCCATGTTTTTGTTGACGGCCATGTCCTCAACATCATAGTGCAGCGTACATCCGCCCGGCTCATTCATATCCCTGTAGTTCCAACCGCGCTGCTCCAGCTCTCTGAAGAGGTGGCGTTCAAACCAGCGATCGGGATAAGGATAATGATTCTTGATAAAATAGATTGGCCCCATCATCACGCGACGCCAGAAGCCGAGGACGGCATAGAGCGCACGCCGAGAATTATAGGTAGAGGTATTCCAGTCGCCGCCGATCAGCACGGGAAGGCGCGGCTCAAGGCTATCCAGATGATCGAGCATGATTTTCATCTGTAGATGCCGGTGCTTTTGTGTGGAATGAGCGTCGAGGTGCAGGCTGACGACTCGCACCGTGCCAAGGGGGTGCTCCATGTCTGCGACGACGGCGCGCTGGCAACCCAATCGCTGTTCTTTGCCGCGCATCTTGTCCTTACCGTTCGGGAGCGCGAGAGAATGCGCGCGCCGCAGCGGGTAACGCGAGAGGACGGCGTTGCCGTGAAGGGCCAGTGTATTTTCGCCCTCGGAAAAGGCCTCGACCCCGCTGCCCTTCGTGAGCGCCAGGTAGCACGGCGCGAAAACATAGTTAAGGTTAAGCTCGGCGGCGATTTCGCGCGCGACGAAAAGATTGCCCGAACGTGCCATACCGTAGTCGAGTTCAGTCAGGAGCAGCACGTCGCTTTCACGTATCAACGGGTGCTCACGGAAGACGCCTATGATGCTCGGCAACCGTATGCCGCGCTCTATATTCCAGGCCGTGGCTCGCATCGCGGCGTGAAGCTGCCTGAATTGCTTGTGCGTCGCGGCGTGTGAGAAATCCTCCTGCGCGACACTACCGAAAACTCTTTCGATCTCCGGCCTGAGCGTGGCATAGAGTTCGGATGCTTCCATCGCTTCGGTTGAGTGGAACTGCGCCAGTTGGTCGAAGAAAGGCGCGAGGTCGTGATCAAGCGCGGAGAGCGATTCAGTGGTCGGATGAGCAATGGCGTAATTCAAAGCTCGAAGATGGTACAGTCTGGCGGCTCTTGTTGACAACCGGCGCACTCACAAGGGCGATGGTAGAATCCAGCCCGGCTCGACTGCAAAAGCACACGCACATGGAGGAAAGGCGACGATGACCGAGGGTTATATACTGGCGATTGATCAGGGAACTACCGGCAGCAAAGTTCTCATCTTCGATCACGATGGAGCGATACGGAGCCGGGCCTACTCGGAATTCACCCAGCTTTATCCGAAGCCCGGTTGGGTCGAGCATGATGCCAAAGAGATTTGGACTGTAACCATAAATCTCGTCGCCAGTGCCCTTGAACAGTCCGGCATCAACGCAGACGAGCTGCGGGCCATCGGCATCACCAACCAGCGTGAAACGACCTTGATGTGGGATCGCGCGACGGGCGAGCCGGTGGCGCGGGCCATCGTCTGGCAGGATAGGCGCACAGCATTGATCTGCGATGAGCTGAAGGCGCGCGGACTTGAAGAGACCTTTCGTCGCCGCACGGGGCTCGTCATAGATGCCTATTTCTCAGGCACGAAAATCAAATGGCTGCTCGATCACTTGGAAGGATTAAGAGAGAGGGCTGAAGCGGGCGAGATCGCCTTCGGGACGATTGACAGTTGGCTTGTGTGGAAGCTCACGGGAGGCCGCGTTCATATCACTGACTATTCCAACGCGTCGCGAACACTTCTTTATAATATCTATGATCTCTGCTGGGATGAAGAGTTGCTGGCAACGCTTTCTGTTCCCCGCTCGATCCTTCCCAATGTGAAGCCTTCATCGGATGTGTATGGTCACACAGACCCCGCAGCTTTCTTCGGCGCGAAGGTTGCGGTCGCAGGCATTGCTGGCGATCAACAGGCTGCGCTCTTCGGCCAGACCTGTTACACGAAAGGGCTCGCCAAAAATACTTACGGAACGGGCTCGTTCCTGCTGATGAACACCGGCACGGATGCGGTTCCGAGTCATGAAGGATTACTAACGACAATCGCGTGGGGAATAAAGGGGGAGGCGGTCGAATACGCTCTGGAGGGCGCGATTTTTATCACGGGCGCTGCCGTTCAGTGGTTGCGCGACGGGCTCGGCATTATTAAAGATGCCGGTGAGACGGAAGCGCTGGCGCGTTCACTTGCCTCTAACGACGGGGTCTATTTCGTTCCGGCCCTCGCTGGCCTTGGCGCTCCGCACTGGGACGCTTACGCGCGCGGCAGTATCTCAGGCATTACACGCGGCACGACGCGCGCGCACCTGGCCCGCGCGGCCCTTGAAAGCATGTGCTACCAGACACGCGATGTCGCGAGCGCGATGGAGCGCGATTCCGGTATCACCCTGAAGGAGATGCGCGCCGACGGCGGCGCGGTCACAAACAGTTTTCTCATGCAGTTTCAGTCAGACATCCTTGGCGTCGCGGTCGAAGTGCCTTCTATTACGGAAACGACGGCGCTCGGCGCGGCCTATCTCGCCGGACTCGCCGTCGGTTTCTGGAAAGACCGCCGGGAGCTTGAAGAAAAATGGAAAGTCGGCAGCCGCTACGAGCCGCAGATGAACGAAGAAAAGAGAGTGAGATTACACGGCAGATGGCTCAAGGCAGTCGAGCGCGCGAAGGGCTGGGAGCGAGACGAGAACTAATATTGATCAATGGAAATGCGCGATCCCACAGACCTCGAAGAGACTGCGTTCGACCTGATCATTATCGGGGCGGGTATCAACGGCGCAGGGATCGCACGCGATGCGGCGATGCGGGGCTTGCGCGTGCTGCTTCTGGACAAGGGCGACATCGCGGGCGGCACAACCTCCTGGTCCACGCGCTTGATTCACGGCGGCCTGCGCTATCTGGAATATGGAGAGATCGGGCTGGTTCGCGAATCCCTGCGTGAGCGCGAGCGCCTTTTTCACATCGCCCCGCATCTGGTCAGGCCGCTCCCGATGATCATTCCGGTTTACAGCGAGCAACGGCGTGGGCCGCTTCTCATACGCGCCGGGATGATCGCTTACGATCTGCTCTCGCTCGACAAAAGCCTGGATCATCATCACATGATCTCGCGGGCAGAGACTCTGCGGCGCGTGCCCGGTCTCAAACCGGAAGGCTTGCGGGGCGCAGCCCTCTATTATGATGCACAGGTTGAGTACGCCGAGCGTCTTGTCGTCGAGAACGTTCTCTCCGCGCGCGAGCACGGGGCAACTATCATCACCTATGCGCAGGTGGAGCGTTTTATCGTCGAAGACCACGCGGTGCGCGGCGTCGAGTTCCACGATCTTCTCCGAGGCGTCCGAAGATGCGCGCACGCTCCGGTCGTAATCAATGTCTCAGGCCCCTGGGCGGACGAAGTTCTGGCCGCGCTCGAACGCCCTCTCCCGCGCTTGATCGGAGGCACGAAGGGCAGCCATATCATCGTTGAAGCTTTCAACGGCGCACCCCACGAAGCGCTCTACGTCGAAGCGCAGGAAGACGGTCGGCCATTCTTTATCATCCCCTGGAATGGCATGTACCTGATCGGAACGACGGACTTTCAATACGACGGCGACCTTGATAAGGTCCTGGCTGATGAACGCGAGATTGATTACCTGATTCGTGAAACGAATCGCGTCATCCCGACTGCCGGGCTAGCACGCGACTCCGTCCTCTACACTTACAGCGGGGTGCGGCCTCTCGCTTACGAAAAGGGACGAACGGGCGGAAGCATTACGCGCCGTCACTTCGTCCACGATCACGAAGACACGCTAAAAGGTTTCCTCTCCATCATCGGAGGGAAGCTGACGACCTACCGGAATCTTTCGGAGCAGGCGGTTGCTCTGGTCTTCAAAAAGCTCGGAAGGGCATCGCGGCCGTGTGAGACCGGCAGGATTGTGCTTCCCGGCGCAATGACTGAAGCGCTCGCAGAGTTCGCCGAGCGCTTTAAAGCGAGCAGTGGTCTTCCGCCAACAGTCGCCGAACGTCTCCTGAGAATTTACGGAACACGCGCGCAGGATGTGCTGAAAATCGCCGCAGAGGGGACAGACCTTTGTGAGATCTTTAGCCCGGAGACGGGCGCAATCGGTGCTGAAGTCCTGATGTCGTTTCAGTATGAGATGGCCCAAACTCTCGGCGATTGCCTGCTGCGGCGCACCATGGTTGGAATGGGCAAAGCGTGTGGCCTCGACGCGATTGAGCCCGCCGCCCGCATCGCTTGTAAATATCTGGACTGGTCAGCCGACAGAGCCGAACGGGAGACCGTCGCCTACCGCGAATATATCAGGCGCTTCCATCCACGAAACATGACAGCCGTCTAGCCGGGCCGCGCTTTTTTTTACGAGCCTCCCGCTGTGGAAATAACACCAAACCCCGTCTAACCCCAATACTTTCTACAAAGCCGCCACTAAAAGACTCCACTACGCCCCGCACCTAAGCCCGCCGTCTTTCACCCTTGTCATAAGCTCTATTCTTTGATACACCTTTACTTCTAAAGGAAACCCTTTGTCTCATTTAGGAGGATTATATTCTTCCGCACGAAACAAGGGTGCTTCCTTGAAAAATAATCGGATTTCTAAAGGAAGACAATCAGTTTTCAATTGAAACTACCAGGCTTCCTCCGAGTTTTAGCGTGATCTTTAATATGAAGGCCCCCGTACGGGAAGTGAATTATTGGTGAGGGGAGAGAGACACCGTGAGATCAAAAATTAAGGTTGTTGCGCTTTTTATCCTGATGCTGGCATTCGCCTTGCCCGCCGGCGCAGCCCGGCAATTCTCCTCAACCGTCGAGCCGCAAACGCCAACGGCGACTACGCCGCGGGCACATGCAGATAATGTCGAGACCGTCATCGAGGGGAAAGTAGTCAAGGTCTCTGATGGCGACACCATCACCGTCTTAGACAAAGACAACAAGCAGCACAAAATACGTTTTCAGGGAATTGATGCGCCGGAATCGAAACAGGACTTTGGGCAAGTGTCAAAAGAGAATCTTGCCAACATGATCTTCGGCAAGCAGGTCAAAGTCGTATGGTCCAAGATAGACAAGTACGGGCGCACGGTCGGCAAAATTCTACTTGACGGGCGCGATATAAACATCGAGCAGATCAAAGCCGGATTAGCCTGGCACTATAAAACATATGAGAAGGAACAACCGGCGGAAGACCGTGTCACATATGCGGCGGCCGAATCGGAGGCGAGAGCGGCCAGGCGCGGTTTGTGGCAGGACTCGAATCCGACTCCGCCGGGTGAATGGCGAGCTGATGCCAAGACAGATCGCTGGGGGCCTGCGCCTCCTGAAGGCACTGTCATCGGCAACAGCAACAGCAAGAGTTATCATCGTCCGGATTGTCCCGGCTACCGCAGCATGGCAGAGAAAAATCGTGTCTTCTTTAAGAGTGTCGAAGAGGCCGAAGCCGCAGGATATAAACGCGCCGGGAATTGTCCGGCGAATGTGATAGCTCAGAACACAGCATCAACGCCGAAGACAGTCGCCGCAACGTCCGGGGCAAACTCCGCTCCCGCGCCGACTGTTGGGGTTGCAGCTCCCGTCGCGGCCTCAACAAGCGCCCGAACAACACCCGTGACACCCGCTGCTACAATAACCGCCGCCGCCGTCGTAGGGGCAGCACCAATCATCGGTAACAAGAACAGCAAGATTTACCACCGTCAAGACTGTTCCGGCTACAAGAGCGTGTCGGAAAAGAATCAGGTCAGATTCAACACCGTAGCGGAAGCGGAAGCCGCCGGATACCGGGTAGCGAAGAACTGTCCGTCGCCGAAATAGCCGAAAGCTTTTTGCCGGGGTGATTATTTGTCCGAAGGCAGAGTTTATTCTTAATCTCCAAGATATACGCCGGAAGCGCCCGGCCAATGCAAAGCGGCGAGTTCTTATGATCTCGCCGCTTTATTTTTTTCTGCTTGGAGATAACGCTTGCCTGAGTCCGATCCCATCGCATAGAATGCGCGCCAAGTTCTCAAGATCAATCTCTTTTCTCACAGGGAGATTTCTCACATGGCTAGAAACCAGAGCAAGCGTTTGCCTCCTGTTAAAATTGAAGCCGACGAAAATGGTTTCGCGGCGTTGCAAGCAATCACGGATTACACTCCGATCAACCCGGCCTATTCGCTTAAGGCGGTCGGAGGTGTGCATGCCGAACTGGAAGGTTTACGTCAAACGGAAGCACAGGCGGCGATGGCAGCAGCGGCGGCGCGCACTCACGCGGTCGCTAAAGAATGGGAGTTTCATAATCTGATGCTCGGCGTCAAAGAACAGATCATCGCGCAGTTCGGCAAGGACTCGAAAGAGGTGCAGGCGCTCGGGCTCAAGCGTAAGTCCGAGTA
>JBKKAL010000004.1:0-34374 GCA_046714695.1 Pyrinomonadaceae bacterium
AAGACGCTCGGCTTTAGAACTCCGCAGCAGGTCTTTTTCAAACAATCACCTGTTGCACTTCAATGTTGAATCCAAGGGTTACTATTAGGCTCTTCAGGTCTATTAAAAGCCCGGCAAAGGAGCCAAGAATGAAACATTGTTCCTCTTGCAACCTTACCTTCGATGATGCGGAAACTTTTTGCTCAAAAGATGGTACGCGCCTAACGACTGCCTCCTACGCCGAACCGCAGCCTACGATGATGGCTACGCCGCAGCAGCAACAACCTTCTTACACGCCGACAAACCATTCGCCCCAATACAATCAATCCTCGCAGCCTCAATGGCCGCAACAATCAATGCCATCGCAACAAATGCCACCAACTTGGGGTGGGCAGCACACGGGTGCTCCCTACATACCTTCTCCCGGACCAGCGACACAACGGCGAAAAGGCCTTGCTGTTATGTCGCTGGCTTTCGGTATTGTCAGCATCGGGCTGGCAGTTGCAGCATGGTTTCTCTGGAATTACGAGCTGGCGTGGCGAGTATACATGCGCTCGGTAAGCCCTAGTCTGCGCCTTCTTTTTTATACCCTAGTTGGCTCACTTGTGCTGTTCGTGGTGATCAGCTTAATCTTTGGTTTATTGGCGTTACTCAAAGCTAAAAATAATCCCGCGCAGCATGGAGGCAAAGGCATTGCTGTAGCGGGATTAGCGGCAGGCTCTGTATCAGCTTTAGGGCTGCTTGTGTTACTTGGCCTCTACGCTACGTCACCCGTAAGTAATAGCGATGTTGACGTCTCTAACGTGCCCAGATCGTCTTCAAGCAGCAGCGATACAAGCCCCACATCTAGTAGCAGCAGCGGCCTATCCGCAAGCGACACGACACGCATTGCGGTAGAGGTGCGAGAGAAAATCTTGCTGTTTACTAGTACGAAAGACTCCTTCAGCGTCAAGGTTGACAGAAGCGGTACAGTAACTCTCAAGGGAAGCGTCACAACATATGAAAAGAAGCGCATGTCGGAGAATGCCGCACGCGACGTGCAAGGCGTCAGCAGGGTCGATAATCAACTCACCGTATCTGAATGAGGGAGCCTTCAGATGGTCAACTGACCTTTGGTGCTCGTCGCTAAAAACCGTTTATTGTTGACTTATTCCCGTAAGCCACCTAAGGCTCGGAGTTTCACCAAAATCGAGCCTGCAATGCCAACAGCCCCTAAAGGCATCAGGAGTTTCGTTGGCTCAGTATTAGGTAATGCTGCAAAAGCAAAGAAGAAAAGATAAGTTCACAGCGAACGAACTCTAACAACTCATTCAACGCGAGCGGAATTAGCGTGCCTTTCATCCGCAAGATTGAATGCTTCTCTCAATGTTTCCCGCCGCGTTAATTCGGGCGTTATGTTGCTTACGGATTATCTGGTGAATCTTATGATTATCTTATTTCTTTTCGCCTTTCTTTTCGCCTTAATCGGCTTGGGCATAATTGCTGGAGCCGTTTTCTTCGCGTGGCAGAAGAAAAATTTCTTAAAGGATGCGACCCCTTCTACCGGCACGATTATTAACGTGCGACTTAGTGGTGGCGTTTACTACAACACAGTGCGGTTTCAAACCGAGATGGGACAGACCATTGAGCATACGCCCTCAACCGCTACAAGTTGGAGTAACTATCAGATTGGACAGAGCGTGCCCATCTATTACAATCGTTTTGACCCGCAACAGGCAAGCATCGGCTCACTATCAGGAGTTTCTCCATGGATGGTGTACATCTTCGTTGCCGGCATTGGTCTGTTTTTCTTTGCAGTCGGCCTGGGCTTTCTTTTCCTCAGCTAAATTTTACGGTAGAGGCGGATACCCAGATGCAACATAACAACTCATTCAACGCGAGCGCCAAAGTCAACCCCAACTACTCATACTTTTGCACCAAAGCCTCTCCGGTCAGGTTAAGGATCATTCCGGGTTGACGACGAATTGTTTGTAATGATCGAAACGCTCAAGTATGTGATTGACGTAGTTGACCGGCTCCATCCCCCTACAGAATCCGAACTTAACCACAGGGTCTGTCGAATACTGCTGCGTTGACTTCTGTAACAGCCAGTAAGATACATCAGTCCACACTTGAGCGTCGCCGCCGTATTTGGCTGTCAGACGGCGCGCATCCTCGACGTGTCCGGCCCCGGTGTTATAGGAGGCGAGGATGAACTTGAGGCGCTCCTCTTCATCCGGTACGCGGTCGGCCCAGTATTTTTTCAGCCATATCAAAAACCTGACAGCGCCCTGAACGTTGTCTTCCGGGTCGAACGCATTTTGCACCCCAAATTCTCGGGCCGTCGCGGGCATGAGTTGGAGCAACCCTCCCGCGCCCGCCCATGATCGCGCGTCCGCCTTAAAACGAGATTCCTGGAAGGTTTGTGCCGCCAGCAGCCGCCAGTCCCAGTTCAGCTCAACTGCATTCTTCTTCAACAGCTCATCGTATTGACAGAGCTTGCCCGTCCTCGATGTGAGATATTCGCTGGCGACTCGCTCCAGATGTCCGCGACGATCAATGAAATACTTTTTATAAAGACGGTCGAATAGCGACGTGTTCTTTTTTTCTTCGATCCAGCTATTCAATTGATTCATCAATTCGGGCGAGTTTTTTCTGACGGCCCAGGCGACGCTGTGCGAGCGCCCGACGATGGGGCGAACCTTCAGGTTTCTGAACTCCGCTTCCTTCAGCTCAGCCAGATTGCTTTGTATAACGGTGAACTGCACTTCTCCGCGGGCCACCTTCTGGGCCAATGTTTCATCCTGTATCTTATCGCCCATCTCGACGACGTACACGTCGCCGGATATTTCATCGGACAACTCGACGAGAGCCTTGCGGTAAGGAGATTGCTCAGGGATGTTGACGGTTTTACCGGCAAGTTGTGCCGGATTTGTGATGAGCCGCGCTTGAATATCTACTTCGGGCTGCGGGGCGGCGGGGCCCGGCTCAATGGCCTGTTCCGTACCTGAGCCCGCCGTCTCAGGAGGCGTTGCCTGCTGAACCAGCGCCGGCTGCGTGCGATAAAGTGCGCGTGTAAAGGAGACATGAGCTTCGCTCTCCGGGGTCGGGACGAGTCGCCCGGCGGCGATATCTCCTTCACCGCTATTGAGCAGCGGCAAAATGCTTTTGGGATCCGTGACCACCACCATCTTTAACTCAAGATTTTGCTCTCTGGCGAATCCCTGTAGCAGCTCGTATTCGTAACCGAGCGGTTCTCCGCTATAGATAAAATAGCTGGTGGAATTGTAGGGAGCGAGAACGACCAGGGATCTTCGCTCACGAATCTGCGGCAAGTCACGCGCGATGGGCGCAACCATCGGCACGTCCTTGCTCCGGTTGATCTGATCAACCTCGCTCAGTTGAATGCGCGGCTTACTCTTAAAGAAAATGAAAGAGATTAAAAGAAGAGGGCCAAGAACCAGCAAAGCTAATAGGGTGCGAGCGTTCATGTGGAGTATTAAAGTTACCCGGCCGGTATTACAACTACTCTCTTTGTGGCGCTATGGCTCGAAAGACCATAAGAGATGGGGACGCTAGTGAACGGAGAGCTTTTATGCCAAAATCTGCTGTAAGTCAATCAGTTCCTTGAGCAACTCTGTTTATCAAGGCAAAGCCGAAAGCAATGTTCTTATTCTCCGGCTGCGCCCGACAGAAAACTATGTGCGAACGGCTCGATAACATTATTTGCCTGGCTCCATAGTTGTTCATCCTGGATAAAGATGTCGGAGTGCGCGGCTGAGGAAGGCCAGACTACACGCACAAATGGGGATTCATAATATGAGAAAGACTGCCGGCTGCTTTATCACGTGCGTTCTGATGATGTTTATGCTCACGGCTGCTGTCGCACGCGGTCAGATCACTCCTACTCCTCCTGCGCCCACACAGAGCCCGCAGCCAACGCCTCCCACGACGGATATTTTTATCGCCGAGATGTCGAACAATAAAGGCCAGTTAAGGCTCGGTGGGCCAAAGCGCATTACGACGTGGGAGGGCTACAACAATCAGCCGACGTTTCTTCGGGATAATCGCGCGCTTTTCTATACATCCATTCGCGCTGATAAGCAGGCGGATACTTACCGCTACAATTTCGCTGACGGCTCGACGACGAGAATCACAGAGACGGCAGAAAGCGAGTTCTCACCGACGCCCGCGCCGGATGGCAAGTCTTTTACGGTCATCCGCGTTGAGGCCGACGGGACGCAACGCTTGTGGATGTTCCCGCTGGCGGGCGGGAATCCAACGCTCGTTCTGGAGAAGATCAAGCCGGTCGGTTATCACCTCTGGGTTGATCGGCAGACGTTGATGCTCTTTGTCCTCGGCGAGCCCGTAACGATGCAGCTCGTTGATCTCAAAACGCAGAAGGCGGAGACAATCGCCGAGAAAATAGGACGCTCTCTGCATCATATACCGCGCAGGCCGATGGTCAGTTTCGTGCGCAAGATATCCGAACAGGAATGGATGATTCAGGCGTTCGACACTAAGACCCGCGCCATCACGCCGCTGATAAAAACTCTGCCGGGCAGCGAAGACCTGGCATGGACGCCGCAGGGGATTCTTTTGATGGCAAAGGACGCCAGGCTCTTCAAGTGGAATCCATCGAAAGACGCGGGCTGGCAGGAGTTGGCGGATTTCGCAAGCGCCGGATTGAAAGGCATTACTCGCCTCGCCGTGAGCCCTAAGGGCGACCGGATAGCCCTTGTCGCGCAAAGAGAGGCGACACCTTGAACAGGCCGCAATGATTTGATTCCTCGCATTCAGCCGCGCCAATGGCGAGGCCCGTCCGTCAATGATTGCGTGATGGGTTTTATGTGATCTTGAGCGTTGGCCCACGCTGCTCAAGAGGCTACAGGCAAAAGCTTGCACGTAACTCTTTTATAACTTACCTTTCCGTGCATAGGAGGGAATTACAGATGCGCCGAACCTTAGCTTTGATCGCTACACTTGCGATGGCTGCTCTCTTGAGCGGTTGTGGTGGATCCGATAGTGCTAACGCAAATAATGCGAATGGAGACGACGGCACCACCGGCCAGACCGTAAGTAACTCGAACATTGCCCCGACGGGCGGGCCAGGGCCAGAACCGGAAAACGCCGGGTCTGTCTCCAAAGGCTCGAACAGCAACAAGGCCGACACGAAGAACAGTAATAAGCGATAGCCATACCAATCCCTGACTCTTTCACCGAGAGCATCAAGAATAAATGAGATTATCTCAAAGGCATAAGGCTATCTTTGTTCTCTGCCTGATAGCGCTCTGTGGAGCATTGCTCACCAACTGTCAGGGCACTGAAAACCGTGGTCGAAAGCAGTTGACGCTCGCCGTCAATTCGGGCGTCGAGGGCGATGCGCTCAAACAGGCCGCGCGCGACTACGAGGCGCAGACCGGCGTCCACATAGAGATCGCCGAATTTCCCTACGCCAATCTTTTCGAGAAAGAGCTGATTGATTTGAGCGCGGGGACGGGCGCTTATGATTTGATCATGCTCGATGATCCGTGGTTTCCCAAGTTCTCGACAGGAGGGTTTCTGACAGACCTCACGCCGCTTTATGAGAAGCGTGGAGGGCGCGGAGGCCCCGACGAAGACTTTGTGCCTTCCTCAATCGCCCTCTGCCGTCATCCATACCAGACGGGCGCTCTCTACGCCCTGCCGTATGTCGGCAATTCGCAGTTGTTCTTTTACCGCAAAGACCTCTTCGAGAAACATAACCTGAAGGCGCTCGCTACTTGGGATGATGTGCTGGCGGCGGCGAAGATTATCAACGAGCGCGAGGCGGCGGGCGCGCCCGGCGGAGGTCGCGTTTACGGTTATGTGATGAGAGCCGCACAGGGTAACGCGGCGGTCGCCGATTTTATGCCGATCTTCTGGGCCTTCGGCGCGGAGATGTTCGACCAGAGCGGAAAAGCGCGGGTCAATAGCACCGAGGGCGTTGCCGCGCTCAAGTTTATGCTGGAGCTGGGAAAGTATGCGCCGCCAGGTTATGCAGGCTTCAACGCCGACGAGGTCTCAGCGCATCTGCTGCAAGGCACAGCCGCCATGTCCATCAACTGGCCCGCATGGATCAGCTCGTTTAATGATGCGGCCAAATCAAAAGTAATCGGTAAGATGGAGTTCACAGGGATGCCGGGGGCAAAATCGCCGGGCCGCGCAGAGATCGGCAACTGGCTGATCAGTATCCCGCGAGCTTCAAAACAGGCGGAGGCGGCCTTTGATTTCCTCCTCTGGGCGACGAGCGCAGAGCAGATGAAACGCTCGGCACTGCGCGGCAATCCGCCGACGCGCCGCTCCGTCTTCACAGACGCAGAGCTGCTGACAAAATTCCCTGCCTACCCGGCGCAACTACGTTCGCTTGAGAACTCGCGACCGCGACCACGCACGCCGCTCTGGAACGAGATCGAAAACACCTTCGGCATCTTCCTTTCAAAAGCCAACAGCGGCCAGCTTTCACCCGAAGAAGCCATGAACCAGGCCAACGCAGAGATCACAAGAATTATCGAGAGCGGCAGATGAGCAGCCATTTGCCGTTTACCCCGAATACCAGAGAGCAATTCTCAATCGACAAATAGATCATGACTTCAGTTCCTTCAGGGAAAACTGGTCGCCGTCAAACCCAGGCCGCGAGAACGGAACGCGCTCTGCCGTACCTGCTCGTCGCCCCGGCGGCCGTGGTTCTCTTCGCGCTCTCGATTTATCCGCTCTTTTATGCCGTCAGGGTCAGCTTTCAAACCGGCGCGGGCGAGAGCGCGCGATGGACTTTGCAGAATTTCACGCGCCTCGCAACCGACAGCTTCTTCCATGCCGCGCTCGCGCATACGCTCATCTTTGCACTGGTCGCGCTCAGTTTCGAGTTCCTGCTCGGTCTGGGGCTCGCCCTGCTTTTGAATAGAGAGATGCGCGGTCGCAGCTTTTTTCGCGCGGCGCTGCTCGTGCCGTTGATGCTGCCGCCGGTCGTCGTCGGAGTGGTGTGGCGGTTGATGCTCAATCCGAACTTCGGCTCGATCAACGGGACGCTCAAAAGGATGGGCTTTAATACTGAATCGCTGACCTGGACGGCTTCGCCAAAGCTTGCGCTCATGTCGGTTATCGCGGTTGATGTGTGGCAGTGGACGCCGTTTGTCTTTCTCGTCCTGCTCGCAGGACTCCAGGCCATCCCGCAAGAGCCTTACGAGGCCGCGCGTATGGACGGCTCAAGCTCCTGGCAAACTTTTCGTCACATCACGCTGCCGCTTCTCAAGCCCGCGATTCTAATCGTGCTTCTGCTGAGGACGATGGATTTGCTGAGGGTCTTCGACCAGATATTTATCCTGACCGAAGGTGGGCCAGGTTTCGCCACAGAGACGATCAGCCTCTACATCTACCGCGCGGCATTCCGCTTCGGCAACTTCGGTTATGCCGTGGCGATGTCGTTTGTGCTTCTCATCGTGACGAATATTATCAGCCTTCTCTATATCAGATTGCTTCAACGGCAGGAGACGACTTGAACGCGCGCTCTCAGACAATAGAACAAAACCGCATCAGACCGCCGCGTCCGCTTGGGCAGCGGATGAGGTTGGCGCGCTTGTTGAAATACGCGCTCGTGGCGGTGGCTCTCTTTGCGACGCTTGCGCCCGTTTACTGGATGGTGACTATCTCGCTCAAAAGCGAGATAGATCAATTCGGTGTACCGCCGCGCTGGTTTCTTTTTCGCCCGACGCTCGCTCATTACCGTGACGCCTTCTTCACGCGCTCGTTCGGCCAGTATCTCGTCACGAGTCTAATCGTCGCCGTGTCCTCGACCGCGTGCGCTATGCTTTTAGGAACCCTGGCGGCATACGCACTGGCGCAGTTTCGCTGGCCGCACAGAATAGGGACAAGGCTTTCGCTGTGGATACTTTCGACCAGAATGTTTCCGCCCATCGTCACCGCCATCCCGCTCTTTTTGATGATGCGTGATGTTCGGCTGCTCAACACGCGGGCGTCGCTCATAATCGTCTATACGGCCTTTAATCTTCCTTTCGTCGTGTGGATGATGCGAGGGTTTTTTCAGGAGATACCGCGCGATCTGGAAGAGGCCGCGCGCGTGGACGGCGACTCTCGCCTTGGGGCGCTGCGGCGCATTGTGCTGCCGCTGGTTGCGCCGGGGCTGGCCGCGACCGCTATCTTCTGCCTCATCATTTCGTGGAACGAGCTTTTGTTTGCGCTCATCCTCACACAGACGGATGCGGCGATGACGCTGCCCGTGGGGATAGCTGGCCGCGTTACGCAATACGAGATCAAGTGGGGGGTTATGAGCGCCGCCGGAGTCGTCGCGATGATGCCGATACTCGTCTTTGCCTTAATGGTACAGAGATACCTCGTTCGCGGTCTCTCGCTCGGCGCAGTGAAAGGATGAAGAAGGCGTTGACGAGTGATAAGTGATGAAGGACAGGAAAAACTTGCCCGCTGCTCATCACTTATCGCTCGTCACCTGTCACTCGTTTATGGATGTCAGGTTCGAGAATGTAACGAAGACGTTCGATCACCTGGTCGTGGTTGATGAACTGAACCTCGCTGTGGGTGATGGCGAGTTCGTCGTGTTGCTTGGGCCATCGGGTTGCGGAAAGACAACTACTCTGAGGATGCTCGCCGGGCTTGAGGAAGTTTCCGAGGGGGATATTTATATTGGACGGGAGCGTGTCAACGATATTCCGACACAGCACCGCGACATCGCGATGGTCTTTCAGAGTTATGCGCTCTACCCGCATATGACGGTCGCGGAAAACATCGCTTATCCTCTGCGCGTACGCAAAATTGAGCGGGAGGAAACACGGCGGCGAGTAGAAAGGGTCGCCGGGATGCTGGAGATCGAAGCCCTCCTGGAGCGCAGGCCGCGCGAATTGTCCGGCGGCGAGCGACAGCGCGTTGCTCTGGCGCGCGCCATAGTTCGCGAGCCGCGCGTCTATTTGATGGATGAACCGCTATCGAATCTGGACGCGAGGCTGCGGGTGCAGATGCGCGGAGAGTTAAAACGTTTACAGCATGAGCTGGGAACGACGACTGTCTATGTGACGCACGATCAGGCAGAGGCGATGACGCTCGCGCACCGCGTCGCGGTTATGCGCCGGGGTCGTCTTCAGCAGTTCGATACGCCGATGAACATCTACCATCGCCCCGCCAATCGTTTCGTCGCAGAGTTTGTCGGAAGCCCCGCCATGAATTTTATCGAAGGTCGAAAGGATGAAGGAGCGCGCCTGTTTCGCAGCCACGAGGTTGCGCTCCCATTGTCGGAGTCTCATCTTGAGAGGATTGACAAAACGGAGAGCGTGACGCTCGGCATACGACCTGAGCATATCCATCTCGCATCCTCTAAGGGCGAAGGATACTTGCCCGCCACCGTCTACGTGACAGAACTGATGGGCAACGAGACGCTGGTTTTCCTGCGCCTCGGCGACCAGAAGATCATCGCCCGCGCCGGGGCGGACTTTCGCGCCGATCCGGAAACTCCCATCTGGGTAAAGTTCGAGATGGAAAGGGCGGAGTTCTTCGACGCGGAGTCGGGCGCGGCGTTAAGATGAATAATCAAATCGAGACCGAAGGAGAGCTGATGAAGCTGGCATTAAACGGTGCGACCACGATGAAGGCGAGCCTTGTCGAAGACATTCGAGCCGCGAGCGCGGCGGGCTTTGATTGCCTGGAAATATGGGCCGCCAAGCTCCGCAAATTTCTTCAATCGGGGACGACCGCCGATCTCAAAAGCCTGTTTGAAGAGCATGGACTTGAGCCTTACAGCATCAACTCAATCGAGCATGTCACCTTTAGAGAGACGGCTGCGCACGAGCGGCTTCTGCATGAGTGCGAGGCGTTATGCAGCTTCGCTTCCGAGATCAATTGCCCGTACGTCGTCGTCGTACCGAGTCCTCTGCCTGCCGGACAGCGTTGGAGTGATGTCGTTGAAGAATCAACTCGCGTCCTGACTGAGCTTGGCCGCATCGCCGAGGGGCATAATGTTGCGCTAGCCTTTGAATTTCTGGGCCAACCCGATTGCAGCGTCCAGACATTGGAAGAGGCCGCGGAAATCATCCACAAAGTGGCGCGTCCCAATGTAGGGCTCGTTATTGATAGCTTTCATTTCTATGCGGGCGGCTCAAACGTGGCTTCGATTGAAGCGCTCGATCCTGAAAAGCTTTTTATCTTTCACATCAATGATGCGGAGGATCTGCCGCGCGCGGAACTGGAAGACCGTCACCGGCTGCTGCCGGGGCTCGGTATCCTCCCCTTACGAGAGATCATCGCCGCGCTTCGCGGGATCGGTTACGACCGCGTCACCAGTGTCGAGATTTTCAGGCCCGAATACTGGGAACGAGAACCAGAGGAACTAGCACGCGAGGCGCACGCGGCTACCCAACGAGTTCTCGGACTTGCTTAATTTTTTCGACATCTATCAGCACTAGCGCTGAGGCGAAAGCGAAATGGATAAGATAAAAATAGGAATCATCGGCGCTGGCTATATCGCCGGAGTCCATGCCGCGCTGCTCGCGCGCGACGAGCGCGTTCACCTCGCAAATCTGTTTGATGTTGACGCGGCGCGCGCGCACCAGCTTGCGCGCTCAACAGGCGCAGAGGTCGCGCTGGGCGCCGAAGCGTTGATAAAGGCAAGTGATGCCGTTTATATCACGACGCCGAATACACAACACACCGCGCTCGCCCTGGCCGCCATCCGTGAGGGTAAACACGTTTTTTGTGAAAAGCCGGTGGCGACAAACATCAACGATGCGCGCTCTCTGCTGGAAGCGGCGCGGGGCGGAGGCAGAGTCTTTCAGGTCGGGCACAATCGCCGTTTCGCGCCCGTCTATCAAAAGCTCAAAGAGATAATCTCGGAAGAAAGCAGGCCGCACTCGGCTCACATAAAGATGAATCGCGGCGAGCTGATCAATCCCGCGTGGGTCGGAGATGCGAATATCACGGGCGGCTTTCTCTACGAGACGACCATCCACATGTTCGACATGATGCGCTTTCTGTTCGGCGATGTCGCGGAGCTTTATGCCATTGGATCAACACACGAATACCCGGAGACGGATGATTTTTCCGTCCTCATACGATTCGCGAGTGGTATGCATGCGACGCTCTGCTCCTCGGCTGATGCAAGCTGGCTCTTTCCCTTCGAGCGCGTCGAGGTCTTCTGCCATCATGCGACGATTGTGACGCGCGAGATGGAGAGCATCACCGAAGCCCATGGCCTCGAAGGCGAGCACGCGACATATTCCATGCATCAACTGTCAAAGGAAGAGAAGTGGGGATATTTGCAGGAAGACAGAGCGTTCGTTGATTCAATCGTGTCGGGGACGACAGCCGCCGTGACGGCGCTTGACGGCTACAAATCTGTCGAGCTGGTGGATGCCTGTTATCGCTCCGTCAAAACAGGAGAGCAGGTAACTTTTAATACTGAGAGTAGGGTGGGTTGATGACTCAACACCGCAGGCACAGAGCGCACGAGAGGCGAGGAACAGAGAGTAGGGCATTGCGATGAAGAGATATAGTTCGCGGAGTCTCGGCATTCGGATTGGAGTGACGGTCGCCGTGGTTGTGCTAATCGGTTTGGCGTTGGGGCTTGCATACTACCTGCGCTCCAAGCGGGTCGCGCCAACCAGCTCGAAGTTCCAGGGCAGTATCCTCAATAACCACCCGATGCGAAACCCGGGCGGAGAGGCGGCGACGTTCAGCACTCAGGGCTCCGTCAATCTCACCGGCGAATACTTCCAGCCTCAGGGTACAAACGGCCAGAGTTGCGCGTCCTGCCATATCCCGGAGGATGCCTGGAGCATCAACCCCGGCACGCTCCAAAGCCTGTTCGACGAAACGGAAGGCACTCACCCGGTCTTTAACCTGCACGACGCCAACAACCCGAACATGGATGTCTCCACAGTGGAGGCGCGCCGCGCAGCCTACAGCATGCTCTTGACGCGCGGCGTATTCCGCAGGGGCGGCCCTCCCCGGCCAAACTCCGAATGGGAGTTGATCGCCGTGGACGACCCACACGGTTATGCGAACCTCGACCGGCTCGTTCACTGGCGGCGCGCGATGCCGACGATCAACTTCGCCACCGGGAGCGCGACTGTCAACTGGGACGCCGCCAACACTGCGGGCACAGACCAGCGCGCCGGGCTCGTCAACTTAACCGCCCACCTTATAACGGGTGCCATGCAGGGCCCGCCTGCTCCTCCTGAGGTCATCGCCGACATCGTTGATTTTGAAAGCTCGTTAGTGACCGCGCAACTCAGTGTGGAGGGCGTCGGTCGTCTCGACTCCGACGGCGCGCGCGGTGGTCCTGAGGCGTTGTCGGCCATGTCGAAAGTCGCTGGCCGATTTGATCTCTTCACTGCCTGGGCCGGTGACGCGAACCCAAAGCGCGCGCAGATCGCTCGTGGCGAGAAGGTGTTCAATAGCACCAACGTCAGCCATCGCAGTTGCAGGGTCTGCCACAACTCGTCAAACAACGGCACGAACTTCAATAACACTCTGTTCGACATCCGCACCGCGTCGGCAGAGGCGCGCAAACCGGACATGCCCCTCTACACCTTCCGCAACAAACGGACGGGCGAGTCCATCCAATTGACAGATGCGGGACGGGGCAACATCACCGGGCGCTGGGATGATCTTGGTCTCTTCAAGACACCAACGCTACGCGGGCTTGCGGCTCGCGCGCCCTACTTCCACAACGGGAGTGCCGCGACGCTTGAGGACGTGGTGCGCCACTACGAGACTCGATTCAGCTTTATTTATACAGATGAGGAGAGAGCCGACCTGGTGGCATTCCTGAACGCGCTCTAAGAGCGATTCAGGCAGCCTGACCAAATTCGGCGTCATCAAAAGTGCGGGTGAAACTTTTAAACTACCTCTTGTCGGGCGGCACAGCCCTGGCGTTGCCGTTGATAAAGCGGTCGAACCAGTAAGTCTGCCAGTTCAGGCTCTCGATCAGATGTCGCGGCTCTCCGGTGCGAGTCAGGTTGTGATTCTCGCGCGGGAAGACGACCATCTCCGTCGTCACTCCGAAATGCTTTAAGGCCCTGTACCACTGCTCGGCCTGTTCGAGCGGCACACGCAGGTCGTTATCGGAGTGAAGAATCAGTGTCGGAGTCTTGACGTTCTTTGCGTACTTGAGAGGCGAGCGCTCCCAGTAGAGATCGAACTTCTCGAAGAGATCGCCGCCGAAATCGGGCGCGTGCCCGTATGCGTAATCGCGCGTGCCCTCGTCGCTGATAAAGTTCGAGATGCTGCGCAGTGTAACGGCTGCCTTGAACATATCCGTATGGCCCACGATCCAGTTGGTCATGTAGCCGCCGTAACTGCCCCCTGTGACTCCGAGGCGGTCTCTGTCAATCCATGGGTATTTCCGTAGCGCAGCTTCGACGCCGCTCATGATGTCCGTGTAATCTTTGCCGCCCCATTCGCCGACGATGCCGCGCTCGAACTTTTGACCGTAGCCTGTGGAGCCGCGCGGGTTCGTGTAAAAGACGGCCCAGCCGCGCGCCGCATAAACCTGAAATTCATGGAACCAATCAACGCCGTACATGCTCGCCGGGCCTCCATGAATGTTGAGGATCATCGGATACTTTTTGCCCTCCTGCCATCCTAAGGGGCGAACGAAAAATCCATCCACATCCAGGCCGTCAGCAGCCTGATAGGTAAAGCGCTCGACATCCTGAAGCTGTAGCTGCTTCCAGAGCGCTTCGTTGAGATTGGTCAAACGGCGCTCGTTGCGTCCCATCAAGTCTGCGACGTAAAGGTCGTCTTGGCGCTTAAAGTCATTGATGGTGAAAACCATCTTACCCGCGCGAGGGCTGATGTCCATATTACGCACGGCGCGCGGCCCATTCGTCACCGCCTTCGCCTCTTTCGACGCGAGGTTGACGCGGAACAGTTGATATTCGCCGCGCACGCCCGCACTGAAATAAATAGCGCGGCCGTCACCCGCCCATTCCAGATCGGATGGAATCAAATCGAGGTCTTTCGCCGCCAGCGTAGACGGCGCACCGCCCGCGCTCGGCGCGAGCCAGATTTTGGGATGGTCTCGCTCCTTTATGCTACCGATAAAGGCTATTACTTTACCGTCCGGCGACCAGCGCGGAGTATTGTCAGACTCCACGTGATCGGAGATCTTCGTGAGCGGCCCGCCATCCGCCGGAATTACCCACACGTCCGTGTTGCGGCTGTCCTCGTAGGCGCGGCCCGTGCGGTCTGAGACGAAAGCTATACGAGTGCCATCGGGCGACCATTGCGGGTCGCGGTCATCCCAGTCGTCGCCGGAAGTAAGCTGCACGGCCTTGCTCATCTTTACGTCCACAATCCAGATGTGTGTCCGCTTATCATCGAACCAGCCCGTGTCGTTGAACTTGTATTGTTGTTGCGAGTAGTGGCGCACGTCGCTGCGCTCTTTATTTTCTGGACGGCTATCGCTTGGGCCAAGGCGGCTTAAGACAGCGAGCCTCGTTCCGTCCGGCGACCACTGAAAACCGTCAACGCCGTTCTTTAACTCGGTGACGCGGCGCGCTTCGCCCCCGCTCATCGAGAGAATGTAAACCTGATTCTTCGGTCTATTGGCAGCGTTGCCGCCACCATCGCTCTCCACTCCCGGCGGACGCGAAGAAAGAAAGGCAAGCTGCTGACCGTCAGGACTCCACTGCGGCGAGGAAGAGGATTGCGGGCTGGTGGTAAATTGCCAGGGCGCTCGCGTGCCGTCGGTCGTCGCCAGCCAGATGTTAGAGTTGCGACGATTCTGCTTGCGATCAACGGTCTGCAAGACATAGGCGACCAGTTTGCCGTCGGGCGAGATGCGCGGCTCTCTTAAAAATTCAAAGGCGTAATAATCCTCCGGCGTGATACCGCGCTTTGTTCCCGCCTGCTGTGCCCAGCACATTGAGGTGGTAAAAAGAACGAGCGCAACAAGAGCGCCGTATGATTTAAGAAAGACTCTCATCTGTAAATCAATCTGCTCCTTATGATCGAGTATTCAATAGGCTCATGTCTTAGGCGAACTGTCCGGCGGCGTAGCCGGAGGCCCATGCCCATTGAAAATTGTAACCGCCCAGTTGGCCCGTCACGTCCACGACCTCGCCGATGAAATATAGACCGGGAACAAGCCTGGCCTCCATCGTTCTGGAAGAAAGCTCCTCAGTATCCACGCCGCCCGCCGTGACCTCAGCTTTTTTGTAACCTTCAGACCCGTCAGGCACGAGACGCCAGTTGTGCAGCAGCCGCGCGATCTCTTCCAGCTCTTTGTTCGAGAATCGGTTGACGGGCCTTGAAGTGGAAGCATACAGGTCGCACCATGCATGAGCAAAACGGCGCGGCATGTACTGTCCGAGCAGGTTAGCCAGCCCAATCTCGGAGCGTCGCCTGTCTTGAAGAATAGCAGCCGCCTCTTGCTCCGGCAGTAGATTGATTGACACCGGATCGCCGGATTTCCAGTAGGAGGAGATTTGCAAAATTGCAGGGCCGCTCAGACCCCTGTGCGTCAAAAGGATGTTCTCGCGGAACTCTGCGCCGTTCGAGGAGACAATCGCGTCTAACGAGATGCCGCTCAGAGCCTTTAGCTCTTCGAGCTTGTGCGGGGCAAAAGTTAATGGAACGAGTGCAGGACGTGTCTCGCGTATGCGAAGGCCAAACTGACGGGCTAGAGCATAGCCGAAGGCGGTCGCGCCGAGCGTTGGAATGGAGAGCCCACCCGTCGCAATTACCAGAGAATCGGACTCAAACGCTCCCTGATTGGTCTCAAGTCTGAATCCTGCATTTTTAACAACCTTGCTGACATGGCAATCGGTGCGTATCTCGACTGCGGCGGCCTCGCATTCGGCCAGCAGCATATTTATGATCTGTCTTGAGCTGCCGTCACAAAAAAGTTGGCCCAGCTTCTTTTCGTGATAACCGATACGATATTTCTCGACGAGCGCGATAAAGTCTTGAGGCGTATAGCGAGCGAGCGCTGATTTGACGAAGTACGGATTGGCCGAGAGAAAATTGTCCGCGCTCGTATAGATATTGGTAAAGTTGCAGCGGCCTCCGCCGGAGATGGCGATCTTCTTGCCGATACTTCCGGCGTGCTCCAGAACCAGAGTGCTGCGGCCGCGCTTGCCCGCTTCGATGGCGCAAAAGAGCCCGGCTGCGCCTCCGCCGATAACTATCACATCCCTCTTCATCCGGCTTCCGCTTTCTTCGCCGCCTAACTTGAGTACAAGCCTCTCGATAATGCTAGAATACGGGCGCACTGCAAAACTAACAAATCTTAGACGAAGGAGAATCGCTATCATGCTTAAGGAAGGCGATGCTGCGCCGGATTTCAAGACGCGCGACGAACAGGGACGAGAGGTCAAGCTCGCGGATTTTCGCGGCCAAAAGGTCGTGCTCTATTTTTACCCGAAGGACGATACGCCGGGCTGCACCAAAGAAGCTTGCTCGTTGCGCGACTCGCATTCGACTTTCGAGGACAAGAATATCAAGGTGCTCGGCGTCTCGCTCGATGACGAGGCGTCGCACCAGGCTTTTATCTCTAAATACAATTTGCCGTTTACGCTTCTCAGCGATACGGATCATTCGGTCTCGGATGCCTACGGCGTCTATGGCGAGCAGACGTGGGGAGATAAAAAGTTTATGGGCGTGGCGCGCAAGACTTTTCTCATAGACGAAGAGGGGCGGCTCAAAAAGATTTTCGATAAGGTCAACGTCGAACAGCACAGCGACGAGGTGCTTGAGGCTTTCGGCGCATAACGAATGAGAGGAGAGATTGATGGCAGAAGCAGATGAGCAAAGGATACGCGCGGTCGTGCAGGACGAGCTGCTGGGCATACTCTCGGATGCGCGGGAACTTTTGGGCACAAAAGACCCTACGGGAATGGCCAAAAAGGCACTGGAAGGATTAGCCAACGTAATTCGCAGGCGACAGCAGCCGCCGCAGCCGTCAGCGCAAGGTAAGAGTTAATGGTTCTTGGCTGCGAGCTATAAAATGCGTGAGTAGCATGCGGGCGGGGCGAATACCACGACGGTGTTTGTCCTGCTCGGTATTAAAATTTCAGGACGGAGACAAAAATGAATGGCATTGATCGGAGCCAACGAGCTGAAGCGCAAAATGCTGATCGCGGTTGACGGGCAGCCCATGACGGTGGTTGAAGTCTTTTTCGCTTCTCCGACGGCGCGTGGAGCGGCCACGATGGTGCGCACAAAGCTGCGCCATCTTTTGACCGGCGCGGTACAGGAGCGTAGCTTCAAGTCGAGCGAGAAGTTCAGTGAGCCGGACGTGCAACTAACGCCCGCCTCTTTTCTTTACAGTGATGCGGAAGGCTTTCACTTTATGGACGAGTCCACTTATGAACAGTTCGTGTTCACTCAAGATCAGGTGGGCGATGATCGCGGCTATCTGAAGGAAGGTGTAACGATCCAGGTCTTGAAGTATAACGGCGCGGCTGTCTCTTTACAGTTGCCGCAATACGTAGAGCTTGTGGTCGCATCAACCGAGCTGGGAATGAGGGGCGACACGGCGGCCGGAGGCGCGAGCAAACAGGCGACTTTAGAGACGGGGCTCAATGTCCGCGTCCCGCTCTTTATCAAGGAGGGCGAGACGGTGCGCGTCAATACGCAGAATGGCGAAGTGGCCGGAAGAGCGTGAGGCGCATAAACCCCCCGCCCCGTCGAATCGGCTCTTAATGATCGTATCGGTATTTGAAGAAACGAGGCTACATGGATAAAGAAGTCATCACGCGTGCGGCCGAGGAAGCCATCCGCGACCTGCAACTGGATTGCGAAGTCACGGATGTCACCAAGCCTCTCGGCAAGGATAGCTGGTGCATCCAGTTTACGGGCAGCTACGGACAGCTCAGTGATGCTTTTCATGACAAAGAGGGCAAGGAGAACAGCGCGCCCGTCATCAGGGAAAAGATCAAACGATATTTCCTCAAGCAGAGAAAGCCCGCGAGAATCGTCAGGGGGAGAAACCCTTCCGCGCCTGCGCGGCGCTCGCAGGAAAGTAATTTACTGGGCACGCTGCTTGATGCCGGTGAAGGAATGCTCAAGCAGGCATCGCGCATAGCAGGCGAGGTCGTTGAACGGGCTGCCAACCTGAACCGGACAGTGCTTGAGACTGAGGCCGAATGGGTTGAAACCGTGAGCCCGACGATGGCCGAGGTGATCCGGCCAGACAGCCGCCGCCGCCGCAAGAGCGTAACCGAAGTGTCCCCGCCGCAAAGAATAATCGAGCCCGTCTCAGCGCAACCCCTGAAGCAGGTTGCGAAGGCGATCAAATCCGAACGAAAGGCCGCCGCAGGAGCTGGCGGAAGAACGAAGAAGAAGCCCACGACGACGAAGGCCCGCACAACAAAAAAGACCGGCTCACGCGCCTCTAAAAAGGCAAAAGCATCAGCCGTGACGGCTAAAAAGAGTGTGACCAAAAAAAAGGGCACGACAACCGGCAAAAAGACGAGCAAGAAAAAGAGCAGCAGCAAGAAGTCGCGCACGGCAATTAGAAATTTTTATTAGAGAAGCGAGATTCGGCGCTCATCGCTTAAAAATTATTTCGGAGTAATCTCACGCTCTTTAGCTCTCGAAGCTTTTCCGATTCCGAACATCGTTGTCCCGGAATTGGGAAAATCGAATCATCATCGTCCGCATCAATCCTCAAATTTCCTTGATTTAATCGAGTCGTCCACCTCAACGGGGCCGTCAACCGGACGTGGCACGATAATTCCCTATAGTAAATACAGTCCCACACTTTTCCCCAACGCCGACTCAGGCTTGGATCCTTTGAGCGTTGATGGGAACTCTGCTGTGAATAATACGTTCTAACCCTGATAGAGACCGAGATCGAGGCGAGAGGAGCGCCCTCTTATAGCAATGATTCAATTAAGAAACCTGGAGAGATATTACGAGCATGGTGTGCAGAAGACTTATGTGCTCAGGCGCGTGAGCCTTGATGTCGGTGAAGGCGAGTTTGTTTCCGTGATGGGCCCTTCCGGCTCCGGCAAATCAACGTTGCTCCATATTCTGGGGATGCACGACAGCGCCTGGAGCGGCGAGTTTTACTTTATGGGACAGCCCGTTCATAAGCTCAACAAGAAAGACCGAGCCCAGATTCACAAGCAATATATCGGATTCGTCTTTCAAAGTTATCACCTGCTCGACCACTTGACCGTCTATGAGAATCTGGAAATCCCTCTCTCTTATAAAGACATAAAAAAGGCCGAGCGTGAATCAATCGTCGGCGATGTCCTCGACCGTTTTCAGATTGTCGGCAAAAAGGATTTGTATCCGAACCAGTTGTCAGGCGGGCAGCAGCAGCTTGTCGGCGTCGCACGCGCCGTCATCATGAGCCCGAAGCTTATTCTTGCGGACGAGCCGACCGGCAACCTGCATTCCAGCCAGGGCAAAGAGATCATGGAGCTGTTCAAGAAATTGAATAAAGAGGGCACGACCATTATCCAGGTCACACACTCTGAACAGAACGCAACCTACGGCAATCGCATCATCAAGCTGGAGGACGGCTGGGTGGTAAATGATTGAGTGTGGAGGTTAGAGACTGTGGATCCGAGGAGTAAGAAAAATCATGCTGGAGACATTGACTTGCTCTCGCACACGAGCGCTCTAACCTCCGCTTTTTCGATTCCGACACTGCTCTTTCCCACAAGCGGGAATCGGATAGCGCGAGAGATGCTCGCTCGAATACGTAAGTCTAACTATTTCTTAGCTTAAGGCCATTCGGAAGGGGATGGCACGCGGTTCGCTCATTAATGAGCGGAGTAAAAGATGGATATACCCCGCAAGGACAAAGATAAAAAGAAGCGTAATCGCCGGCTGCGGCAGATCGGTCTTGCCGCCGCAGGCATTATAGCCATCGCGCTCATCACGCTGGGCGTTTCGCGCCTCAAGCCTGCTGCGCCGAGTATCGAGCGATCCACGGTTTTGATAGATACGGTCAAACGCGGCCCGATGCTTCGGCAGGTGCGAGGCCCCGGCACGCTCGTCCCCGAACAGGTCAGGGTCATCGCCGCGGCGACCGAAGGGCGCGTCGAGAGCATTCTGGTTCAGCCCGGAACGGAAGTCACCGCCGGAACCGTACTGCTCGAACTGATCAATCCGACGTTGGCCCAGGAGGCACAGGATGCGGAGTTCGCGTTGCGCGCAGGCGAGGCCGATTATAACAATCTGAAAGTTCGTTTAGAGAGCGATAGAATGACGCAGCAGGCCGGTGCCGCAACTGTGCGTGCCCTTTACCAGGAGGCCAAGCTTCAATCCGATACGGACGAAGCCCTCGCCAAAGACGGCCTTATCCCCGCACTCAATCTGAAGCTCTCCAGAGTTCGCACGGAAGAGTTGGCTAACCGCTACAAGATCGAGCAGCAGCGTCTTGACGTCAACGTCAAATCGGCGAAGGCTCAACTGGCCGCCGCACAGGCGCGTATCTCACAGTTACGCGTACTAGCGCAACTCCGGCAGAGCCAGTTGGGGACGCTGAGGGTGCTGGCCGGAACCGGCGGAGTGTTGCAGGAGATGCAGGTCGAAGTGGGCCAGCAGGTCACGCCGGGGACGAACCTGGCGCGCGTCGCCGAGCCGCAGCATCTCAAAGCCGAACTACAGATAGCAGAGACGCAGGCCAAGGATATAACGCTCGGCCAACAGGCTTCGATAGATACGCGCAACGGGATTATTCCGGGCCATGTGATGCGCATAGACCCTGCCGCACAGCAGGGAACAGTGACGGTGGACGTGGCTCTTGACGGCGCATTGCCGCAGGGCGCGCGCCCCGCCCTGAGCGTTGACGGCACTATCGAGCTGGAACGCATGGCCGATGTGGTCTATGTCGGTCGCCCCGCCTTCGGCCAGTCGCAAAGCACCGTCGGTATGTTCAAGCTCGAAGAAGGCGGCCAGAGCGCTGTGCGCGTGCAGGTCAAGATGGGCCGCAGCTCCGTCAATACTGTGGAAATCCTTGAAGGCTTACAACCCGGCGATCAGGTGATCCTGTCGGATACCTCCGCCTGGGACAATTACAACCGGATTCGTTTGAATTGAAAATGAAGCAGTCAGTAATCAGTAATCAGTTGTCAGCCAAAACGAGATTTGGGTTTTGGTTTTTAACTGACTACTGATTACTGATTACTCAATTCCTGAGGAAAAATCAATGACCCAATCTGCCCAACCGCTCATACGCCTTGAGGGCGTCACCAAAGTCTTCTACACGGACGAGGTTGAGACGCATGCTCTGGCCGGCACACACCTCGATATAGATAAAGGGGAGTACGTCTCCATCACAGGGCCTTCGGGATGCGGCAAATCAACATTGCTGTCCATCCTTGGCCTGCTTGATTCCCCGACCGACGGCGCTTACTGGCTCGGCGGCAAGACCGTCTCCGATCTTTCTCTGTCCGAGCGGGCGCGCATACGCAATCGCGAGGTCGGCTTTATCTTTCAAAGCTTCAACCTGATCGGCGATCTCTCTGTCTATGAGAATGTGGAGCTGCCGCTTACATATCGCGGCATGAACTCGGCTGACAGGCGCAAGCGTTGCACCGATGCTTTGGAGAGAGTCGGCATGGCCCATCGCGCCAAACATCTGCCGAGCCAGCTCTCCGGCGGTCAGCAACAGCGTGTGGCCGTGGCGCGCGCCGTCGCTGGCGAGCCGCTTATCCTGCTCGCCGACGAGCCGACCGGCAACCTCGATTCCACTAACGGCGAGGCCGTCATGGATCTGCTGCGCGAGCTTCATCGGGGCGGCGCGACCATCTGCATGGTGACGCACGACCCCAGATACGCGCGCTATGCGGATCGCGCCATCCATCTCTTCGATGGACGAGTCGTCAAGGAAGAAGAGAGCGTGGAGGCGGCCTGATGGGCACACTGTGGCAAGACCTGCGGTACGGGGCTCGCATGTTGTTGAAGAAGCCCGGCTTTACTCTCGTCGCAGTGCTGACACTGGCGCTCGGCGTCGGAGCTAATACAGCGATATTTACGGTCGTCAACGCCGTCCTCTTGCGCTCGCTTCCCTTTGAGCACGCCGAGCAGCTCGTCAGGATCGGCGGGGCCAATCAGCAGCGCAACAAGCGACTCGGCACGCTCTCTCCGCATGACTTCTACGACATCAGAGATCGCAACACTGTCTTTGAGAGCATCGCGGCATACGACGGTTGGTCGCCGAGTTTGACGGGCACGGGCGAGCCTGAGAGGTTGGCTGGTGGCCGCGTCACGACCAGTTTCTTTAATGTCCTGAAGGTCGAGCCCGCCTTGGGGCGCGCCTTTCTTCCGCAAGAGGAGCAGCGCGGCAATCACCTCGTCGTAATCCTGAGCTATGGTCTCTGGCAGCGACGCTTCGGCGCTAATCCATCAATCGTCGGTCAAAGCATTACGCTTGGCGGGTTGAGCTATAACGTCATCGGAGTCTTGCCGCAGGGTTTCGATCCTCCGCAGTTCTCGAACGTGGGCTTTGAAAAACCGGAATTATGGGCTCCCTTCGCGCCAGATCTTTCGCAGTGGACGCGCAGCGGTCGTTCCCTCGATACAGCTATCGCGCGACTAAAACCCGGCGTCAGTTCGGAACAGGCGCAGGCGGAGCTGATGGTCATCGCTCAGCAACTTGAGCAGCAGTATCCGGACACGAATGCCGGTGAATCTTTGAACGTTGTCTCTTTACACGAGCAACTTGTCGGAAAGATACGCTCGGCATTGATGATCTTTCTGGCGGCTGTGGGTTTCGTGTTGTTGATTGCGTGCGCCAACGTCGCCAATCTGCTCCTGGCGCGAGCCGCCGCGCGTCAGAAGGAGATCGCCATCCGCACTGCGCTCGGCGCGGGGCGCTGGCGCGTCGTGCGACAACTCCTGACGGAGAGCGTACTGCTGGCGCTCCTGGGCGGTGCGCTCGGTCTGCTCTTTGCTATGTGGGCCACGGATTATCTTGTGACTCTCGGTGCGGACGCGCTTCCGCATCTCGGAAGGATTGGATTGGATCTTCGCGTCTTCGGCTTTACGACTCTATTGACGCTTCTGACCGGCATCGCCTTCGGGCTTGCGCCCGCGCTCCAATTCTCCAAGCCGGACTTGAACGAAACGCTCAAAGAGAGCGGTCGAACCTCTATGTCCGGTCGGGGAAGCCAGCGCCTGCGCGGCCTGCTTGTAGTCTCCGAGATCGCCATCTCTTTGCTGCTACTGATTGGCGCGGGGCTGCTCGTCAAAAGCTTTATGCGACTGCAAAACGTCAGTCCCGGCTTTGATCCGCACAACACGCTCGCGATGAACGTGTTTCTTCCCGGCGCAAAATATCCTGAGGACGAGCAGCAACGTGCCTTCTTCGATCAGGCGCAGGAACGCATCAAGGCGCTGCCCGGCGTTGATGCGGTCGGGATGGTCAGTAATCTTCCCGTGAGCGGCGGCTTCGACACGGTCTCTTTTTATGCGGAAGGCCAGGCGGTTCCCGCCAGGGAAAATGTTCCCGATGTCGAACGCTACACGATCAACTCAGATTATTTTCGTGCGATGGGGATTCCGCTCAAAAGCGGTCGCTCATTCGGAAGCGAAGACCGAGCAAACTCACTTCCCGTCGCGATTATCAGCGAGGAGACGGCGCGTCGCTTCTGGCCGGGCGAGAGCCCGCTCGGAAAGCGAATCAATACGGACATAGATGACAAAGAAAGCCCATGGCGCACCATTGTCGGCGTGGTCGGAGATGTCCGTCATTACGCGCTGGACATATCGCCGACGCCGCAATTTTACCTGCCGCACCATCAAAGCTCGCCGCAGTTTATGGCGGTCGTCGTGCGAAGCAGTAATCGCCCGGAAAATCAGATCGCAGCCGTGCGCGAACAGATCTGGGCCATAGATAAAGACCAGCCGATTTTTAATATCAAGACGATGGAGCGATTCGTCGCCGAATCAATCGCGCAAAGACGATTTACGATGTTGCTGCTCGGCCTCTTCGCGGGCGTCGCCCTCGTGCTGGCGATCATAGGGCTCTACGGCGTGATGGCTTATACGGTCACGCAGCGCACGCACGAGATAGGCATCCGTATGGCCCTGGGCGCGCAAGCCGGAGATGTTCTTAAGATGGTTATCCGACAGGGTATGGCTCTCGTCCTTATCGGAGTCGGCATCGGCCTGGCCGCCGCCTTCATACTCTCCAGACTGATCTCCAGCTTTCTCTACGGCGTGAGCGCGACCGATCCATGGACGTTTGTCGGAGTGCCGCTCGTGTTGTGCGCGGTCGCGGGCCTAGCGAGCTATATCCCTGCGCGCAGGGCGACGAAGGTAGACCCGATGGTCGCGCTTCGTTATGAGTAAGGAAGTGTAATGAAGAAGCTCAGGCGCATGGTTTATCGAAGGGTGAGCGAAGGTCGCCGCCGCGTGCGCCGCCTCTCACCCGCTCGCCTGTTGCTCGTCGAAGAAGTGGCGGCCGTCTGCGCCATCATTAGTTTCTGGCTCGGCGGCGGCTATCGCTCCGGCCTCGCAGGCGCGGCCACGGCCCTGGGAATGACCGGGCTGTTGCTGGCGATGTTATTGCGCCGGGTCTCGACTGTCATTGAACAACGCTTCCAGGAGAAGTACGACGAGCAGCGGATACTGTCCGATCTGGGCCATGCCGCGCGCGCCGTGACGACCATCGAGCAGCTCTTCAAGTTAGTCGTAGATCAGATTCAGGACGCGCTTCACACGGAGAATGTCTCGATCTTTGTCCGCGATGATGTGTCGGGCGATTATGTTTGTCGTCTTTCTTCGCCGCATTTCTCTCCCTCCTCTTTAACTTTGGCCGCGTCCCCTTTGATGCTTCAGCCGGACGCATTCGTGGTCAAGCGTTTAAAGAAGCTCGGCATTCCGCTCGGCATCGGCCCGGAGGATTTCGAGGTGTGGGCGCAGGCGCTCTCCTCCGATACTCAGGCCAGGCGAGAGGCGCGACTGGGCGAGACGGAGACCTTAAAGCAGATCAACACCAGAATGCTGGTGCAGATCATGATGAAGGATGAGCTGGTCGGCATTATCTCGCTTGGGCCAAAGGTTGGGGACAAGCCCTTTTCGACCGATGACAAGCGAATGTTGATGTCAATCGCCGGGCAGATGGCCTTCATCATCGAGAACGCGAAGCTTGTTCAGCGAATGGTCGAAGAAGAAAGGCTGCGGCGCGAGCTTGCCATCGCCACGGAAGTGCAGCGAAGGCTCTTTCCCGCGAGCCCGCCCGAGGTCGCATCCTTAGAGCTTTCCGGCTTCTGCCAACCGGCGCGCGAAATAGGGGGCGATTACTACGATTTCCTCACCCTCGATGACGGGCAGATCGGTATCGCCGTGGCCGATGTCGCGGGCAAGGGAATCTCCGCCGCGCTTTTGATGTCGACCGTGCAGGCTTCTCTGCGCAGCCAGGCGATTGCGGCGCGCGGCTCTCTCTCCGATCTGGTCTCGACGATGAATCGCCTGATGTACAGCTCGACGGGCGCAGCCAGCTACGCGACCTTCTTCTACGCGCAGTACGACGAGGTGACGCGTTGTCTCACATATGTCAACGCCGGGCACAATCCTCCTTTTCTGATGCGCGCGGGAGTCGCCGCAAAATTTCTTGTGGACGCTGAACCGTGCTTTGCTCATGCCTTACGTGTGCCAAATTCGGTGTCGAGAATTGAGGGCAGTACGACTGCCGCCGCCACCACCGCTGTGCTGGAACGAACGACCGTCGGCGAAGAGATCGTCGGTGACGATGCGGAAATGTGTATGCGGCTGACGGGCGGCGGCCCCGTAATCGGCGTCTTTCGCAGTTGTGTTTACGAACAGGAGACCGTTCAGTTGCAAAGCGGCGATGTGCTGCTCGCTTTTACGGACGGAGTCACCGAGGCTTTCAACCCCGAAGGCGAAGAGTACGGTGAAGAGCGTTTACAGGAACTCCTGCGCACAGTGTCGCACCTGTCCGCAGACGAGGTGCGCGAATCGGTCGTGCGTGAAGTGCGCGAGTGGTGTGCTGCCGCGCCGCAGCACGACGACCTGACATTCATTGTTTTGAAAGTTAAGTAAAAAGATCTTCGGAGTCCCACATCGCACCAGCGATTTTCGAAGAGCGTGCGCATAACTCTATTCACACAGGCTTTTCCCCATCAGGGAAAGCCTGTGGATGAATCCTTTGTATGCGCGAGCTTATTCATTTCAGCAAAGAGGTGATGTGATGAGAACACTGCTCCAGGATCTACGATATGGCTTTCGGATGCTGGTGAAGAATCCCGGCTTTACTCTCGTTGCCGTTGTCACACTGGCTTTGGGCATCGGCGCGAACACAGCCATCTTCTCGGTCGTCAACGGCGTGCTGTTGCGTCCATTGCCCTACCCTGACGCCGACAGGCTCGTCTCTTTGCAGGCGGTCAATCCGGCGCAGGGCATCAGGGCCAGTAATATCTCACCGCCGGATTTTGCCGACTGGAAAAACCAGAGCCAGATTTTTGAGGACATGACGGCCTTCGTCACGGGCGGAGCCATTCTATCGGGTGGGAATGAGCCGGAGCGCGTGCCTGCTGCCTATGTGTCGGCAAGTTTCTTTTCCGTGCTTGGCATACAACCGGCTATGGGTCGCGGTTTCCTGGCAGAAGAAGATCGCGCGGGAAACGATACGGTCGCCATCATCAGTCATGGATTGTGGCAGCGACGCTTCGGGGCTAATCCTAACGTCATCGGCAATAAAGTTATCATTGGCGGCGAGGCGAGCACCGTGATTGGCGTGATGCCGGCCGATTTCGAGTTTATGCAGCCGGTTGACGTGCTGGCCCCTCTGGCGGTCGAGATGACGAAGGAGCGCCGGGATAACCGTTATCTTCAGGTATTGGCGCGCCTCAAGCCGGGCGTTCCCTTGGAGCAGGCCCAGTCGCAAATCAATACCGTCACTGGGCGGCTCAGCCAATCCTATGCTGAGACCAACGCGAACTGGGGCGCACGCCTGACGCCGCTTCATCAATTGATGGTGGCGGATGTTCGACCCGGCCTGCTGCTCTTGCTGGGGGCCGTCGGCTTTGTGCTGCTGATCACGTGCGCCAACGTCGCCAATCTGTTATTGGCACGCGCCGCTGCGCGCCACAAAGAGATTGCCGTTCGCGCCGCGCTCGGCGCGAGCCGCCTGCGCGTCGTTCGACAGTTGCTCACGGAAAGCATCCTGCTCTCCACCGTCGGCGGCGGCCTCGGCCTTCTCCTGGGCATCTGGCTCACAGACCTTTTGGTTTCCATTAGCCCGGCCAATACTCCACGCCTGGAGATGGTCGGAATTGATAGCCGCGTTCTCCTGTTAACCCTGGCTGTGACATTCCTGATCGGATTGTTGTTCGGTCTCGCGCCCGCCTGGCAGGCTTCGCGCATCAATCTTAACGAGGCGCTCAAAGAGGGGGGCCGAACATTTTCCGAAGGGTGGCGACGCAATCGCATGCGCAAGGCGCTGGTCATAGCAGAGGTGGCGCTCTCCCTGATGCTGCTTGTCGGAGCCGGCCTCTTGATCAAGAGCTTCCTGCTGTTGCGTGAGACCAACGCGGGCTTTAGTCCCGATCACTTATTGACGATGCGCATCAGTCTGCCCTCTCTGAAGTACAAAGAGAAAAAGCAAAAGGCAGAGTTCTTTCAAAGACTGACGGAATCGGCCGCTGCATTACCGGGCGTCGAATCTGCGGGCGCAGTCTTGAGTCTGCCGCTCGGGGGCAGCAATTATTCCGTTGGCCGCTCCTTTATCCCGGAGGGTCGCCCGCTGACACCTGAAGAATCAATCAATGCCAGTTACGTCGTCGCGACGCCCGGATACTTCCATACGATGAAGATACCGCTCGTTGGCGGACGCCCCTTTACGGCGCAGGACAGGGAAGAAACCACGAAGGTCGTCGTCATCAATGAAACACTCGCGCGCCGCCACTTTCCGGGTGAAAGCGCCATCGGAAAACGGATCAAAATCTGGCGAGACGAGGATTTCCCACGCGAGATCATCGGCGTCGTTGGTGATACCAAAACGGGCGCGCTCGAAGGCGAAGCGAGTCCCCAAATGTATGTGCCGCACGCGCAGGATTCGTCATGGGGAGGGCTCTCCCTGGTGGTGCGCACCAGCGGCACACCGTCAGCCTTGACTCCGGCAGTGCGCGGGGTTGTCCTTTCCATTGATCCGGATCAACCCGTCTTCAATATCAAGACGATGGACGACATCGTTGCCGCTTCGGTCGCCACACGTCGCATCTCTATGCTCCTGCTCAGCGGGTTTGCCGGTCTTGCGTTGCTTCTGGCAGCACTCGGTGTCTATGGCTTGATCTCTTATTCGATTGCGCAGCGTACGCATGAGATCGGTTTGCGAATGGCCCTGGGCGCGCAAGCGCGTGATGTGCTCGTGCTCGTCCTCAGACAGGGAATGAGCCTTGTGCTGATCGGCGTCGGTATCGGTCTCGCGGCCGCTTTCGCTTTAACGCGCGTGATGTCGAGCCTGTTATACGAGGTAAGCGCCAGCGATCCCGTGACCTTTATCGGAGTCGCGCTGCTTCTGATCTTTGTCGCTCTGGTGGCCTGTTTGATACCCGCGCGAAGGGCTATGAAAGTTGATCCGATGGTCGCGCTCCATTACGAGTAGGAGAAGTGATGGGAATACTGCTGCAAGATTTACGCTATGGGCTCCGAATGTTGATGAAGCATCCGGGCTACACACTCGTCGCGGTGTTGACGCTGGCCCTGGGCATCGGCGCGAACACGGCTATCTTCTCGGTCGTCAATGCGATTGTGCTTCGCCCGCTGCCCTTTGCTCAACCTGATCGGCTGGTGCAGGTCTGGGAGACGATGCCGGGAAACGACAAGCGCTCTGTCGCGCCCGGCAACTTTGTTGACTGGCGCAAGCAGACACAGGCTTTCGAGCAGCTCGCCGGTTACGCTAACGCCAATTTGAACCTGACCGGAGAGGGCGATCCTGAAAGACTGACGGGCGCAGCCGTGACCGATAACCTTTTCTCCACGCTCGGCGTCGAAGCCGCAAAGGGTCGCACCTTTTTGCCAGAAGATGTCGCGCGCGAAGACGGGCGCGTCGTCGTTTTGAGTGACGGGCTATGGCAACGCCGCTTCGGCGCAGACCCGAACATAGTGGGGGAAAATCTCCTCCTCGACGATAAGAGCTACACCGTGGTCGGGGTTATGCCGGAGGGGTTCGGTTTCCCGGCGCAGGCCGAAATCTGGGTTCCGGGCCAGCGCGGGAGCGCCGTGCCGCCCTCCTTGACCGCACAGTTTCCTGAGTCTGACCTGACCACCGAACGCGACATACACATCTATAGCGCTGTCGGTCGGCTCAAGCCGAATGCGACGCTTGAGCAGGCACAGGCGGAGTTGAACGCCATCGCCGGGCGACTTGCTCAGGCTTACCCGGAGACCAATGGCGGGCTCGGCATCAATGTGATTCGATTGCACCAGCAGATTGTTGGCGGAGTCCAGCCGCTGCTCTTTATTCTGCTCGGAGCCGTGGCGTTCGTGCTTTTGATCGCCTGCACGAACGTCGCCAACCTGTTGTTGGCCCACGCCACTGAGCGAGAGCGAGAGCTGGCAATTCGTCTCGCCCTCGGCGCGGGGCGCTTTCGACTGATTCGACAGATGCTCACGGAGAGTCTGCTGTTGAGCTTGACGGGCGGCACGATTGGATTGCTGCTCGCGATGTGGGGTGTTGATCTGTTCGTCGGGCTTAGCCCAGGCGATATTCCGCGACTGAGCGAGATCGGAGTGGATGGCCGCCTGCTGGGCTTTACGCTTCTTATCTCGCTCGTCACAGGAGTGGGTTTCGGCCTGCTTCCGGCGCTTCAGGCGACCCGCCTCGACCCGCAACATTCTCTGAAGGAAGGCGGCACGAAGGCGACCGAAGGCCGTCGTCGTCGCCGCGCGCGAAATCTGCTCGTCATCTCCGAGATCGCTCTCGCGCAGGTGCTTCTGATCGGAGCGGGCTTGCTGATTATGAGCTTTATGCGCCTTCAGGCGGTTGATCCGGGATTCAACCCGGTGAATGTCCTTTCTGCGCGCCTGTCGCTCTCCGTCACGAAGTATTCGGATCAGAACAAAAAGATAGCCTTCTACAACCAGGTGCTTGAGCGGCTGCAAGCGATTCCGGGAGTGCGCTCCGCAGGGCTGGTGATGAATCTGCCTTTGAGCGGCTCGAATATGAATCGCGGCTTTACGGTTGAGGGAAGACCAGAAGCGAAGCCCGACGAAAACGTCACGGTTGATTATCAGGTCATCAGCCCCGGCTATTTTTCGACGATGGAGATACCGATCTTACGCGGTCGCGCGTTTACCGAGCGCGACGGCGAAGCCGCGCCTCGCGTCGCCATCATCAATGAGATTATGGCGCGAAAATATTTTCCCGGTGAAGACCCGCTTGGAAAACGTATGGCGTTCGGGGATAGGGACAAGGAAGAGTCCTGGCGCACCATCGTCGGCATTAGCGGTAATGTTCGACACGCGAGCATTAACGATGCGCCTTTCCCAAACACGTACACGCCCTACGCGCAGGACAGGGAATCATGGTCGCGCATGGCCATAGTCCTGCGTGCGACCGGCGATCCGGCGAGCCTCGCCGCCGCCGTGCGTAAAGAGATTTCCGCTATTGATCCGCAGCAACCTGTCTCAAATATACAGACGATGGAGCAATTGATGGCGGCATCAATCAAGCGCCCGCGATTCATTATGCTCCTGCTCGGACTGCTCGCCGCCATCGCGCTCGCGCTATCGGTCGTCGGCATCTACGGACTGATGTCTTATTCGATCACGGAGCGCACGCACGAGATAGGTATTCGCATGGCCTTAGGCGCGCAAGCGGGAGATGTCCTTCGCATGGTCGTCGGTCAGGGGGTAAAGCTCATCCTTATTGGTCTGGCCATCGGCGTCACGGGCGCGTTTGCGCTCACGCGTTTGATGTCGAGTCTGTTGTTCGGAGTAAGCACGGCTGATCCCGTGACATTCCTTGGGGTCTCTGCGCTGCTGGCCGTCTCCGCGCTGCTGGCCTGTTACATCCCTGCGCGCCGTGCGACGAAGGTTGATCCGATGGTGGCGCTTCGTTACGAATAGGAGGTTTCGAGATGGGAACATTGATGCAGGATATTCGCTATGGCGCGCGGATGCTGCTCAAGAATCGCGCTTTTACTATTGTGGCAATTCTCTCGCTCGCTTTAGGCATCGGCGCTAACACGACGATCTTCACCCTGGTCAATACTGTGTTGTTGCAGCCATTGCCGGTAGCCAAGCCTGCGCAGTTGATGTCGGTTTACGGTACGGATGAGAAAAACCGTGGCAACCGGCTCGATTACGCGCCGATCTCTTATCTCAATTATGTGGACTACAGAGATCAAAGCAGCGATGTCTTCTCCGGCGTCCTGATTTATGGCGGAGCGGCAATGAGCTTGTCTGGTACGGGCGAGCCGGAACAGATCAACGGATTGATGGTGTCGGGTAACTACTTCGATGTGTTGGGCGTCAAGGCTGCACGCGGGCGCACCTTTCTCCCGGAAGAAGATCGCACGCCCGGCACTAATCCCGTCATCGTCGTCAGCCACGGCCTCTGGCAGCGACGCCTCGGCGGCGATCCACAGCTTGTGGGCAAAACCCTTTCGCTCAATAACCAGAGTTTCACCGTCATAGGTATTGCGCCGGAGAATTTCCGTGGAACATTTGCTATCGGGGCGGCAGATTTCTGGGTGCCGATGGCGATGCACGATCAGGTGCTGACGGGAACCTTTCGCAAATGGTTCAACGAACGGCGTGCCCTACTCTTTAATGTCATAGGCCGCCTCAAGCCGGGCGTCACAAAGGAGCAGGCTCAGGCGGCGCTCGAAACCATCGGTCGGCGGCTGGAGCAGGAATACCCGAAGGAGAACGAGAAGCGCAATGTCATGCAGGTGCCGCTCGCACAATCAACAATCAATCCCAACCAGCGAGACTTATTCATTCGTGCAGGCGGATTGCTGACGACGGTCGTTGGTCTCGTGCTGTTGATCGCGTGTGCCAACATCGCCAATCTATTGCTAGCTCGTGCGACATCGCGTCGCAAGGAGATCGCCATTCGCGCGGCTCTCGGCGCAGGTCGCGGGCGCATCATCCGCCAGTTACTCACGGAAAGCATCCTGCTTTCAGTACTCGGCGGCGCACTGGGTCTCTTTCTGGCTTACTGGGGACTCGATCTCCTGTGGTCTTTCCGGCCTCCCTTCTTTGATCAAAACGATCTGAGTCTCAATCTGGACGGGAGAGTTCTCGGATTTACTATGGTTGTATCTCTGTTCGCAGGGATAATTTTCGGCCTCGCGCCTGCGCTTCAATCCACACGCACTGATCTGGTCTCCGAGCTTAAAGACAAAAGCAATCAACCCAACAACACCAGGCGGCGCTTCAATCTGCGTAATCTACTGGTGGTCACTCAAGTTGCTTTGTCTCTGGTCGCCTTGATCGGCGCAGGGCTCTTCGTGCGCAGCCTGCGCAACGCACAGCAGCTTAATCCCGGTTTTGAAACCGAGAAGATGTTGGTCATGTCCTTTGATCTAAGCTCGCAGGGTTACAACGAAGCTCGTGGAAAGGAGTTTAACCGGCAGGTTTTGTCGCGGGTCGAAACGTTGCCCGGCGTGCGCTCAGTCGCTTTGGCGTCGAATGCGCCATTGAACGTTGGCTTTATGAGAAGCGTCTTTATCGAGGGGCAGGAGCCTGCGCCAGGCGGGCGCGGGATTCTCACGCTCGTAAGTACAGTGGGCATGAAATACTTCGAGACGCTCGGCATACCCGTTCTACGGGGACGCGGTTTCGGCGAGACGGATCAGGAAAACTCTCCAAAGGTTGTCGTCATTAACGAAGCCATGGCGCGTCGCTTCTGGCCGAATGATGAAGCCGTCGGCAAGCGCTTCAAATTCTTCGGCGATGATTTTACAAGCGAGGTCGCCGGCGTGGTGAGAAATAGTGACTCAACCAGTTTGGGCGAAGACCCAAGGCCGCTCGCTTACCTGCCGCTTTCACAGAATTACGCTGCCAACCTTACGCTTCACGTCCGAACCGATAATGATCCGACATCCGTGGTTGGGACTGTGCGCCGGGAGGTGCAGGCGCTTGATCCAAATTTACCTTTGGTAGCGGTCTCGACTATTTCAGAGGTGCTCGATCAAGTCCTCTGGGCTCCGCGCATGGGCGCAGCCCTTTTGGCGCTCTTCGGTTTACTGGCGCTCTTACTGGCGGCTGTCGGTATCTATGGCGTGCTGGGCTATTCCGTGAGCCAGCGTACACACGAGATCGGTCTGCGCATGGCGCTGGGCGCGCAACGCAGCGACGTGCTCAGGATGGTCATCGGCCACGGCATGATTCTGACTCTGATCGGAGTCGCGACGGGGCTCGCGGCAGCCTTCCTCCTGACACGCTTTATGTCGAGCATGCTGTACGGAGTGACGGCCACAGACCCCTGGACTTACATCGGAGTTTCGTTGGTGCTTGTAGCGGTGGCGCTCCTTGCAACCTTTATCCCGGCGCGGCGCGCGACGAAGGTGGATCCGATGATCGCGCTTCGTCACGAGTAGAAGGTTGGAATAAAAGATGAGAAGGATCGAGAGGGAAGGATTTAGTAAACATTCGGTTCGATCCAACTCACTCTTTTATCCTTAACACCTCGCGGAGATGGCAATGATAAGTAATTTGTGGCAAGACCTGCGCTATAGCTTTCGCAGATTGATGCAGAAGCCCGGCTTTACCGTCATTGCTCTGCTGACCTTGACCATCGGGATCGGTGCGAACACGGCCATCTTCTCAGTCGTCAATGCTGTGCTTTTTCATTCGTTGCCTTTCGAAGACGGGGAACGGCTCGTCAGGCTCTATGACGAGCGCCGCCGTGAAGACGGCCAGGTCAGCCAGGTTTCCTTCTCGCCGCGCAACTTTTATGAGGTAAAGGAACAATCCCAGTCTTTCGAGTCGGTCGCGGCGCAGATCTTTTTGAACATCAACCTCGCGCTCACGGAAAGTTCTGAGCGCATCGTCGGAATCGGGGTGTCTGACGGCTGGCTCAGAACCCTTGGCGTGCGCCCCCAACTGGGACGAGCTTTCAACGCGGAGGAAGAGGCGGCAGGCAGCGACAGTCAGGTTGCGCTCATTAGCCACGGCTTTTGGGAGCGACGGCTTGGGGCAGACCCGGATGTGCTGGGTAAAGTCATTACATTGAATGATCGCGCCTATACGGTCATAGGCGTAATGCCCAGAGGGTTCGATTATCCTTATCGCTCCGAGCTTTGGATTCCACAGAGCTTCGACCGCAACAACGGGCGCGTTCATCCCCTGAACGTGCAAGCGAGACTCAAACCCGGCGTGTCGCTCGCACAGGCGCAAGTCGAACTGGATACTATCGCCCAACGACTCGCACAAGCCTTTCCGGAAACGAACGCGGGCTACCAGATCAGGGCCATACCCCTTCGTGATGTGCTGATC
>JBKKAL010000005.1:0-4272 GCA_046714695.1 Pyrinomonadaceae bacterium
GGGACGTGCCCTTTGTCGAAATGGGCGTGCTCGCGGGCGACGTGCAGCACGACGACCTTCGGGTCGTTGAGGTGACCTGAGAGCCAGTCGGTCGAGACGAGCATCTCCGAGCGCACGCCGGGATTTCTCCCGCCCGCGCTGCCACGCTTCTGTCCTTCGACGTGCTGAACTCCGATCAGAACGAGCACGCTCGCGGCGGTCAGAAGACTGACGACCGTCAAGCGGGCGGTGAATGAAAAGCGATTATTACGTGTCATCAAATGTCCCCTTCTTCTACTCCTCATCAACCGTTGGCAGACCGGCGCGCTTCCACGCGCTCATGCCGCCGAGCACGTTGGCGACATTTTTGTGTCCGTTGTGGGCCAGCACGCTCGACGCGACCGACGAGCGGTAACCGCTCCCACAGATCACTGCGACCCGTCGATCCTTCGGCACCTCGCCCCCTCGTTGGGGTAATTCCGCGCCCGTAATGTGCAACGCGCCCTCGATATGACCGTCTGCCCACTCCTGCGGCTGGCGCACGTCTAAGACTACGAGGTCGCGCTCGCTCCCAATCCGCTCCTGTAAGTCCCACACCGTCCACTCGGTCATCGTCTTCATTGGCTTCGCCGCCGTGCGCCACGCCATCATCCCGCCCGCGAGCCACCCTTGGGGCAAATCGTAGCCGATGCGCAGCAGGTCCCAGCAGACGTCCCACAAATCTTCCGCCCTTTCGAGCACGAGGAGAAAGGGTCTGTCCGGGGGCAGCACCGTCCCCGCCCAGGTCGGGAAGGAGCTACCCGCGCCCACGTTCAGAGCGCCGGGGACATGCGCGCCGCCGAACGCTTCGGGCTGGCGGCAGTCGAGCACAACCGCGCCCTGCTCCATCAGCCGCGCGAACTCCGGCACGCGCAGGGCAGCCGGCTCACGCAGGACTTCCAGCACCCGCGGGCCTTCCTCATTCTGCGTCCTCATCCGCTTCCAATAGGGCGGGACTGAAGGCAGGTTCTCAAGGTTGAGACAGTCGGCGACGAACTCTTCTTCCGAGCTGATGCTCGCCAGCATCTTGTTCATCCGGCGCTCGTAGCCGATGGTCGTCACGAGCATGCTGCCGATGTGACCGCCGCAGAGGGAGCCCGCAACGTGCGTCGGGTAGACCAGGACGTGGTCGGGGAGTTTGAGGATTTTCTCCTGGAGCGTGCGGCAGGTCTCCGCCGCTAAATTCCGCGTTTGCTCTCCGCCGCCGAGCAGGTCGGGGCGGGCCACGTCACCGACGAGGAGCGCGCCGCCGGAGAGCAGGATGACCGGCTCTTCGCCGCGCGAACGGTCGGTGACGAGCAGGCTGATGTGTTCGGGCGTGTGGCCGGGCGTCTGCATCACCTCGAAGACGACTTCGCCCATCTCAAGAATGTCACCATCGCCTAAAGGGCGTGCCTTGTAGCCGAGCTTGGCGCGTGCGCCGGAGATCAGTTGCACTTCGCCGCGCGCGGGCAGTTCGCAGATGCCGGTCAGGTAGTCGTTGTGCTGGTGGGTATCGGCGGCGTAGGCGATGCGCAAACCCTTAGCGCGCGCCTCACTAAAATATGTGTCCACGTCGCGGCGCACGTCCAAGACGAGGGCCTCGCCCGTCTGCTCCGAGCCGACCATGTACGAGGCGTGCCCGAGACCCTCGTAAAAGAATTGTTTGAAGAGCATCTCTTCCTCCCTGCGTCCTAGGTGACCGCCCTTTGATTACAGTTCTTTCGTGCTGATCACTTCGTTTTTCTTCTTCCGGCGCGGATCCACCGCGCATGCCCCACGCAGTCAAGTCGATATTCCCAGCTTCGGCAGGATGTATAACTGAAGCGCGAGCCAGAGCGCCGCAAAACCGACTAGCAGTAGTAATGCCTCCATTTCCCCTCCTCTTCTATAGACCCTTGTGCCTTTAACCGGCTACCTGTTCCCGGAACGTCGACCGCAGCGCGAAAGCCCGGTTCCGTTCCTACTCGTGTGAATGGGTTTCCACGTAGTGTTGGAAGAACTGCTTGAGCTGCGGCTCGGAATTACAGTCGAAGCCGCTCTCCTGCGCCCGGCTCATCGCCTTTTCCGCCGACATCCCCTCGCGCGTCGCCATGTGCATGAATGCCATCGCGCCCGCGCGCATCCCCGAGGCGCAATGAACGAGGACGGGCTTCGGCAGTTCGTCGATCTCTTTCAGCACGCCCGTCGTCAGCTCGTCGCTGATCTCTTCTTTCTTGACGGGGATGCTCGAGTAGTGCAACCCCGCCGCTTCGGCGCGTTGCGCCTCGTCCGGCAGGTAGCCTTCTTCATCCGGCGCGCGCAAGTTAAGCACCGATTTGAAACCTTGTTGCGCTGCCTCCTCGAATTGCTCCGGCGCGATCTGCCCAGTGACGGTAATTTGCTCGTTGACCTTCATGCCTTCCATTGTTTTCTCCCTTACGGTTAAGTTCGTTTTCTCCTGACGCCAGTAGCCTGTTTGATGACTTTGTGCTGCGCGGCAAACCTCACGCCGAGGCTCCGGCAAACGATGTCGCACAACTCGACGACGGACTCGTCGGCGATGCGGTAGAAGACGTTGAGACCTTCTTTCCGCCGCGCCACCAAGCCCGCTTCAAGCAGGACGCCGAGATGCTTCGAGACGTTTGCTTGGCCCCCGCCCGACGCCTCGACCAACTCCGTGACGCTCATCTCGCCTTCGCATACCAACTGCAAAAGCTTCAGGCGCGCGGGCTCGCCCAGCACGCGGAAGCGCGCCGCGATCAACCCCAGCGCCTCGTCCGGTAATCGCGTCAGGTTCATCTGTCTTCTCTCCTTGATGGACAGAGGATATCACCGTATAGTTATATAGTCAATTATAGTGTAGCGCGTGACACTACGACACCAACTCCGCCCCCTGCAACGACTCGGCAAGTGGATATGTATTTTATTCTGGGATTAATCCTGAGCGCTGGTATCGGCGTCTCGCTCGGAGTGATCGGCGGCGGTGGTTCGATCATCACCGTCCCTGTCCTGGTTTATGTCCTCGGCGTGGACGTGCGGGAGAGCGTAGGAATGTCGCTGGCGGTTGTCGGCGCAACGAGTCTGATTGGCGCGGGGCTTCATTACAGGAGGGGAGCAGTTGATGTAAAAACTGGCGTGACTTTCGGTACAGCGGGCATCGCCGGAGCCTTGCTCGGTTCACCGTTGACTCATCTGATTGCGCCCGCCGCGCTACTGCTTTCATTCGCCCTGTTGATGCTCGTGATTGCGGCGGTTATGCTGACCCGCAAGCAGGCGGGCGATGGCGAGAGTCATCATCAGCGCAACACCGTCAAAGCACTCTTCGCGGGTTTCATCGTCGGCGTGCTGACCGGATTCTTGGGCGTCGGCGGTGGCTTCCTTATTGTCCCCGCACTCGTGCTGTTCGGCGGGTTGACGATGAAGGAATCTATCGGCACGTCGCTGTTAGTAATCACCATCAACTGCGCGGCGGGGTTAGTCGGGCACCTGCGCTATGGCGGCTTTGATCTGAAGTTGGCGTTGCTCGTTACGGCACTCGCCGTCGCCGGCACGCTCGCCGGAACCGCCGTTTCGCACCGCATCGCGGCGGATAAGTTAAAGAAGAATTTCGCCGTATTTGTGATCGTTGTCGCACTATTCCTCGTGGCGAAGAATTACACCGCCCTGTCACTTCCCTTTCTTCACGGATTGATTCTTGACTGATCCCCTAGGTGATATATCATGAAGAGCGACGAGGAAAGATAAAATCTGTTATCTTCCTTCGTCATGGGTGAGGGTGAACCGGATGAAGAAACGTTATCAGACACACTGTTCAAGGGCCTTGGGATTGTAACTATTCAGTCAGTCTCTTTCTTGATTTGAGGCGGTCCAGTAACTGGCTTTACCATCGAAGCGCAGGCATCATCTTCGTTCCACCCAATACACTTTTGATGACTTCCATGGTCGTGCGTGACCAGTTCGGTACGACTGCGGGCGATGCGCGGCTCGACGCCGTGGGGACATGGAGGCGGAATTCTGGATTTTCTACGACCTCACGGTGAGTTACTTCGAAGTAACTCGGCTGACTTTCCGCCTCGCCGGGGTTTTCTTGGCCGGTGTGCGCGCCTTAGCCGCGGATTTGGCTTTCCCTTTGCCCATCGCGTCACGCATAGCCTGATAGCCAGCCGCGTATTCCGAGACCGGGAGCCGGGCCACAGTGCTCTCAACCACATCCAGCGCGAGGTCCTCAAGCGTCTTGAAACGGAGGCAGCCTTTGCCCATGTCCAGCTTCTTGCCGCTCTTTCCGTATTGCGC
>JBKKAL010000006.1:0-25814 GCA_046714695.1 Pyrinomonadaceae bacterium
ACGCCGTCGCCCATGACAGCATTCGAAACACTTTGATGCGCACCACGGAAAATGGATCCATCTATTTTACGAGGGCAGGTTGAGCGTAAGAGCGGAGAATCGAACCTTGACGAACAGAAGCATAATACCAGTGCCGGGCAGCAGGCAAGCTCCCGTATCATCTAAGACGCGCTTGTCATGATTGAATTAAAGATAAAAGGAAATGTGCCCCACGTCTGGCCTCGATGCTGCGGGCGAAAGCCGAAGAGGACAACCCGGCCACGACCCATAGAGACTTCTGCGAGCGCGACCTTGCCCGCGATGCGGCCTTCGCCGAGCAGCCAGCCTGAACGCAGCACGCCCTGTTGAGCATAACGCGCAATGACCCGTACGCTCTTCGCGTCCACGACCTCGAAGGCCGAGCTGTTGATAAAATATGCGTCCGCTTTGCGCGGCATCCCACGAGCCAGAGGGTGCGTTGTGTCCACGTCGAGCGAGAGGATCGAGCCGGGACAATAGAAGTCGGAAGACCTGACGCTTTCGAGGACATTGCGAAGCGGAAAGCCCGTGCGCGCCGTGTTGGCGGCGTTGCCCTTTGCGGCGGGCAGAGTGAAATACTTGATGGCAAGCTCGGTCGAAGCATCGAAGCAGATAAGGGTGCCTCCCTCCTCGACAAAGCGGCGCAAGTTTTCCACGCCGGAAGGCGTGATGCCGCCCGTAAACTCGGCCGGATAACTGCCGGGCACATTTCCCTCAATAATCGCTTTCGCGCGCTGAGACGGCAAAATAATCACATCGAAGAGCGCACGCAGATCTCCCTTTCGCACCGTTGCATCGAGGACTGTTCGATAAGGCACATTAAAAGTATCGAAGACCCATCGCGTCCAGCCCTCGTCCATCGAAGCCACCCAGCTTTTATAAAGACCGACGCGAACCGGAAGATTAATCGGAGTGGGAATGACCGGAACCAAATCCTGCTCGATGGGGAGTCCGAGATCGCGATGCACCTGCGCCTGATTGACGATCGGAGTCAATCGTCTTTCTGAGACGGGCTCTTTGATACCGGCGACCATTTGAGTCGCAACGCCCATCTGCATCGGCAGCGTCCAGCCTGCGACATCATAAGGCTGCTCGGCCTCGCCATTGGGCGTGCGGCGATTCGGATACCTCTGCGGCTCGAACAGCGCGCGCACATTCGACCCATATGGTTGCGCTAGAAAGACTATGTAGCTGCCTGCCGGAATCTCCTCAGCCGACCGTGGGAAAAAAGCCCCCGCAATATTCCTTGGCCTACCATCTCTGTCCCTACCGGCGGAAAAAGTTACCTGCTGGATGCCGGGCGCAGTCGTCAACTCCATGTGCAATTCCCGGTCAAGCCTTTGGACTTCGACGCCCTGCGCGACGAGTGCGCCGATTAACTTAGCGACCGCTTCATCGCGGCTCTCCCCGGCCGGAATCAGATAGGCGATCGGCTCACCTGAAGGCGTTGTCAGATTAGCGCGGCCCAGCTCGTAAAAGTTGCGCAGGTATCGCGCGCGGTATTTCGCCGCGAGCGAAAGTATAGAGCGCGACGCCGTCATCTCCATCGCCATGATGTCGCGCGGTCTCCACAGTCCGCCGGGCCAGGGGTCTGGAAAGTTCGTTGCCGGGATGAGCGCAGACTGCATGCCGCGCGACGCTGCCCTTGATAGTTGATCGCGCGTGACCTCGATGGGCGACATCAGGCGGGCGCTCGCTGCTTCGGAGAGAATGCCTATCGAGTTGTGATAATAAGGAGCTGTGCGAAAGCCGCCGTGCCACCATGTATCGTAGAGCGCGTTGGTGATGACGCCGCGAAAGCCTGCTGCCTGAAGGTCTGCCGCGACCTTGTGACCGATAAGGCCGACCTCCCTTAACAGCAGCGGCGGAATCTGCGGATTCGACGGATCGTAAAAAGGCGGAATAAAGAATCGCGAGCCCGTAGTGCCCTGTTGATGTATGTCATAGACGATCTGCGGAAACCACTCTTTCCAGAAAAGAGTTGTGATGGCCGCAGTCTCTTTGAGATTTATCATAAACCAGTCGCGATTATCGTCATGACCCGCATAGTGATGGTAAAGTTCGGGCGGCTCTTTACCTTCGTAGGGCGTGCCGAGCGTGCGGCGATACCAGTCGGCGACGATGTCCACGCCGTCCGGGTTGGCCGAAGGAATGAGAATCAGAATCGTATTGTGTAGAATCTCGCGCGTGTCTGCGTCCGTTGCGGTGGCAAGCTCAAAGGCGAGCTGCATGGACATCTGCGAAGCGACGATCTCGGTTGAATGAATCGAGCAGGAGATGGCGACGACCGTCTTGCCCTGCTCGATGAGCCTATCGCGTTCGGCCTCGCCCGCCACGGTGCGCGGGTCAGCGAGCCTGCGCTGGATCGCTTTGTACTTTTCCAGATCGCGTATATTCTCTGGCGCGCTGATATAGGCGACGATGAGGGGACGCCTTAAGGTAGTTTCGCCGATTGCCTGAACAAGCACGCGGTCGCTCGCCCTATCGAGACGCGTGAAATAGTCTGTGATCTGCCGCCAGTCGGCTATCGTGCGATCATCACCCGGCGTAAATCCGAGAAGGGAGCGCGGGCTCGGAACCGAATCCTCCATCGCTTGCGCCGTAGTGGCGGCGCTGTGCGGCTGCACTGGAGGAGAAACGACCGCCGGCTGCTGCGCGACCGCAACGAGCGAAGCTGCGATGACTATAAAGAAGGCGAACACAAACCAATGACGAGGCATCCCGAACACCCTTCGAGCGAAATGATTGAAGATGGGAACGTGACCACTGGGTCGCGCGCAATCGAGTCTAGCACACGACACAGCCCATCGCTCAGCGGACGCCTCCTCTACTGGTGGTCTCTGTTTGTCGCCGCCATCCTGCTGCTGATACTTGGCCCACCCGTGCTCTTTGTCTCCTGGGCCGCGAGGCATCGCGAGTGGGTCTATCCATGGGGACTCTTCGGGGCGCGCGCGTGGCTGCGTCTGAGCGGCATGCGTGTTCGCGTGCGCGGCCTGGAACATCTGGACGCGCGACAAACCTACGTCTTTACCTCGAACCATAGATCATTTCTAGACACCGCGACACTCTTCGCCTATCTCGGCCGGCGCATCGGCATGCTGGCGAAAAAAGAGTTGCTCAAAGTCCCGATCCTCGGTTACGGGATGGGCTACGTCAACATCATGGCGATTGATCGCTCGAACCGCCATCGCGCCATCGAGACCGTACAGGCGGCCACAGAGCGCCTACGCTCAGGCATCTCCTTCGGAGTCTTTGCAGACGGCACACGGGCGCTTCCGGGAAAGCTTCTGCCCTTTAAGAAAGGCGCGTTCTACATGGCGGTTGAAGCGGGCGTCCCCATCGTGCCGGTCGCAATGAAGAATACGGACAAGCTCATGGGCAAGGGAACCGGAGAGGCAAAGCCGGGCACAATAGAGATGGTGCTCCTGCCCCCGGTCGAGACCAAGGGGCTTTCGACCGATGCCGATGTCGCGCAACTGGTGGAGCGCGTGCATGCGCAGATCGCCAAAGAACTGGAGAAAGAGTAGGCCGGACGGGCCAAATACAAAAATGAGGTGAATAAAAAGGAAGTGAGCCGTAGAGAATAAGATTTGTTCTCTACGGCTCACTTCCTTTAGTGGTTTGCCACGGGCGCGATTGTTAAGGCCTGGTCGACGGCGTCGGGGATGGCATCGGCTTTGCTCCCGGCTTCGACTCCTGTTCTTCCTCAATCCCCGGCCCCAGGTCGTCTATCTCTGTGATCTTCACATCGGCGCGGCCACGCTTGAAGTCAGAGTAGCGCACGAGCATGCGAATGTGTACGACCTGCCCACTCTCAAAGGTCAAATCCTCATCCGCATAGGTGTAGGTCGGAAACCAGTAGCGACCGTCTATCTGCTCACGGAAGGTCTCAAAGGTGGGGAAGCGCTGTTCGCCTTCGGGGACACCTTTGCCGCGCACCTTAACTATTTGGAGGTCTTTATCATCCACCCAGATGCGCCCCTGGAAAAAACGTTCCTTGGACTTCTTCGGGTTGGGCAGGACCTTCGGCCCCACGTCAAAAACGTAAAGGTCAAGCTCGTCTATGCGTTCTTTGCCGACATATTTAAAGTTGTATTGATTAAGCTTAGATGCTTCGAGTGCAAAGGGCTGGATGCCGCCGAGGTCTTCCAAGTCCTCATTGGTCATACTTATTTCCGCGAGCGTCGGCATCGGGAAGAAACTGATCTTCTCGTAGCGATTGCCCTTATCGTCGAAAGTAAAGTAGGAGACGCGATGGTACTCGCCGCTAATCTGGCCGCCCATACCGATAGTTTGAATCACGGCATCGCGCTTGAAGACGTATTGGTTGAGCGCCTCGCGAAACTCGGTTTCTTTAGCCGTGAAGGAGCGAATAATCCGATCCACGTTAACGGGCGTAGCCACGGGCGAAGACGCAGCGGCCCTCGGTTGCTGCGCAGATGCTGTGCCGGTGGACGCGATGCAAACGAAAGAAAACAGGGCCAGAGCAAAAGTGTATAAGAGAAGTCGCTTCATCAGAGTTTAGCTTTCAACGGTCAATCCGGTAATCAGTTAAGCTGAATAATCACATCAGCTTAGTTTGGGGGTTTAAAAGCGTAAGTCATTCAGATGCCGGGAGCGTGCCGCGTGTTGCCAAACCCCCTCAAGCTCATAATAGATGAGTGGGGTTCCGGCTACTGCGAGAGCGCGTCGGCGTAGGTCAGGCTAATTATGTTATACTCTCGCACAGCTATTCGTTTTACCCCGTAGGTTCGTTAAATTTCCGCCCAGATAATTCTGATGACACAGCTTTCGGTTAACCAGGCGGCTTTTACTGATGCCCTTATCCGCGCGCGGGAGGCGAGCGAGCGTGGAGACCTGCCGGGCGCGCTTCAGTTACTGGTTGGCCTGATTCGAGAGAGCACGGACGCGCCCGGAAGCGAGCGCGTCGTACAGGCGCGTGTGGCGCTGGCCGAAGTCTATGAGGGTCTGGCTCAGTATGACGGCGCGGATGAGGCGCTCGCCCCTTACGATGTTCGTGCGCTCGACGACTTCGCTCCGCATTTGCGCGGGCTGCTCCTGCTCGCCTTCGGTTCACGCGCTTACTGGCAGCAGGATTTTCCACGCTCCATCACGCTTCTCAATCGGGCGCTGGAAGTTGTGGAGCCGATGGGCGACGCCGCCAACCTGGCTCGCGTCTATCATTGCCTGGGACGCACCTACTGGTCATTAGACGAGCAGCCCCTGGCGCGAGAGCACTACGAGATCGCCATCGAGTGGGGACGGCGCGCGCACCGCGACCGTGCTCTGGCCATTACCTACATGAATCTAGGGCTGGTCGCGCGGCATGAGGGCGACCTGGATGAAGCAGGAATGTGTTATCGCCTCGCGTTGCGCCTTCTGCGTAATACGACCGACGAGATTAATCGCGCCCGCCTGCAAAATAATCTGGCCGTAATGCTGCTGCTGCAAGGAAATTTCTACGAAGCGGCCAATGCTTCGCGCCGCGCTCTGGAACATCTCGCCGGGTCGCAGGCCGATGGCTTGCTTGCGATGATCTATAACAATCTCGCCATCACTTTAATCTACACGGGCGAGTGGGCTGCGGCCGAGAGCCACGTGCAGCAATCGCTGGCGATGGCGCGAGCGGCAGGCGACCGGATGAATGAAGGCAAAAATCTGGAGACGCTCGGCGTGCTCAGGGCGTACCAGGGCCGCGTCAATGAGGCCAACGAGTTGCTGCGCTGTTCACTGACGCGTGCTAGGGAGATGGGCAGCAAAAAGGATGAGACGCAGTCTCTGCGCTCGCTCGCCCGCTTGTGGTTGATGGCGCGTAACACGCATCTCTCGCTGACATATGCGCGCGAGGCGCGGGATGTGGCGCGTGAAATCAATGATGAAAGACTGGCGAGCGAGGCGACTCTTTTGCTTGTCGAGGCCTATCGCCGGAGTGATAAATGGATGCCGGCTGAGGACTGGGCCAATGTCGCGCAGTCGGAGCTTGTGCATCTGCCGTATCCATATCTGGACGCCATCCTTCAACGCAACCTCGCGAGTTTTATCTCGCGGCGGCGCGACCCATCGAAAGGCGAGCGCCTCTTTCAACAGACAGAGGAAGCGTTCCGTTCAATGAACGCCACTTATCAAGTGGCGATGACGATCTTCGAGCACAGCGAAAGCCTGGTCAGGCGCGGTGAATACCCTGCGGCGCATGAGCGCTTCCGCGAGGCTGCCAGACAATTTCGCGACATGGGCGCGCAGCTCGATGCCGAGCGCGCCGAATCGGAGGCGCAGCGCGCCGCCGAACAGATGGCCGCGTGGCAGATTCCGCCGTCGCCATCCATCAATCTGATCCCGCCCGATGTTGCTCCGCTCATCACACAGATTCTGAGCGCCGCTTCTGGGCGCGAGCGACTCCTTCGCGAGCTGATGTTCGCCGCTAAATCCGCGCTCGCCGCCGATAGCGCGGCCATCTTTGCCGCCGATGACGACGGACAGCTATACGCGCAGGCGACCATTGATTTGAATGAGCGGGGACGCGAGCGCGCGGCCAGGGCCGTCGCACAGCATCTGGCGACGAAGGGCAGGGAAACGGTTGTTGCGGCCACCTCTGAGAGCGGCGCGCTGGGGCTTTCATCCTCCGCTGTAGCGGCGCGGTGCGATGCGCTCGACGAATTTTGTCGCACGCTTGCGCCCAGGCGTAACGGCGGAGCATTCGTCCTTTACTTGCACGCCCCTGCGCCGCTCTCCGACCGTCGCCGTGAAATTCTCGATGCGCTGACGGGCTGCGTGCGTTTGGCGCTGCAAATGATTGATCTGCGCACGGACATAAAACGCGCCAAGCCATTTAATGCGATGGCGCTGCCCTCAGCCGCAGGGCTTTTCCCCAATATCATCGCCACCAGTTTTGCGATGCGCGACGTGCTCTCTCGCATGGAGCGCCTCAAGGATTCGGATGCGACCGTGCTGGTCTTGGGCGAATCCGGCACCGGCAAAGAAGTCATCGCGCGCGCTCTGCATGAAGAGAGTCACCGCCGCGATAAAGTTTTTCTCCCCTTCAACTGCACCGCCGCTCCGCGCGAGTTAGTCGAGAGCCAGCTCTTCGGCCACCGTCGCGGCACATTCACCGGGGCCGTCAACGATCAGCGCGGCATTATCCGCGCGGCTGAGGGCGGCACGCTTTTTCTGGACGAGATCGGCGACCTCTCGCCGGAAGTGCAGCCCAAGCTCTTACGCTTTTTGCAGGGCGGCGAGATCATGCCGCTCGGCGAAGCGCCGCTCAAGGTCAATGTCCGTGTCATCGCAGCCACCAACCGCGATCTTGAGCTGGACACGCGCGAGGGCCGTTTTCGCGAAGACCTCTTTTATCGTCTCAACACGTTTGTCATCAAAGTGCCGCCCCTTCGCGAGCGACCCGAAGATATTCCTCTGCTTGCCTCCTACTATTTCGAGGAAATGTGCCGCCGCAATAATCGGCAGCTCTCCGGCATCACGCCCGAAGCCATGAGCTATCTGGTGAGCTATCATTGGCCGGGCAATGTGCGCCAGCTACGCAGCGAGATCGAGCGCATCGTCGTCTTTGCCGAAGATGGTCAATCGGTCGGAGCCGAATCGCTTTCATCCGATATCCTGCGCGCCGCCACGGCCCCTTCGCCCGTGCGCTTTCATCTGGATTTCTCCGAGCCGATTGATTTCAAGAAGTTGATGCTGGACATAGAGCGCCAACTGCTGACAGCGGCGCGGGCGCGCCAGCGCGGTAATATGACGCGCGCCGCAGGACTCCTTGGCCTGAGCCGTCAGACGCTCAACTACAAGCTTCGCCGATTCGACATCGCGCACACCGTGATGGATGGACTTGGCGACCGCGAGCAATAATGATCATCGCCAGAAAGCAAAATTTTTTGCACTACCGGCAAATTCTTCTCCGCCCCCTCAAAACCGAATGAAACCGGCGCGTAAAGCTTATCCCGCAGGCTCTTGAGAAGTCACCCCGCCGCAAAATTTTTGTCACCCGGCAAGGTTCCCGGTTCAACCCAACACGCCTCAAAATATCCGTTTTTATTGGCCTTCCGCATGAATCCTGGGGCAGACGCGTGCCTGGCACGACTGTTGTAATAAGAGTTGGCAGGGCAGGAAGATGAAAACCTTGGCTTGCGGGCCAATGACTAGATCCGATCAAATTTAAATAGGGTAAAAAGAGGGGAAGATGAAAGTATTGAAAAAAGTAATGGCCGTTGTGTCGCTCGTGCTTGTCATGAGCATGGGCGCGCAGGTGGCGCTGGCTGGCGTATCGGAGACGCCGGGGGGGCGCCTCCAGGGGCCTATGGAGACGCCCGGCGAGACTCTGAGCGCAGTGGGCGAGTCACCGGGGTTCACCGAGGTAATACTTTTTATGGCGACGCTCATAATGTGATGAGAAACGGCATCGAGACAGTACGGAGTACTTCGCGCGCCGGCGAAGCGAGCTTTAGGTCTTTATATCGGCGACTGGCGGCATCCCGCCTTCCCGTGAACCTCTACAGCGCTCAGGCGCAGATGCAACGCACAGCGGCCGCGTTGCTGCACGGGATGGGACAGGGATCAGGCTCGTGGGAGGAGCTTGATGGCCGCCAGCTCGCCGAAGATGTGCGCGGCGACCGGACGGCGCTCCTTCTGGCCGGAGTGACGGGCGGCGTCGCGCACATCAACACGGAGTCAGCGGGGATGTTGGCCGCAGCCGGTACGGGCACGCTTTACCTCACGCACATTGAAAGGCTGACGCCACAAGCGCAGCGCGTTCTCTCATCCATGCTGGAGGCGGGGCGCTATACGCCAGTCGGCGATCCTTACCCGCGCGCGATCTGCTGTCGCATCATCGCCGCGACGCGCCAACCTCTGATGGTGATGCTCTCGCACAGTCTGAGCATTGAATGGCGGCTGGCGAACGCGCTGTGTCGCGTTGCGCTCAACGCGGAGCAGGTGGTCAGCGTCCTAGAGATGGAAACTTTTTACGAAACCCACCCCAGCACACTGGCGGCGGCGAGTTAAAGAGGCTCGATCAAAGCAGTGGGGAAGCGGTGACGTATGTTCCCTCCAACAGCGTCACCACACTTTTTTTTAGCAGGTTGGATAAGGGAAACAGATGCGGCGCATCGGTTCGTGGCCACGCGCGCGGGCGCGTTTTCCGTCCTGATTATTCGACGAAATCGACGACGACGCGAGAAGGAATAATGCCGCGCTCGAAACCTTCTGCGAGAAGACGGCGCACGGCCTCGCGCCCGCGCTCCGTGTAATCGAGCGTCAGCTCGTTGACCCACATGGCGACGAAGCGATCCGCGAGCGCGGGCTCCATATCGCGCGCGAACTGCATGGCGTAGGCGAGCGCGTCCTCACGATGATCCAGCGAGTAGCGTATGCTCTCATGCAGGTAGCCGGAAACTTTCTTCATCAAATCAGGCCCAAGGTCGCGACGGATCACATTGCCCCCCATCGGCAGCGGCAATCCCGTCCTCTCATACCACCATTCGCCTAGATCAAGGACTTTGTGCAGGCCAAGCGATTGATAAAAGAGCTGCCCCTCGTGGATCAGCAGCCCCGCGTCACAGCGTCCCTCCTCGACTGCCCCGATGATCTGATCGAAGGGGATGACCTCATACTCGAACGATGGATTAAAGATGCGCAGCGCGAGAAAGGCGCTCGTCAATAAGCCCGGAACAGCCACCTTGAGCTTCGATAACTCTTCGGGCGAAACCTGTTCGCGCGCCACCACGATGGGCCCGTAGTTGTCGCCGATGGACGCACCGTGCGGCAACAGCGCGTACTTATCCGCGATATAAGCGTAGGCATGAAAGCTGATCGCCGTCACATCATAGACACCGCGCATGGCCTTTTCGTTCAAGGTCTGGATGTCTTCCAGTACATGCGTGAAATGTATATCACCGGTCTCAATCTTATTGGTCGCCAGAGCGTAGAACATAAACGCATCGTCGGAATCCGGCGAATGCGCAACAGTAATGGTTCGCGTTTCGGTTGCAGTGGTCATGATTGATAGTCCGTAGTCAGGGCGAAGGCTTTTGTGCCGGCGGCTGTAGAATGGTTATCTTTATACGGCGGTTGTCTGCGGTTCTATCCTGTTATAGAGAGTGTCACGCTCGACGGCCTCGAACCCGGCGTCTTCAATCAAGGTGATGATCTCCTGCTTGGTCATCTTGACCTCGCCCCCGGCCTCGACCGAGTAGCTTTCCGATAACTCCCCACCGTCTGTGATCGTGCCGTCCAGATCGTTTGCGCCGTAATGAAGCGCGACCTGCGCGAGACGTTTGCCGAGCATCACCCAGTACGCCTTGATGTGCGCGAAGTTGTCCAGCATGAGGCGCGAGACGGCGATGGTTTTCAAGCTATCAACGCCCGTTGGGCCGGGCAGGTGCGCTAATTGTGTCCCCGGCGGATAAAAAGCGAGCGGGATAAAGCACTGGAAGCCATCAGACTTGTCCTGCTGCTCGCGCAATCGTATGAGATGGTCAACGCGATCCTCTATGGATTCGATGTGGCCGTAGAGCATCGTCGCGTTTGTCTTGAGGCCGGCGGCGTGAACCTTGCCGGAAAGCTCAAGCCAGCGCTCGGCGTCACACTTGTGCGTGCAGATCATGGCGCGCGTCGGCTCGCGAAATATCTCCGCGCCGCCGCCCGGACACGAATCCATCCCGGCCTGCTTCAACTCCCGAATCACATCCTCATCCGACATCTTGTAGAAATGTGCGAAGTGGTCAAGCTCGACCATCGTAAATGCTTTCAGATGAAGCTGCGGGTATGTGCTCTTGAGCGAGGACAGCAGGTCTGTGAAATAACTAAACGGCAGCTTGGTATTTAAGCCGCCGACGATGTGCAATTCTGTCGCGCCCTCAAGGACTGCCTCTCCGGCGATGCGCAGGGAGTCCTGAATATTATGCGTGTAGGCGTCCGCCTCTCTCGGCGTGCGATAGAAATTGCAGAACTTACAATCGGCATAACAGACGTTGGTCGGGTTGAAATGACGATTAACGTTGAAGTAGGTCGTACGATTATGCATCCGCCGCCTGACCGTATCGGCCAGCTTCGCGAGCGCCGCCAGATCAGTGGTCGCATAGAGCGCCAGTCCATCTTCAAAAGAGAGGCGCGCGCCCGCGTCAACCCTAGGGGCGATTGCTTCAAGCTTTGGGTCGTGTGAAAACTTCATCGGGTTTATCTGATAATGCCGGTCGTGGCGAAGATCGCTGCTCCGCCAAAGGTTGCAAACAGTATCACGCTCACAAAAGCGTTGGTGGTAAAGAACGCCGCGTTCAGTCGCCGCAGGTCACCGGCACGCACGAGCGTGTGCTGGTAAACCAGTAGCACGCCGGTCGCGATGACGCCCGTGAGCGCCAGCGGCCCCAGATGCGTCACCAAGTATAGCGCGACGAGTGTAATGAACGCATCCGCGTGGAACAGCCGCGAAATCCAGAGCGCACGCTTGACGCCCAGGCTTCGCGGAATCGAATGCAAACCCGCCTCGCGGTCGAACTCTGTGTCCTGGCAGGCATACAGCACATCGAACCCGGCAGTCCACAGCAGGACGACGAGCGAGAGCAGGAGCGGCACGGGGCTGTCGAGCGCGCCGCGCACGGCAATCCATGCGCCCGCCGGAGCAATCGCCAGACACCAGCCGAGCACCAGATGCGAGAGCATCGTCCAGCGCTTCGTGTACGAGTAAAGCAGCAGCGACAAGAGCGCAACGGGCGCGAGCAAGAGCGTCAAACGGTTGAGCATCGCGGCCGCGATGAAGAAAACGGTAGCTGAGATAATCGTAAAGGCCCAGACGAAGCCGACCGAGAGCGCGCCCGAAGGAATCGCACGCTCACGAGTTCGCGGATTGCGCGCATCGTATTCACGATCGACGATACGATTGAAGGCCATTGCGCAGGAACGCGCTCCCGTCATCGCCAGCGTAATCCAGAAAACCTGCTCGACCGTGGGCAAGCCTTTCGCCGCCAGCACTGCTCCCAGAAAAGCGAACGGCAAAGCAAAGAGCGTGTGCTCGATCTTGATCATTTCGAGCGTCGTTCTGATGTTTCGTGCTGTCGCTGTCAACATAAACTTTCGAGGTCACGAGTCCAAAGACTTTCATTTCCTGCTTGTCACAAATCCCGTGATCCCATCCTCGATCCTGTACAGAGCAAAGGCCGCGCCACACAATGACCCAATAAAAAGGGGCGTTACAGTATCCTCATCTTGGCAATTCGCAATTCGCGCCCTTTCCCTATCGCACTCTGCCAATAAAGAAATGACGAGTAACAGCAAAGAGCGCCGAAGAAGAATCCGGAAGCCCCGCGAGGGGCTGTTATAAAGTTTTCAAACTGATTCTGAGAATCTTCGCTTTTTACCTGACACTTATTATTCTTCGCTGCTCTTGTCTCCTTGCCAGCGAGTTGCCTGCGAATGAGGTACGCCGAACTGATCCAGAATGCGAAAGACGAGATGGTCAACGAGCGACTCGATGCTGTCCGGGCGATGATAAAAGCCGGGGCTGGCCGGAAGAATTCGCGCCCCTGCGTGGGCCAATCTCAGCATGTTCTCCAGATGAATCGCGCTCAGCGGCGTCTCGCGCGGCACGATGACAAGCCTTCGTCCCTCCTTCAGAGTCACATCCGCCGCACGGTGTATAAGATTAGTGCCCGCGCCCGAAGCGATTGCGCCGAGCGTTCCCATCGAGCAGGGAACAATAATCATCCCGGCCTGTAGGTGCGAGCCGGAAGCGGGCGTCGCCGCGAGATTATCCAGCCGATGCAGGTGTACGAGTCTTGAGTCTGCGGGCAGACCCAGCCATTCGTTGATCTTTCTATCATCCGCATCGCGCAGGTCTACGCCCAGCTCGACACGCGCGACCGTTTCCGAAGACCCGGACATAATCAGATTTATGCGCTGAAGCGTGCCGCTCGCTGCCAGATAACGGAGCGTGCGATGCGCGTAGATCGAGCCGGAAGCACCTGTGATGGCGACTGTCAGTTCCATAAAAAGAGGAATTCTACGTGGCCTTGCGGCCTAAGCGCAAGCTAGTGCATTTCGAGGCGAGTCGCATTGAATGCTAGAATGGCCCATCGCGCTCCGTTGATAAGAAAGGTAGAGCGTAGGCGAGCGATGAGTTTACCGGAGATAGAAAAACTGCTGCAGGCGTACAAGAAGGGCGAGGTGGAGACGGCCGCAGAGGCCGCGCGCCTGATCAGCAATCTTCATTTCGAGGACATCGGCTATGCTCGCGTGGATCACGACCGCGCGACACGGCAGGGCTTTCCCGAAGTCGTCTTCGGCGCGGGCAAGACGCGCGCACAGGTGGTTGGCATCGTCGAGCGTCTCATCACGCGCGCGCCCAATCTGCTCGTCACGCGCACGGATGAAGGAACGTTCGGAGAGGTACGTAATATCGCGACCGATGCCGAGTGGCACGAGACGGCGCACCTGATACGTATTCGTCGAGACAGGACGGAACTGGGCGTTGGCGAGATCACAATCGTCACCGCGGGCACAAGCGATATTCCCGTGGCGGAAGAGGCAGCATTGACGGCTGAGACGATGGGTAATCGCGTGCGCCGCATCTGGGACGCGGGCGTCTCGGGGATTCATCGCATCCTCGCGGAGCGCGCTCTGCTCAGAAAATCGCGTGTCGTCGTGGTCGCAGCAGGGATGGAAGGCGCGCTCCCTTCTGTGGTCGGCGGTCTGGTGAGCGTCCCTGTGGTCGCCATCCCAACGAGCATAGGCTACGGCGCATCGTTTGGCGGCGTGGCGGCGCTTCTGGGGATGCTCAATTCGTGCGCTTCGAATGTGACGGTTGTCAATATAGATAATGGCTTCGGCGCGGGGTTCGTCGCCAGCCTGATCAATCGCCGTTGGGACGAGCCGCCGGAATAATCGCTCTGCATGGGAGAACCTCTCGTAATTTCTTAACCGGCTCGCCGGCTGCAATCACTCTTTTCACTCCGGGTACAAACTTATCTTGCAACAAACCGCCCCCGCTCAAAGACGACACGAGAGACGCAGAGGCGCGCGCGCCGTGGCGCTTTTACTGATTGCGCTCTGTGCCCTTCCATTCTCATTCGCGGGTTGCGGAGCGCGTCGCACGCCGAACCTTGATCGCATCTTCGCACAGGCGCGCGAGCGCACGGGCAAGCGCCCGTTGATCATCATCCCCGGCATCCTGGGCTCGCAACTGGTCAACTACGAGACGGGCGAGGAGGTGTGGCCTTCCATCTTTCGCTCATCAAGCGACGGTCTGAGTCTCCCGGTCTCGCCTGACTTAGCGTCGAACCGCGACAAGCTTGTTGCCCGAAAGATTTTGGACACGATTCACCTCGCGCGGCTCGCGCCGGAAGTGTATGTCTATCATGAGCTGCTTGAGGCGCTCAAAAAGTATGCCGGATACCGCGAAGGCGATTGGGCCAATCCGGGAGCGAACGGCGATCAGGATACTTTTTATGTCCTGCCCTATGATTGGCGTCGCGACAACGTCGAGACGGCGCGCGATCTAGTGCTGCGTCTCGAAACCCTGAAGCGCAAGCTTAACCAACCTGACCTGCGCTTTAATATCATCGCGCATTCGATGGGTGGTCTCGTGGCGCGATATGCGGCGATGTACGGCGATTCGGATTTGCCACTGGAAGCCGCACCCGTGCCGACGTGGGCGGGCGCTACACACATCAACAAGATCATTATGTTCGGCACGCCCAACGAGGGCTCTATGAACGCCTTCGCCATCCTTCAGGAAGGCTACTCGATTACGGAAGGCCTGCGTCGTCCCATACGCCTGCTCAACAAGCTTTCGCGCGAGGACGCCCTGACAGCGCCGTCAATCTTTCAACTGCTGCCGCACAAAGCATCCGCCCGCTTCCTGGACGAGGATTTGAAGCCGTTGGACATAGACCTTTATGATCCGGCGGTGTGGCGGCGCTACGGCTGGTCATCAATCAGCGACGAGGATTTCCGCCGGCGCTACGTGAAGGGCAAAACGTATGGAGACTATGCGCCGTTCAGCGGCGGCTCTCTCGCGGAGCTGGATGCTTATTTCGCCACGGTGCTCAGTCGCGCAAGGCGTTTTCACGAGGCGCTTGATGCAACCACGGACGGCGAAGCGCCGGTCTCAATCTTTGCCTTCGGCGGCGACTGCGAGGAGACGCTGCTCGCGCCCGTTATCCTTCGCGATGAAAAAAGAGCGCGCTGGGTGACGCTCACACGCCCGCGCGACTTTCGCAACACGGCGGGCCGTCGCGTCACGCGCCGCGAGGCGACGCTCGCGATGTACGCGCCGGGCGATGGCCGCGTCACGCGCCGCTCGCTCCTGGCCGAAGACCTCGCGGGAAATCGTCGCAAAGACGCGATCTTCAACACGGGGCTTCCCATCGTTTATGCCGTCTTCGCCTGCGACCTGCACGGCGACTTGCACAACAACAAGACGCTTCAGGACAACGCACTGACCGCGCTCGTCAGCGAAGCGATCAAATAGCTGATGAATGAGCAATAGTAGAGAGATAAGTTAAAGCGGTCGGAATAAGGTTTTAGTCACTGACAGAAGATCAGGAGATATATATCATCCTGTCTTCTATGACGATCCACTTATTATCTGTGCGCTTGACTCTATAAATATTCCCGGAGGAACTCAAGGCCCCTTCATAGTAGCCTCCACTTACTTCAACTTCATCTTCACTTATTTGCTCGATTTTAGTTACATAGAAAATCAGACCCTGGTTGCCCGGCTCTTTTCCCTTCATGCCTTTATTTGATGCCAGAAATGAAACTTGCCTGACAGGCGGCTTGTGATCCTTGAACCTTAACATAAACAAATTGTTTGGGGCTTTGCCTTTACCTAAGGACAAGAAATAGACCTTCGCATTCTGCTTTTGTGCTGAAGCGTTATGAGAAAATTGATAGCGGAATACGGCTTCACGGATGTCGTCTTCATCCGCGGGCGTTAAGTTGTTCGCGGTTGCCATTTGCACTTCCGCGCTATATTCAGAGGACACATCTGTCCCAAATGATAAGAAACATAAAGCAAGAAATAAAATAAGTGCTGTTGCTCTCATATTCTTTCCCATTAAATCAGCCGGAAAACATCTCATTGGGTTGGGATGGCTGTGTAAAGCTCATCAGCCAAATCGGGATCGAGGGTTCTGAGGATGTTGTGTTGTTCGAGCGCGGCCTCGCGATTGCCGAGGGCAACGTAGCCTTTGCCTAGATTGAAGTAGGCGCGGGCGAAGTCCGGCTTCATCAGTGTCGCCTGCCTGAAGGCCGCGACCGCCTCTTCACCGCGATTCAGTTTCACATACGCCTCACCCAGACTGTTGTATGCTCTGGCGTCGCCCGGCTTGAGTTGAATAAGCTTGTTCAGAGCCCAGACCACATCATTAAAGCGATTAACTTTCGCGAACGCCTGTCCCAGTCGCTCGTAGGCATTGGCGTAATCCATTCGCACACGCACGGCTCGCCTGTAAGAGAGTATCTCGTCATCCGTGCGCCCCATCTTGCCGTAGGCGAGGCCCAGCGCGTAATACGTTTCGGCATTGTCCGGGTCCAGGCGAAGCGCCTGTTTGTAGGCGTCAACGGATTCCCTGAACTGGTTGGAATAGAAATAGGCGAGCCCCATGTTGAAATAGGACTCGGCGGAATCGGGTCTAAGCGTAATGACCTGCCGCGAGGCTTTGAGCGCTTCATTATGTCTGCCAAGTTTTTCATGACAAAAACCGGACTGGGCCCACGCTTCAGCATATTTCGGATCGGCATCGGTCGCTTTCTTGAAAAAGGTAAGAGCCGTCTCGCAATCGTCCCTGGAGAGAAAGCCCAGACCCTGTGTGTAGAACCTCTCGGCGGTCGCGCGCTGGCTCTTGTTAGTATCTTCGGACAATCCGGCGAGAGAGCGCAGCGTGTTCGGCTGAGCCTGTAATTGTGCGACGCGATCCGAAGGGATGGCGAAGTTGAGGCTCTGGCCTTCGGTCAATTGAAGGGTCGCGACGCCTATCACCTGTCCCTGCATATTGACGACGGGGCTGCCGGACGACCCGGGCGAGATCGGCGCAGTAATTTGAATGATGCGTCCGAAGCTGGGGATATCCCTGACGGCGGAAACGATTCCGTCCGAGACGCTTCCCTCAAGGCCGAGCGGGTTGCCGATGACGACGACGCGCTCGCCCTCCTGCGGGGTGGTGCGCACGACCGGCAAAGGATTCACTAACGACGCCGGAACATCAACTTGCAGAAGCGCGATATCGCCAGCACCATCCACGGCCAGCACGCCGCGCACGTTGTAGGCATTGCCGTTGGTCAGATGAACTTCCGCTTTGTAGGCTTTTTCGATGACATGACGATTGGTGATGATGCGATCCGGCCCTGTGAAGAAACCGCTGCCGCGCATCAATCTCTGCCCCTTGTTGTCATAGGTGATGATGGAGACCACGGAGGGCTTGATGCGCCTCACAAGTTCGGGCAGCGCGTCCTGTGCCGGAGTCGAGGAAGCGGCGGCGAGGAGTACGAAAGCAATCGCCGCTAGTTGTAAAATCTTAAGTTGTCTCATTATAGGCCGAATAATCAGGCTTATTTAGTGTGCACCGGAGGACACGTTCCATCGAGTTGAAAGAAAGAGTCTGCCGGATCATCGGGGTCATAACATACCTTGCCTGTCACTCCAACTGCATGAGTTGATTGAGATGGATTATGAACATCCTTCAAACTCTTCTCGTGTTCATGGTTTTTACCATCTACGACATACTTGTAGGTGACAGTCATATCGGAAGATGCAAAGTCAGGCCTCCGTATCTTTACATTGGTAATTGTTCCAGTTGTCTCGGCGGTTTGGTTAGGCCCCTGGCTTCGACACTCGAAAGCGAGACCAAGCCACATGATGAACACCAGCGCAAGACCGATTATTGATTGTCTCCTCACTACTCCTGCTTTTCCCTTTATCGAAAATCCCGAAGACAAATTAGAGACCGGCCAGCGCCAGCTTTTGCACGCGCTCGACTACATCCGCGAGCTTAACCTCCTCGGTCTTCTTCGTGCTTCTCTCGAAAAGCTCGACCATACCGTCCGTGATCTTCTTGCCGACAGTGATGCGATAGGGAATACCGATCAGGTCTGCGTCCTTGAATTTTACACCGGCACGCTCGTCGCGGTCGTCCAGTAAGACATCGAGCCCTCTCAACTGCAAAGCCTTATACAGTTTCTCGCCCGCTTCTTTCAGCTCATCCTGTTTCATGTTCGTGATGGTCACGACGCAATCGAAGGGCGCGATCGCTTTGGGCCAGACGATGCCGTCTTCGTCATGATGAAGCTCGATGGCGGAAGCCATTATGCGCTCGACTCCGATGCCGTAACTGCCCATCACAACGGGAACTTCCTTACCGTCCTGCGTGAGCACGCGCGCGCCCATTGCTTCCGAATACTTCGTGCCGAGCTTAAAGATGTGGCCGACCTCTAAAGATTTTGCGATCTCAAGCACGCCCTCCGGGCATTGCGGGCAGCCTTCGCCCGAAGTAACAGTGCGCAGGTCAACCCACTGGTCAACCGGAATATCGCGCGACAGATTGACGCCGCGCAGGTGATGATCGTCCTTGTTTGCTCCCGTCGTCATATTGCGGCGACCCTTTATAGCAAGGTCGGCGAGAATGCGTATCTCCCGGCCCCCCTCTCGCGCTCTGGCTTTCGCGCCGACGCCTCCCAGACTGCCTGCGCCCGCGCCCAGCAGGTTGCGAATCTCTTCCGCCTGTGCGGGACGCATCTCAGCGCCCGCGAGCGCGTCCGACAACTTCGTCTCGTGCAACTGGTGATCGCCGCGCAGGAGCGCCAGCACAAGCTGGGATTCTTCGCCATCAGCGGTCGCCATGTAAACGAGCGTCTTGATCTGCTGGTCGGCCGGTGCTCCGCCCGGAAACGTCGTCAGGTCTTCAATCGTGCGCACGCCGGGCGTGGGAAACTCTACGGGCGCGTCAAGACCTATGCCGTCCTTGATCTCCGGCAAACGCGATTGTGCTTTCTCAAGGTTCGCGGCGTAATCGCAGGCTCTGCACGTCGCGATCATATCTTCGCCCGCGTCCGTTTTGACCATAAACTCGTTTGAGGCAGAGCCGCCCATCGCGCCGGAGCTCGCCTCAACGATCACGTACTTCAACCCGCAGCGATCAAAGATACGCTTATAGGCTTCGCGTTGATTCTCGAACGCGCGGTCGAGACCCGCCTGATCTATGTCGAACGAGTAAGCGTCCTTCATGATGAACTGGCGAACTCTGAGCAGGCCGGATTTGGGGCGCTGCTCGTCGCGGAATTTTAACTGAATCTGATACCACACCTGCGGCAGTTGCTTGTAGGAGCGTATCTCGTGACGCGCGATTGATGTGAAGACCTCTTCGTGCGTCATCCCCAGGCAGAGATCTGCGCCCTTGCGGTCTTTCAGGCGAAACATGTTATCGCCCATCACGGCCCAACGCCCTGACTCTTCCCAAATCTCGCGCGGGTTCAAAGCGGGCAGAAAAAACTCCTGCCCGCCGATGCGATTCATCTCTTCGCGGAGGATTTGCATGATCTTCAGCGAGACGCGCTGCGCGAGTGGCAGGTAAGAATAGATTCCGGCGGAAAGTTGTCGCACGAGTCCGGCCCTCAAAAGAAGGCGATGCGAAACGACCTCGGCATCAGCCGGGACTTCACGAAGCGTCGGGATAAAGTATTGTGACCAGCGCATTGGATTAAAGTTATAGTTCTTCCTTCAGGTTGAGATAAGCTCCTTACGATAATACATTCTCGCGCACGGATAGTCACAAAGGCAACGCGCGACAAAGGGGTTTGGAGAAAGGCAAAGCTTCAAAATCGTCTTTAAGCAGGCCCACGCGAAAAAGAGAACGACCGAAGAGCATCCCTTTCGGGTGTGCTCTTCGGTCGTCGAGTCATTGCCGGCGCGTAAGGCGCGAGCGTTTACTATAATCACTCGCTACGCCGGTTCACCTTATTATTCCGACCTTGTTCGCCAGGCTCTCGCAAAAAGCGCCGCCCGTACCACGGAAGTTTCTGATCCCGACCGGCCTGCTTCCGGGCGTCGGGACGAGCCATTCAGTAAAGCCACAGGATTTAACACCCGGCACGGTGGTGGTCACGGGTGGAACGGGCGTTACCGTCGGAGTCAACAGGATTGTTGTTGCTGCGACATTCGTTCTGATCGGCGGCGCAGGAGTAATCACAGGCGGCACGACCCTGCTCACCCCGCATTCTTCGGAAATATCTAATTCCGCGATCTTATTGCCTTCCGATTCTGTGAAGATGATTCGATTTGGCCCGGTCACGTCAAGGTCTACTGGGTTGGAAGCGGGTGTCGGGATAGTCCATTCCGTGAGGATGTTCGTGTCCGGGTCCAGACGCCCGATTCTATTTCCACCGGACTCGACAAAGAAGACATAGCGCCCCGCCATTCTCACATGTTGCGGGACTGAACCCGGCGCTAGCGTCCATTCGGTAATCGTATTAGCAACCGGATCGAGCATTCCGATCTTTTCGGTTGTCTCAGCGAAGAATACCTGGTTGCCATGCGTTGCCACGCCGTTAATGCCGGTTTGAGTAGTCGGGAGCGGCCACTCTGTGAGTTCATTCTTCTTCGGGTCGAGGGCGGCGATCCTGTCGCTGCGATTTACCGAGAAATAGACCAGCTTGCCATGTTTATCCGGATGAAGCGGGTTGCTTGAAAATGGACGAGGAAGCGGAGGGCCGGGCGGATCAAAAATAAAGAATGGAATGTCCCATTCCGTGAGCAGGTTTGTCTTCGGGTCAAGGAGCCCGATCTTGCTCGTGCCTGTCTCGCAGAACATGACGCCATCGCCATAGTTCACAATGCCGTGAGGAGAGGCGGTCAATGGCGGCCTCAGGGGAGGTATTGTGATCGGGTTGGGAATTGACGGGAGCGGCCATTCCGTCAGCACGTTTTTGATTACGTCTATCGCACCGATTTTGTTGGCCCTTCGTTCGGTAAAGAAGATGTCACGTTGCGAAAGCATAATGGGGTGGAGCGGCTCGCATCCGGGGATGATAAAGATATCGCCGGTATCCGGGTCTACGACCGTAGTGTTCACGCATCCCGGAATAGTCCACTCCGTGATAGTGCGCGTGCTTGGCGGGGGCGCTGCCGCCGAGGGACTCGTGCGCCAGGTGACCAAAGGGATCATCAGCACAAAAGCCAGCAGGGCAATGAGTATTCGTTGACGCTGGAATTTCTTAATCATCTGAATCGTCTCCTTATCAGGCACGATGAAATACTTCTTCTAAAGCACAGCGAGGAAACAAAGTCGTGGGCTAAATTCTTAGAGATAAGTCCGCGTTACTCTGAAAATAGATTAGGCTAATACTGCTAAAGAGCATTGACTGGTATATCCCAACCCTGAGGCTCGCTCAATATCCGGCGTGTACAGCGGGGAAGAGGTTTTACCTTTTAATGAATCTCTTGTCAATCATTATTGAGTTTATAAATCTTCTTCTGATATGTGCCACGAGTCCTGAGAAACCCCAGAACTCCAAACTTAGCGGCTTGGGTCGAACTCACGGATGTATCCAGTTGCGTGGGCTCAGAAACGTGATGTACCATCAAAGTCTTTGAAGGCTATCTTTCCTTAAGATTAAAGGCTCACCGGAGATGAAAATAGCACTCGCCAGCGATCATGCGGGCTATGCGGAGAAAGAGCGTTTGAAACCTTTGCTTCGCGAGCTTGGCGTGGAATTTGAAGACCTCGGCGCTGTGTCGGAGGAGTCCGTTGACTACCCTGACTATGCGCGACGAGTGGCTGAAGCGGTCGCGCGGGGAAGCGTCGAGCAGGGCTTGCTCGTATGCGGGTCGGGCACCGGGATGGCTATCGCCGCCAACAAGGTTCAGGGCGTGCGCGCGGCAGTCGCCTGGTCTGAGGAGACTGCGCGACTGGCACGCCGGCACAATGATGCCAACGTGCTCGCTATCGGCGCGCGTACCACTCCCGAAGAGGATATTCCGCGAATCGTGCGCGCATGGTTCGAGACCTTGTTCGATGGCGGGCGACACGCCGCGCGCGTCGAAAAGATCAGGCAGATCGAAGAATCACAAACTTCCCAGGGAGAGGTGAAGGGATGAAGGATAAGAAGAATGCGCCGCTCAAGGAGGTTGATCCCCTGATCAGCAGGGCGATTGACGATGAGGTCGCGCGTCAGGCTAATGGGCTCGAATTGATCGCCTCGGAGAATTTCGTCAGCGAGGCCGTGCTGGAAGCGATGGGCTCCGTCTTTACCAATAAGTATGCCGAAGGATATCCGAAGAAGCGTTACTACGGCGGCTGCGAGTTTACGGACGTGGTCGAGCAGGCGGCCATTGACCGTGCGAAAGAACTATTCGGCGCGGAGCATGCCAACGTCCAGCCCCACAGCGGCGCGCAGGCCAACATGGCCGTCTATCTGGCGGCCGTTCAGTACGGCGACCAGATTCTCGGTATGAATCTCTCGCACGGCGGTCATCTCACTCACGGTCATCCGATGAACTTCTCCGGCCTGAGCTACAAGGTGGCGGACTACGGCGTATCAGTCGAGACGGAACAGATTGACTACGACCAGTTGCAGCGCATCGCTGAAGAACACAAACCGAAACTGATTATCTGCGGCGCTTCAGCCTACCCGCGCACAATCAACTTCGAGCGCATCGGCGAGATCGCACGGAGCACGGGTGCGCGCATGTTCGCAGACATCGCGCACATCGCCGGGCTCATCGCCGCCGGTCTTCATCCATCGCCCGTGCCGCACGCCGATTACGTCACGACCACGACGCACAAAACCTTACGCGGCCCGCGCGGCGGTCTCATCCTTTGCAAAGAGGAGCACGCAGCCGAAGTCAACCGCAAACTCTTTCCGGGCGTGCAGGGCGGCCCGCTCGTTCACATCATCGCGGCCAAAGCGGTCGCCTTTGGCGAGGCGCTCAGAGAAGATTTCAAAGAGTATCAGCAGAGCGTCCTCAAAAACGCGAAGGCACTCGCACAGGAGTTGCAGGAGCAGGGGTTGCGCATCGTCTCCGGCGGCACGGATAATCACCTGATGCTCGTTGATGTATTTATGGGGGGCAAAGGCATCACCGGCAAAGAGGCCGAGAAGGCGCTCGAAGCGGCTAACATCACGGTCAACAAAAATACGATCCCCTTCGATACCAACAAGCCCTTCGTCACTTCGGGCATACGCATCGGCACGCCAGCGCTCACCTCGCGCGGCATGACTGAGAGCGAGATGCGAGAGATCGGTCGCCTCATTGCGGAAGTCCTCCACGACCCGCAATCCGAGGACGTGCGCAGCAAAGTCCGACAATCCGTTGCCGAACTCTCATCGCGTTTCCCGCTCTATCCGAACCGAATGAAACAGAGAGCGCCGGAACAGGAAGCGATGGGCGCTGATTAAAGCCTTAACAGCCGGTTGACCTTCATCGCGATTCCTCGGAGCGGAACATATCCAGGGCTTGCGACGTAATTGAGCTAAGCATTCGGTGCAGGGAGATACGACATGTCTGAGTTCATAGCCGGAATGGAAGGTGGATACAGTCAGAGCGAGCACCATACCAGGAGAATATTGACCGGCGATATAGAGATTGTGCGCGGTCGCCTCGTTAATGTCCTTGAAAGGCTGGGCTATCGTGTGCTCGACGAGCAGCCGTTACAGGCAAAGCGCGGCAGCGGCCCGTATAGCTGTTCGGCAAATATACTTAAACACGGCACTCGTTTGACCGTCGGCCTGCGGTCAAACGGCCCTAACTCCACGCTCGCCATCTTCGATTACTCGATATTCACCTCGATGCTGACGAAGGGTGACCGTCAGACTTTGAGTCGCGAGGTGGATTCGATGGTCGCTCTTGTCACACAGCTTCCGAAAGCGAGCGTCTGTGCCGCATGTGGAACGGAGAACACCAGCGATTCACGTTTCTGCCGCGTGTGCGGCTCTCCCACAGTGACCGGGGAACCGGCAGAGCTGGAAATCCTGCGTCTGACAGCCGGGGCGCGCGCCGGTTATCAAACCCTCGTGACAGCAATGCTTACCGCGCTCGGGTTCCTGCTGTTTACTATTCCTTTGATTCTCTACGGTAAACCGAAGGGCGTTAAGGCCGGATGGATGCTATTAGTCGTTGGCATCATTTGCGTTTTATCCTTTATGCTGTCCGGGCTCAGAAGCCTGCACACGACTCTAAATCGCAAAGCGCCTCCACCAGAGCTTCCGCTCACCGCCAGTATGCAGGCGCTCGATGCCGCTTATTCGACCGCCGCACTTCCACCCGCATCCGTACAGGGGTCGATAACGGAAGGGACAACCGAATTGCTCAACTCGCCTCCGCGCGAGCGAGAGCCGGCATTTATCCCTCGCCAGAGCCGCGACACAGGCCCGCTGAACTGAAGTGTGAGCTTCATTCTCATGCATTTGAAAAGCTGTGCGTGCCTCTCAACCCACCGTTCATCAAGAAAACTGTCGCTCTCGAATACCGGATGCATAAAGACGCGGAATAAACTATATTCTGAACTGTGGAAGAAATCTTCGGGCGCGACGGCTTGATCGCGCTCGCTCATCCCGAATATGACTATTGCCCGGCCAGATCGTGATGGTCGTGGCCGTGGCGCGCGATCTTGATGTTATGCTGCGATTGCCGTCGAATGGTATATTGAGTCGTTATGATTGAAACTATTTCTCACGACCTTCAAGAGGAGACTCCCGAAGCTAAAGCGCGCTGGTTTCAATCCCTGTCGCTCGATGAGCGCATGGAGATGCTGTGCTTGTTCACTGATCTCGTTTTAGAGAATAATCCGTTGATCGCGGAGCGAAAGAATGATCAACCGGCTGCGGGACGTGTTCGCGTCCTTTCAAAAGCACGAGGTTAGATATGTCGTCATTGGCGGTATCGCTGCCGTGTTGCATGGTGTTCCGCGCGCTACGTTTGACCTGGATATATTGATCGAAGCTTCAACGGATAATGCACAAAGCTTGCTAGATGCTCTTACCGAAGTTACTTTCGCGACCGCGCTACAAATTACAGCCGCAGAACTGCTGGCCCACGAAATCACTGTTTTCAATGATCGAGTGCGTATTGATGTCCAGACCTCAACTCCCGGATTACGTTTTGAGGATGCATGGTCAAATCGTACCGCCATGAGTTATCAGGGACAGGAATTCTATGTCGCCTCAAAAGATGATTTGATCGAATCCAAGCGTGCAGCCGGTCGGACGAAGGATTTAGAGGATGTCCGATTGCTTGAGCTGAAATTTGATAACGACGAAGCGTAAACGCGGCTCTTGAAGTTTATGGAAAAGATCTTCGGGCGCGACGGCTTGATCGCGCGCTCTCATCCCGAATATGAATATCGCCCCGGCCAGATCGTGATGGCCGAGGCCGTGCTGCGCTCATTCGAAGAGAAGCGCCACCTGATCGTCGAGGCGGGCACGGGGACAGGGAAGACTCTGGCTTATCTCGTCCCGGCGATTGCGGCGGCGGTCGCCACCAGCGGGCGCGTTATCATCTCGACGGGGACGAAGAATCTGCAAGAGCAGTTAATGGAGAAGGACATCCCTTTCCTGCAACGCATCCTGCCGCGAAAGTTTACCGCCGCGTACATGAAGGGCCGGACTAATTACGCCTGCCTCCAGCGCATCAAGCGTGCGGAAAATTCGCCCGTGCTCGACGGGCTTGAAGAGCTTGATTATTTCGACGAGGTTCGGCAGTGGGCCAGAGAATCGCAGACGGGCGACCGCGCGGAATTAACTGCGCTGCCGGAGAATCTTTCGTTCTGGCGTCACATAGACGCGCGCTCTGAAACCTGCCTGGGGCA
>JBKKAL010000007.1:0-14566 GCA_046714695.1 Pyrinomonadaceae bacterium
CTGTCGTGATGCCTGCATCCTTAAGCATGGGCACATAAACTCTGCAGCGATCTTTGATGTCCTGACGGCTGCCGCGAAACTCGTCTTCAAACGAGGCGTAGAGCATATCGAGCGCGTGCGATCCTTCATCAGTAATCGTCTGCAATTGTTCTTGCGCGAATGGTTCAGGCAAACGCCTGCGTGCTTCTTCGAGCAGTAGCGTCAAGCGTCTTTCCAGCATGACCAACTCGGCTCGCGTCTGTTGCAGCCGCTCGGCTACCTTATTAAGCAGCGTTTCGTACTGCTGCCTGGCCTGACTCAATCGCTCGTCATATGTTTCCAGTAACTGAGCCTGCTGCCTGGAGCGTTCCTGTTCGGCGACCATGTAAGCTTGAATATCCGCTCTCAGCTTCTCCTGGTCTTCGACTATCGCCTGCTGCTCACGAAAGAGGCCGCCTATTTTCTGGTGATGCAGTGTGCTCACATTTTTGTGTGATTCCGATAGCTCTTCAAAGGTCTTCGAGAAATCCTCGAAAGCCTTTGAGAAATCCTGCGCCAGTTGCGTGCTGACTCTTGCGAGATCACTGGTCAAACGCTCGTTGACCTCCGACAGATTATCGGCCCATTGCGCGTTTGCCTCTGACACCGTGCCCGCCAATCCTTCGCTGGTCACATTGATATGATTGACTAACGCTTCGCTGGTCAGGTTGATATGATTAACTAATCGCTCGCCGGTCAGATTAAAATGTTGAGCCAGGCGTTCCTGTTGCGAAACCGTGTAGGATTCAAACTCACGCTGGCTTCTGAGCAATACGGGAAGGCGAAAGACTCCGACAGCGAGTTCCATCAAGTAACCGGCCACGGGTATGCGATAGAGTCGTCGGATGAATGCCGGAAACGTCAATCCTTCAACCTCGACGCCCTTTCCCTTCCCTTCCAGCGAATAGCGCATGCTTGCCAGAATATCTATCTTGTTAAAGCGACCGCTGCGTAGATTTTCCAGATGCCCGGCATACCCATCATCATCCGGCTCGCGTTTCAGGATCGCTCGATAAGCGTTGCGGATGAACTGCTGGTCGTGGATTCTCAGCAAGTCGTTGAGGTGATAATGATCGTTATCAAGCGGTTCAAAATCGGGCTGCAAGCTCAACTCCGTAGCCCTGATCTGTTGGTACGGGGGCCGCGTCAAAGTAGCCCTGATCTGTTGGTGCGAGGGCTGCGTCAGGGAAGACGCGGAGAGCGAGACCTGTGTGGGCGTGAAGGCAGGCGCAGGCGCGTGCGAGGAGCCGTTCGATTTCAAAAGCTCGTGCATTATCGCGGAAGCATCAATCAGAGACGTGCCGTTCTGGGCCTTACGCTCGGCTGCCGCCTGGCGAATTCGCGCCATCAAATGATCTATATTAATTTCGGAATCGCCGTTTTCCATCACGTGAGTTTGCGCGCTCTACCCTATGGTGTGAGCCGCCCGTCCAACTTTATTCTACGCTGTATGTAGGAAATATTCCGTCACGATCAAAACCGTAAGCCTAATTAAAATGGAAGTCAACCGGAGCCCCAGGCGCGCCGCTCAGACCTCAACTGCTCTGGTCAGATTCGCCTTCGCCCGATCTGGACGTGGATCGAGCCGTCGCGTCGTGGCGCTTGCATTGAGATTGGCCACCCCTTCCATCTCGACGCTGCTCACCACGCGAAAGTACGACACGCCGTCAATCCAATCGAGGCTGATGCCTTCGCGCGTATGCACGGCGACGGTCAGCGAATAGAGACCGGAGGCCAGCCAGGCATTCAACGCGAAGGTAACTTCGACGACCTCGCCGCGCCGCACCGCGCCAAAGTTGATCTGTAGCAGATCCGTGTTGCTGCCGTAGAGGTGAATGCCATGCCGGTTACGGATCAGAAAACCGAAGACTGGCTCATCAACGTCAGCGTTAAAGAGCACGCGCTCGCGCAGTAAAATGAAGGCTCCGCTCTCCACCAATTCGACCGCTTTGCGCGTGGCATCGAGTATCTCGACGCTCAGGAATGCCGCGCTCTTGTCGCCGTGCCGATAAATATAGCTGAGCGGAGCGCTCGCTTCCTCCGCTAAAGAAGCGCTTTCACCTTCGCCCGTCTGCTGGTGGGGCGTCTGGCTCGTATCATATGCCTCCTCGCGCGCCATGATCAGTTTCTGGTAACGGTTGAGCGCGTCCGAAGGCTTTGAGTCGGCCTCTATCCGCCCGCCGTTGAGAAGGATGGCGCGCGAGCACAGCGCACGGATCGCGCCGGGGTCGTGCGAGACGAAAAGGATCGTCACCCCGCTCTCCTGCATCTCTTTTATGCGGCGTGTGCAGCGATGTTGAAAGACGGCATCGCCGACGGCCAGTGCCTCGTCAATAATCAGTATCTGCGGCGCGGTGCTGACCGCAATCGAGAAGGCTAGACGCACATACATGCCGCTCGAATAGGTTTTCACCGGCTGGTGAATAAATGAGCCGATCTCTGCGAAGCGTTCGATCTCCGGCAAGAGCGCCTCTGTCTCGCGGCGCGAGAAACCCAGCAGCGAGGCGTTCATAAAGATATTTTCAATGCCTGTGAATTCCATGTCGAAGCCCGCGCCAAGCTCCAACAGGGCGGCGATGCGCCCATCAGAGAGGACGCGGCCATGCGTGGGCTCGAGCGTGCCCGTGATGATCTGGAGCAGGGTTGATTTGCCGCTGCCGTTCGGGCCGATGATGCCGGTCGTCGTGCCCGCTTCGATCTCAAAGCCGATGTCGCTCAAGGCCCAGAATTCGCGGTGACACTTCCAGCGCCCGCGCGAAAGTGTCTCCTTCAGGCGGTCGCCCGGATGATCATAGATGCGATATTGCTTGGAGACGCCTTCAACGCTGAGCGCAATACTCATAAGACAGAGATTGTATAATAAGTAGTCAGTAATCAGTAATCAGTTGTTAGCCCTTGTTCAATCAAAACTTCTCTTTAAGTTCTATGTGCCTCGGATAATCTTTAAGCCGATTGCTGATTACTGACTACTTATTGCTACAATCCGGCACATGATCTCGGCACAGACGGCACGGCGCGCGGTGTGGCGACCCCTGTGGGAGTTGCCGCGCCGTTTTGATTTGATCCTGTCGCTGACCAGGCGCGAGCTGGCGGCGCGCTATAGGGGCTCTGTCCTTGGGATCATCTGGGCGCTGGTGACGCCGGTCGTGATGATTGCGATCTACACGTTTATCTTCGCGGGCATCTTCGGTGCGCGCTTCGGGGCAAACGGTTCGGCGTGGGATTTCGCTCTCTATCTTTTCTGCGGGCTGCTGCCCTGGACGGCCTTTCAGGAGGCCGTCCAGCATTCGTCAAACACCATCGTCTCGCGCGCCAATCTGGTCAAGCGCGTCGTGTTTCCGCTGGAGATACTGCCGGTCTCGCTGGCGCTCACGGCGCTCGCCAATCAGTTGTTCGGCACGCTGGCGCTCGTCGCCTTTTCGCTCATCATTCGCGGGGAGTTGCATCCGACAATACTGTGGCTGCCTGTGCTGATCGTGCCGCAACTGCTTGCCACGCTCGGCGTCGCCTGGCTCGTCGCATCGCTCGGCGTTTTCCTGCGCGACATAGTCCAGGGCATCTCGCTTCTTTTGACGACATGGTTATATCTGACGCCGATCATCTATCCTGAATCGGTCGTGCCGGAACGCTTCCGCTCATACATCAATGTCAATCCGTTCACACATCTGATCCGCAGCTACCGCCGCGTCGTGCTTGAAGGCTCCATGCCCGACTGGCGCGGGCTAGCCTATTTCACAGCCTTCGCACTCGTCTGCTTTATCTTCGGTTACTGGTGGTTCGCCAGGACACGCAAGAACTTCGCGGATGTGATTTAAATTAAGTAATCAGTAGTCAGTAGTCAGTTATCAGCTTTTTGGTTTGACCGGCGGGCTGACTACTGAGCGGCTGATTGCTGATTACTACTATTCCCATCAGCCACCAGAAGACGAGTGCGACCTCGCCGTCGCCGAAGTTGTAGTTGACCAGGGAACTGGCGAAGAATCCTGCGAGCGCTCCCGTCGCTCCGAGCAGAAGGCCATAATTATTCGTCTCCGCGCCGCCATCGCGAGCACTCTTTTCCGCTCGCGCCGTAGTCCGCCAGAAAGAGGCCATAATCCATAACCAGAAGATGAGAGCGGGCAAGCCTCTATCGAAGGCCAGTTGCAGCGGCGTCGAGTGCATGTGAATCACATCCGTGCCGGAAAAGCCCCACTCCGTCCAATGCTTCTTCACAGCGTCCATGCCATGTCCGAAGAATGGATGAATCATCAGGCGCGAGAGCCCTGTACCCGCGACCTTGAGCCGTAAGCTGGTGCTCGCATCATCAAAAGAGAGCGAGCCCGCGACCCTTGTCCGCCAGACGGCGAGCGCGCCCGTCGCGAGCAAGGTGATGATGGCCGCGCAGATAATCAAGCGCTCCTTTTTGCGTGCGGCACGCCAACTGATTACGCCTGCTCCGATGGCTAAAGCGACCAGCGCCGTGCGCATCGCCGTCAACAGGATACCTGCTGCCAGCACGGCGCTCGCTAAGAGCGCCAGCCACGCGCGCCATCTCGCTCGGCGCTGGTGCAATTGAGCGAGCGCCAGTCCGAGCGCTAGTTGGGCCAGTATTTGCAGCGTCTCTGAGAAGGTCTCGTAATGCCTCGTCCAGCCCGAAGCGCGAAAACGGCGCGTCGGCGCTCTTCCCTTGAGACCGGAAGGAAAGGGGCGCGCTTTCATCTCATCTGTGATAATAAGCGTGGGCCACTCGCCATGCTCGCCCTGCCGTATAAAACTGACTGCGAGAGGTACGCCTGTTGGGGCGCTCCTGACCGCATCATCTATCTCCTGTATGTTGGAGACGCGTACCGGGCCAATGCGCCAGACGGCATCGCCAACCTGCACGTTTGTCTGGCGAAAAGGGCTGTCTTCGTTCATCTCCTCGACTATCACTCCCCGCCCGCGCGCAATATCGGCCACGCTCCAGACGACGCCCGCCACACCCGACGTGATCATCAGCGCGACTACCAGGAGCGCCATGCGGCGCGTTAAAACGGCCCGCGTCATGAAGAACAGATGGACGACGAACACGGATTGCAGCTTGGCCAGGCTAATGCGCGGCTCTTCTGAAAGGAAGGCGGAAAGGATCGTCCATGCGAGGAAGAGACAGATGGGGAGGTCTTGCGGAGTGCGCCGCAGATTCGCGTTCCCTGTGGCAACCGCTCGCAAGAGCCAGCCAAGGCCGGCAAGCGCGAGTGCTATCTGTGCGCCCGCGATTGAATGCGGCGCGAAAACGGCGTAGAGGAGAAAGCCCGCCAAGGCTACGCCCTCTGCGAAGTGCGTCACACTTTCCCGGCGAGGAGAGAGCGCAGGCAGAGGCGTAGCGTGGCTCGCGTTATAATCGCTGCTTGTGCCGTGTGAATCCAAAGGTCGCGGGAAAACCTCTTCCCCTCGGAGATTGCTTCCTTAAACTTTAAGCGATGGCCGCTAAATCCGTAGATTAGCCTCCGGTTCAAGCATAGCGCAAATCCGTCGCGCAAAGCGCTCTTTGAAATCAAGGAAGATTCTGGTTAAAGCACTGAGCGCAACGTCGTTGACACTCGCCGTTTACGCATGTTAGCGTTATTCTTTGGTGTTCGATGTGCGGGCATCAAAGAATTTTTGGAGGGGCTGTTTCTTCCGAGGGTGCTCGGAGCAAGATTGAGTGCCACCCACCGTCCCGGCAGATGCCGCCACTGTCACCCTTTTTGACGACACAAACGATTCTCGATGGGATTTGATAAAGCAAAGGTTTTACGTGCGGCTGAGAAATACCTTGCGCAGGGCAAGATTACGCCAGCCATCAATGAGTATCGTCAGATCGTTGAGAACGACGCGGACGACTTTATGGCGCTCAACGTTTTGGGCGACCTCTACGCGCGCGCCAAACAGGACGGTGAAGCCGTCGCCTGCTTTACGCGCATCGCCGAGCACTATCGCGAACAGGGCTTTTCTCTGAAAGCCGTCGCGATGTACAAAAAGGTCGAGCGCCTGCAACCGGGCTCAGCCGACATCGCGAGTCAACTGGCCGCTCTTTACGAGTCGCAGGGTCTTCTGGTCGAAGCCCGCGCGCAGTACATGATCGTCGCGGAGAGTTATTCGCGCGCCGGACAGACGAGCCAAATGCTCGAAGTCCTGCGCCGTGTCGCCGACCTCGACCCTGACAATATAGAGATTCGCCGCCGCCTCGCTGAAGGTTACGCGCGTGCGAACTTTCACACGGAGGCTGCCGAAGCATACACCAAAGTCGGAGACCTCCTGCTGGCGCGCGGCCAGTACGAAAACGCGCTCGGGCCATACTCGCTGACTCTCAATCTCTTCCCCTTCGATCACGCGGCCCTGACCGGCACACTCTCGGCGCACATCGCAATCGGCACGCCGCAGGAAGCCGCCGATGTGCTGGAGCAGGCCGTGGCCGAGCAGCCCGACGATGTGGAGTTGCTCTCGATGCTGGCGCGCGCGCATGCGGAGGCCGGCGACGTATCGGCGGCGGAACGCTCGACTGCCGCCCTCATCCATCGTGACAAGGAGAAATACCCGCGCTTCGTTGACGTGGCGCGCCTCTATCTCAAAGGGGGTAACACGGACGCTGCGGTGCGTATCATGGGCAGCATTGTTCAGCAGATGCTCACGGGGCGCGAAGATGATCAGGTGATTGACATACTAGGTGAAGCGCTGGCGCGCGAGCCCGAACATATCAATGCACTGCGGATGCTCGTTCACGTTCATCGCTGGCGACGAGATGAGGAGCAGTTGCGCCTCGCGCTCGAACGTCTGGCAGAAGCGGCCCAGCGCGCTCAGCTTGTGGACGAAGAGCGTAATGCAGTGGCGCAGCTCGCCCGTCTTGTGCCAGACAATCAATACTACTTTGATCGCCTGCACGCTCTCGGCGATACACCCGTTGACGCTTTATACGCGGACGAGTCCGTCTTCAAGCCTTCCGGTCAAGAGATTCCGGCGTTCGAGAATTTCACATCTTCTTATTCGGCTGAGGCGGATGATGCGACGCAGAGCACGGCCGATGCCCCGTCAGGAGAATTCGCGGAGTTCGAGTGGAACTCCGTAACGGCAGAGCCAGCGGCCGAAGCAGTAGTAGGGGGCGAGAAGCCGCAAGACCCGGCGGCCTCCTTCGCAGACCTGAACGCGGATTTTTATGAGGAGACGATTCCGCCCGCGCCAGCCCCCTTGCCACAGGCGGCGCAGCAGTCGTCGAGCGATTTTCAAGAGATAGATTTCGACAGCGTCATCACGGAAACGCCCGCGCCAAAGGTCGCGTCCGAACGTCCCGTCACTACTACCACAGCGGCTGCTCCGAAGCATGAGGCGCTGTTGTTGCAGGAATTGGAGAGCGTTGATTTTTATCTTACACAGGGCTATGCGGACATCGCGCAGGAAACGCTCAGTATGCTGGAACGCCAATTCGGTGCTCATCCGGCCATTGAGGAACGCCGCGCGCTTCTGGCAAACACAGAGCCCTCGTCCGGCGGCACCGCAAGTACTGAGGAGAGCACCGCGCCCAGGGTCGAGCCCGAAGCCACGGTTGAATTTTCCGGCTATGAGCTTTATGAGGTTCGCGAAGAAGATGCGTCTCCGGCTGATGCGGTCAAACCAGCGCCGCCTCCATCACCACCAAAAGCCAAGGGCGTCATTCACCCGGAACTCGCCGATATCTTCGATGAGTTTCGCGCCGCGGTCGAAGAAGAGCCGTCGCCCGCGGATGACGACTATGAAACGCACTATAATCTGGGACTCGCCTATAACGAGATGGAGTTGGTGGACGAAGCGGTCGAAGAGTTTCAGATCGCCGCCGGTCTGGCCAAGCCCGGCGACGGCACGCCGCGCTATCTACAGTGCTGCAACCTGATCGGCCACTGTTTTATGAAAAAGGGGATGCCGCGATTGGCCTGTACATGGCTCAAGAAGGGATTAAGCGCGCCCGGCCATACGGAGGACGAGTATCAGGCCCTACGCTTTGAGCTGGGCATGGCCTACGAGCAGATGGGCGATCTGGATCATGCGATAGAAACCTTCACGGAGGTTTACGGCACCAGCGTCTCTTATCGCGGCGTCTCGGCTAAATTGAGCGAGTTGAAGAAACTTAAGGATCAGGGATCGGATGTGAGGGGCTAGTTTTGCAGGCGCACAGTCGAACATCCAATCTCTGAGACGGGACATCTATAAAGATATGTCATCGAGGCTCAGCGTTATCTTTTACATCATTCTATGCCTGGAGGTGGGCATCGTGCTCACGCTCTTGCCATGGGTTCACCCGTTCGGGTTAAGCGACTGGGCAGACAACTATTTCCTGGTTTATGCGGCCCACAAGACGGGATTGACAGGCTTGCAGCGCGCCGTCGCATCGGGTTGGGTGCGCGGCGCTGTGACCGGCCTCGGACTGCTCAATCTAGGCATCGCTTTCTGGGAGATCGCGCACTTTCGACAGACCGTGCGCGCTATGCAAGCGGACGACAGCAGCAGCAGCAGCAAGCCCCAAGAGCCAAAAAAAGATGCCGCCCCAACTGCAAGCGCCGACCATCTATCTAATCACGAGCGGCGAGACGATGCCCGCGACCAATGAGGGGAGCATTGAGTTCGCACGCCTGCTCGACGTTGTGCGTGCGGCAATCGCCGCGCGCGTCTCTCTTATCCAGCTACGCGAAAAGAATCTCTCTGCACGCTTACTCTATGAACTGACGGTGCGCGCCGCTCGTCTCACACGCGGTAGCGCCACGCGTCTTCTCGTCAATGATCGCGCAGACATCGCACGCGCAGGCGGAGCCGACGGCGTTCATCTCACTACGCGCTCTATGGACGCGGGTGTCGTGCGCCGCGCCTTCGGAGATGAATTCCTGATCGGCGTCTCGACGCACTCTCTGGAAGAAGCGCGCGCCGCGCGCGACGGCGGCGCGGATTTCGCCACCTTCGGGCCTATCTTCGAGACTGCCTCAAAACGCGCCTACGGCCCGCCCGTCGGTCTTGCCCGCTTGAGCGAAGCCGCGCTCGCTCTTGCGCCCTTCCCGATCCTCGCGCTCGGCGGCGTGACAGGCGAAAACACCGCAGCCCTTCTGCGCACGGGCGCACACGGGATCGCCGCGATTCGCCTGTTCAGTGACCCGCTCGCTCTCGAAGAGATAACGAGCGCGCTTCGCCGTAGGGCCGCAACTGATCTATAAAATGTATTTGATGGCGCACAATGAAGCATGAAAGAGATAGTATCGAGGCATCATGTACAATGATCTGTTAGGCGGTTGCTCCCGCTTTCAATCGCCGCCTTATTGACGAGCTTACCAAGCGCCGACTGCTTGCAAATTTATCCTCCAACATTCTCTCGTAGTTCAGTTAGATTTAGGTCTTGAGTTTGTTCAAATTCAGATTACGCAAGCACGGTGCGGCTGGAACTGTTTGTCAGGTTCCCTGCTTCTCACCAAATAGCGCTAAATGTAGTCTTGGGGAGTAGTTGTAGCCGGACTCAATTACTTTATCAATGATAGCCTGGGTGGTTTGAGCGATAGCCTCTGCTGTCCGCCCACGAGGCATAATCCAGATCCTGTGGGCGGCGATTCCGAACCGCAGTTGTAGGGAACTGATTTCCTCAAAGTCCTGATCTGACTCGACCACAAACTTCAGGACTACTTGCGGTGCTTCCAACAGACTCTTTAAAGCGGCGACGATTCTAACCGACGGCTCCATTCCGGAGTTCGAAAGCTTAGGTGACACAACGACAAGCGAGCAAAGATCAAGAAACTCACGGGGTGGAGCGATAGTTCCGTTCGTCTCAAATTCAAACTCAATGTTTTCAGCTATGGCGCGTAAGCCTCTAAGTACGGGGAACAACGCCTTGTGTTGCAAAAGCGGCTCGCCCCCCGTGAAGATGACCCTGTCAATTCCGCGCCCTCTAATTATCTCCACTAATTCCTGCGCTGATAACTTAATCTGCCATTCCGACCTGCTGTAGGTTTTGTCGTCCTCATGCTCACGCATCGAGTTCCATCTCCATGTGTAAGCAGTGTCGCACCAGCGACAGAACAAGTTGCATTCAGACAGCCGAACGAAAAGAGACAGCATGCCATTTTTGGGTCCCTCGCCTTGAATAGACGTGAAGACCTCTGGTGTTCCATCCGGCATCGCGGCCAACGTGATAAGGCTGTTAGCTTGATTTTGGCTCATAAGGCGCTGGTGATTTTCCGCGTACCGCTATCTTGCTGAAACACTGTGCCGAATCATTCGGTATAACATGCTCCACTTATACTTTGCCACGCTGGCTTTTAAAATAACCTCTCTACTCATGAAACAAAGTCATTCGATGGATATTCATGGGTAACGACTGCGCACGGTTTCAGTGCCGGGTGGGTTTATCTTTGGTAAATTCGACTGAGCTGAATATCCGCCTGGCGATGTCAATATCGTCCGGGTTTGTGCTGCTGGCCCACATCCAGAGTTTGACCTTCGCTCCCGGCAAATCTCCAACGTATATATCCGCGTTATAGGTCTGAGGACGGCGACCTTCCGCTTCTCGCCGGTAGATAAATAGAAACGCAGGCCGTCCGTCAACTTCGGTCATTATCTCCTGATAATCTTTTCCGAATTGAGATTCCCTCTCCTCATAGGCGAGCACGCCGTAAGGCTCGAAGACCAGGCTGAATTTTAACCGGCCATCGCTGTACACCTGATAAAGATTCTCAATGCCATGCACGTCCGCCTTTTCCATCTCCGGCGGAAGATAAAACGTGAACTCGCCTTCGGCATCAATCTTTCGCCAGCCATCTGAAGCGTACGTCTGGCTCAAAGCAGACTGAGCGCCGAGAATAATGACCAGCAACACGCCGACAAAATGTAAATTACGAGTATGCATCAGGTGCAACAAAACTATTTCAGGCCGTTTGCTTTGGGAGTTTTTTGTAGATCAGGACGTAAAGCTTCTTCGCCAGATCAGGACTGAGCGTCTGTAGAATCTTGTACTGCTCCAGCGCCGCATTTTTATCTCCGTTCTTCAGGTGAGCATAACCGAGATTAAAGTAGGCCCCGGCGTAGTCGGGTTTCAGACGAATAGCCTCTTTGTGTGACGCAATGGCATCTTTCCAGCGATTGAGACTGCCATACGCATAGCCCAGATTGTTGTGCGCTTCGGGCCAGTCGGGTTTTAGTCGAGTCGCCTGCTGAAATGCCGCCACCGACTCAGTGAATTGGCCCAGACGGCTATAACTGATGCCGATGTTGAAGTGGGCCACAGTATAATCCGGCTTGAGACGGATGGCCTGCCGGAGCGGCTCGACCGCTTCATTGTGACGGCCAGTGTTGTTATAGGCCCAGCCCAGGTTGCTATACGCCTCAGCATCATCGGCCTTGAGACGTATCGCCTGCTTTGTAGCATCTATGACCTCGTTCCAACGCTTCAACCTACCGAGCGCGTAACCTAGGTTGTTATAAATCTCGGCCCGTTCCGCTTTGTAATGAATCGCCTTCCTGTATGCATCAACCGCTTCAGCATACTTTGCCGTCTGGCTGTAGGCCCAGCCAAGATTGCCATAGTCTTCGGCATCAGGCTTGGAGCGCACAGCCTGCTTGTAGGCTTCGATTGCGTCCGCGAAGCGATTCAACTTGCTATAGGCGTCGCCGAGGTTGCTATAGATTTCGGTAAAGCCCGCGTCAAGACGTATCACCTGTTTGTACGCCTCGACTGCTTCGTTGTAATTGCCAGAGTTGTAATAAGCAACGCCTAGATTATAGTGAGCGTCCGCATAGTCCGGTTTGATGCGGATCGCCTGCTTGAATGATTCGGCTGCCTCTCTGGACTGATTCAGATTAGTAAAGGTCACGCCCAGGTGGTGGAACGCTTCCCAGTTTTGCTGATCGAGGCGGGTCGCCTGTTTAAGCGGTTCGACGGCTTCGGCGTAGCGTCCCGCCCCGTAATAGAGCGAGCCTAAATTATATTGCGCGTCGGCCATGTTAGGCTTGAGCCTGACCACCTGCCTGTAGGCTTCTATGGCCTCCGACTCCTTTTTTAGATTGAGGTATGCGTCTGCGAGACCAAGGTAGGGCTCGTCCCAATCGGGTTTGAAGCGGACGGCCTGTTTATATGCCTCGACGGCCTCTGTGCTGCGATCCAGGTTGAGATAAGCATCGCCCAGGCTATTGTGGCTTTCAGCGTAATCGGGCTTAAGGCTGACGGCCTTACGGTAAGCCTCCACGGCTTTGGCGTACTGACCGGCGTCGAAGAATTCGTCACCCTGATCATTGTAATCCTCGGCGGATAATTCAGGCGGAGGTGGTGGCGTTGCCGGGCGGCGCGGCGTCTCTCGCGCAACAGGCGTCGGTCTGGGGGTGGTCTCCCTCACGCGAGCCGTCTCTCTCGCGGGGCGAGCAGCCGTTTTTTTCTTGACGGGACGCGCGCGCGCCATGGTCTCTCTCTGCGGGCGCTCTGTTTCTCTGGACGCGCGGCTTCCACCGGTGGCCTGCTCTTTGGGTTGCGCTGGTTGTGAATTGGCGGGCGTGCCTGATTTTTCCTTGCGATGGCGGTGCTGGCGGCGGACAGGCTGCTCGTTCAGCGTACCGGCCCCACCGACCAAATCGTCCGAATTAATGCCCTGTATGTCCTGGGCAAAGGAAAAAGCATTTCGTCCGCCGAGCAGAAACACGGCCAACACAACATAGATATATAAAGCGCGAGGGGGGTTCATCAACATAGCTCACCTCCGAAGGACTCTTATCTTAGCTCATAGGCGCGGGATATAAAATTGAGCACGCGGAGTCCGGGCTGGAAAGGGTTCAGCAGTCAAAAAATGGCCGGCTTACGGCAGGGAGCGTCTTCCATGTCAGGTTTTAGTTGACAGGCTGGCCCAACTCATCCGAAAGTATGGGCGCAGGTTGGAGGAGCGGCGGCCGGATCACGGCCTGAGGCGTCAGCTTATGGACACGAAAAATCTTCGGGAAGAGATGGAACAACCCGATTCCGATTACAACAGGGAGCGCTGGTTGATCTCCTCTTCGGATGAATCCGAACCAGTCCCGTCAACCGATCTCGAAGAACTCTCTCTTAGCGCGAAGGATGAAAGCAGGCTCTTCGATCTGATCGGCAAGATAGATCACAAAATCCTGCGCGGCATGGCGATCTACATAGAGGTGCAAGGCATCGCCTACAGAGTCCTGTACGGCGTCTACTGGCGCAGCATCTATTCCGGCATCGCGTACTGGGGTCTCAGGTGCGAGGAGATCAAGGGAGGAATGTGGTCGGAAGAAAGCAGGGCGACCACTCAAGTTGACATCCCCATCTGCTATACGCCTCAGGGTTGGGTCGTCGAAGGACAGTCGCTAAACTTTCTGCTTTATCAGGACTCGCCCACCTACGCTCTTCAGGAATTCTGATGCATCTATTTGTCCGCAGCATGTAACCCCAACGCTCATCCCCCTCACCCAGACCCAGCGTAATAGCCTCATCTATAGAGGCTCACCATCGCAGAGCTTTGTCAACGGTGCGTTGTTTCTAATCTTGCGTAACGCGGTTGAGGGCGGGCACGGCGGCGCGTCCGAATCGTCCGATGGCCTCGGCGGCATTAAAACGGACGCGAGCATCACGGTCTCTAATTAGCTTGACCAATTCCGGGACAACCCTGTCTGCATCCGCTCCGATCAGACCCAGCGCATACGCGGCATTGTTGCGAACCGTCGCCTCCTGGTCCTTCAATAGAAGGATCAGGTGAGGTACTGCCGATCTGGCCTCTGCGCCGATAAAGCCGAGCGCGTAAGCCGCATCGAGACGAATAAAATGGTCTGCGTCTTTCAACAACTCGATCAGAATGGGAATAGCCTCCGGGGCTTTGGATTTATCCTCCAGCAGCGCAAAGACCGCGTCCAGCCTTGAGAACGACGGGTTGACCGCTTCGGCTCTCGCATTCTTTTTCTTAAAATTCGTGTCTTCCGTCACGACCTCTTCACCAAAGAAAGCATTGAGCGTAGCGGTGCGGGCGTCCCATACATATTCATAGATCGCCTTAACGCCCGCCGCCTCTTCAAAAGGCGTGACGCGACGCATCGCCTCGATGCGCGAGCCATGAGCGCGCAGGGTCAGCTCCATCAGCTTGAAAAGATCACGGTTCTTATTATTAGCGCGGCTGTTTTCATGTAAGTAAGAGAGCGTATCCGCGATGAGAGCCTGGTAAATACCTAGCTCGGTGGCCGCTGCCGCAGATTGACGGGAGATGGTCAGACGTTCTGCTGTTTCCAGTCGCTCCTGTATAAGCTGAATGCTGAGGCGTATGCGTCCCTTTGTGTCTCTGGCATTAGCAAGCTGGGCGCGCTCGGCCTGCGGTATGTACTTCATTAACGGAGGCGCTTCCAGCATCTCAAGCTCCTGTCCATACGCGCGGTCGGCCAGGAACACAGAGCAAGCGAAAGCTCCGACTACTGCCATCAACGCGGCGAGGAATCCTTCGCGCATACTATTAGCTCCCCTCAGGTACGGCCAAAAACTCATCTTCAACTGTCGTATTCAACTAAGAGAGCGGACGGGCGAATTTAAAGCAGGACGAACGTTCGAGCTTGTGCGCATTCAACC
>JBKKAL010000008.1:0-3973 GCA_046714695.1 Pyrinomonadaceae bacterium
ATGGTCTGTGCGGGACTTTTAGTTGGGTGGACAGCCCGGGCCATATTAGCAGCATTGGCGAAACTCATTTTATAAAATTTGGCGAACTGGACAATCAACCAAGCGAACGGGCCAGGCGACTTCAACAGGCTTTCGAGCGCGCTGGCGTAAAGGCGGAAATTCCGCCGGACATTCAAGTAGCTCTCTGGGAAAAGCTCCTGTTGGTGGCAGGCTACGGTGGTGTTGGGGCTGTGAGTCGCGCTCCCGTCGGTATCATACGCGCCCTGCCGGAAACGCGTCGAATGATTGAGAGATGTATGCGAGAGATTTTCTCGGTCGCACGCGGGCGACAAATTGCTCTGGCGGAAGGAAGCATTGAGAAAACGATGTCGTTTATAGATTCTCTGGTGCCGGGCGGGACGACATCGTTGCAAAGAGATATTGCGGCGGGCAAGCCGTCCGAGCTTGATGCCTGGAATGGCGCGGTCGTGCGTCTTGGTCAGGAAGCAGATGTGGCAACGCCGCTCAACGAATTCATCTATCACAGTTTGTTGCCGTCGGAGTTGCGGGCACGCAGGCAAGTGCAATTTCCGGCATGACATCATTAGCCAGGTAGTTCGATGGAGAAAGAACATATTCAAATGACGAAACAGATAGTGGAAACGAACAATGCGCCTGCGCCCGTTGGCCCATACTCGCAGGCCATCATCGCGGGTAATCTCGTATTCGCATCGGGCCAGGCGGGGCTCGATCCGCAAACGGGCAGGTTGATCAGCCGCGATATTATGGAACAAACCGGGCAGGTGATGCGCAATCTACAGGCTGTCCTTGAGGCGGCTGGAAGCAGCCTTGAAAGGGTTCTTAAAACGACGGTCTTTCTTGTAGATATGAATGACTTTGCCGCGATGAATGAATCATACGCAGAATTTTTCAAGGGTGATCCACCGGCCCGCACAACTATTCAGGCCGCAAGGCTACCGCTCGATGCGCGTGTGGAAATCGAGTTGATTGCCGCTCGTGAATGAGCAGGCGCGTTATCAGGTTTCGATAAAACTGTTGATCGGTTTCAATCATAAAGAGATTGTGAGTTACGCTCAATGATGGATATGACTACTGAAGAATCGGGTTTTGATCTTGCGCGTGCGCGACGCGACACGCCGGGCTGCGAGAACGTCGTTCATTTCAATAACGCGGGCGCGGCGCTGATGCCGCAGCCGGTGCTCGCGGCGGTCGTCAATCATCTGCAACTCGAAACGGCCATCGGTGGCTATGAGGCCAAAGACCGACAGGCAGAGGCCGTGAATCGTGTGTACGGGGCGGCATCAAGTCTTATCGGTTGCGAGCCTGATGAAATAGCTTCAATCGAAAACGCGACCCGCGCATGGGATATGGCCTTCTATGCCATTGCATTCAAGTCCGGCGACAGAATCTTAACAGCGCAGGCGGAATATGCCAGCAACTACATCGCTTACCTACAGGTCGCACAGCGCACGGGTGCTCGCATTGAGGTTATTCCCAATGACGAGCAAGGCCAGGTTGATGTCAAAGCTTTACGCGACATGATGGATGAGCACGTCAAGCTTATCAGCATCACGCATGTCCCAACGAACGGCGGACTCGTAAATCCCGCTGCTGAAATCGGCAAAGTCGCACGCGAAGCCGGTGTGCTTTATCTGCTTGATGCCTGTCAATCGGTCGGGCAGATGCCTGTCAACGTAAAGCAAATCGGCTGCGACATTCTTTCTACGACCGGGCGCAAGTATTTGCGCGGCCCGCGCGGCACGGGCTTCCTTTATGTGCGTCGCAGTCTTATTGAACAACTTGAGCCGCCGTTCCTCGATATGCATGCAGCCAGATGGGTCGCCAGAGATCGTTATGAAATCTGCGCTGATGCGCGGCGCTTTGAGAACTGGGAAGCCTACTACGCGGGCAAAATCGGTCTCGGCGTCGCCATTGATTATGCGCTCGGTTGGGGACTCGATCTGATCTGGGCGCGGGTCAGGAAACTGGCCGAGCTGTTTCGTGCTCGATTAAACGATTTAGACTTCATCACTGTGCATGATCTCGGTGCTGATCGGTGTGGCATCGTCACCTTTACTGTTCAAGGTAAGGACTCGGCAGAGGTGCAACGTGATTTAGCTCAAGAAGGCATCAACGTCACTCACTCGTTGCCTGAAGGCACGCGGCTGGATATGAGCGACCGCAAACTTCCGCATCTGGTGAGAGCTTCAGTTCATTACTACAACACGGAAGAAGAGATCGCGCGATTTTGTGATGTCTTAGCCTCAAGATATGTGGCGTGCGGTATGACCGATCAGGTAAGGAGTGCAGGATGATGGAAAACGGAGAAATGAAAACCGATCCCACTATTGAAAAGCGACAGGTAACAGTGGCGGAAGCGATCGCTCAACTGCCGACTCCTGAAGGAAAACCCTTTATCACTGTTTTTGAACATGGCAGTTTAGCCGTCGAGCTTTATGCCCCGCGCGGCGTTGACCAACAACAACCGCATACCAGAGACGAAGCGTATGTCGTCGTAAAGGGAAGCGGCGAGTTTATCAACGGTGAAAGCCGGCAGCCCTTTGGGGCAGGCGATTTTTTATTTGCCCCTGCCGGAGCAATCCATCGTTTCCTAAACTTCACAGACGACCTCATCGTCTGGGTGATTTTTTATGGCCCGGAAGGCGGCGAAGCAAATACGGCTAAATGAAAGGGCCGGGAGCGCTTGAGAATAAAGGAGACTGTTCGTGGCCGGCGTGAACCATTTGACGATTGCAGAGCTTGAAGCGGGGTTGGACGAGATTCGCCGCTCTCCCAAAGATGAAGGCGTGTTGGAGTTGATCGTGAGACGGCCCGCTTTGGGCGAGCGGGAGGTTCTCAATGAGTGTGAGCTGCATCCGATAGAAGGTCTCGTCGGCGACAGTTGGAAAATGCGCAGTAGTTCTCGCACATCAGACGGTTCTCCGCATCCTGACATGCAGCTCAACATTATGAATGCCCGCGCCATCGCCCTTGTGGCGCGAGCCAAAGATCGTTGGCAACTGGCCGGAGATCAGCTTTACATTGATATTGATTTGAGCGATGAAAATTTGCCCGCCGGAACACGACTGGCGCTCGGCTCTGCCGTGATTGAAGTTACGGCGCAACCCCACAACGGCTGTAAAAAATTTGTGGCGCGTTTTGGGTTGGACGCGATGAAGTTTGTCAATTCGCCTGCGGGAAAACAGCTTCACCTGCGCGGCATCAATGCCAGGGTCGTTCAAGGCGGGGTGATTCGTGTGGGTTGTGTGGTTAGGAAAATCTGATGTTGTGAATGCAATCCACAGGTTCGTACAAGGCAATCCAGATAACTACGGAATACTTGTTTTCAGAGGATTCATAAAAGCCACAGTCCATAGTATGCAAAAGATGTTGGGAGAATTATGGCTCTGAAACTCTTCACTTGCCATGGAGGGCACATCGTCCTCCCGGATCGAACATTGGTTCTCGTGAGTCGGCAGGATGGGGGAAATCTGGTTGTCATTCCTCCCAGAGAAGTATGGGAGAGAAGCGAGCTGACTCCGCTCGAATTGATGCTCTGGTCTTTTTTAGTTGCCGCGACGGGCAAAGCTATGATTGATGTCCTGCCTCAACTTGAAGGCGGCTGCATCAACTACTGGGAAGCGGGCAACTGGGCGCTCAATGACGAGGCGGAACCAAAAGGCTTGAAGACGGCCGGAGAATACAGAAAAGTTCACATGCACCTGCTGGGTAGAAGTCGCAACGCGACAGACCCTGCGTAGAGATGGGGGGAAGCCCCGAAATTTCCCGATTATGCGGAGCGCTTCTCCTGGGCATCAAAGCACGAAAGACTTCGTCCTGAGGAATGCCTGAATATCCTGGCGCAGGTCGAGACTCGCTTGAAAGGTCACTACGAAATGCGTGCCGACCAGCTCACGCCCTGGGCGACATGCCCTGTGTGCGAATATCCGACTCCCATGGAGAATGAACGAGG
>JBKKAL010000009.1:0-3967 GCA_046714695.1 Pyrinomonadaceae bacterium
CGATCAAGGGGCGTGTTGTCTTCCGGCTGCGGGTGACGCACTCTGAGCATGACGGCGAGCAGCACGGTGTAGAGGAATCCGCTCGGGCTGCTGTGCCACAGCCAGCCCAGGACGGCGAGCGTGGACATTGCGATAAAGGCCGTTTGACCCAGGCGTTTGTGGGCGCGCGTGCCGAAGACGGCGTAGGTAGCGTGCCCGCCATCGAGTTGGCCCACCGGGATGAGATTAAGCGCCGTCACCAGCAGACCGATCCACGCGGCAAAATAGAGAGGGCCGCCCTGCGCGTTCATTAACTCAACACCAAGAGCGCGCGCCATCAGTTGAAACAGCAGCGGATCGTTGAGAATGATCGCGCCTTCGGTCATAGGGGATGGAGGGCCGAGCATCAACAGCCCGGCTAAGCTTATGGGTAGGGCGACGATAAAGCCCGCGAGCGGGCCAGCCACTCCAATGTCGAAGAGAGCACGGCGCGATGGAATGGGCGACTTGATCTTGATAAACGCGCCGAACGTGCCCGCTATAAAGAGCGGCGGCGCGGGGATAAAGAAGGGCAAGCTGGCATCAACCCCGTACCGGCGACACGCGACGTAATGTCCCGCCTCGTGCGCTGTGAGGATAGCTAGAAGCGCGCCCGCAAACGTCGCGCCCTGTAAGAGCAGTGAGGGATGCGCGAGAGCCTGCCCGATAATCAGGCCGACCTGTCTCAGATAGTACTCAGGCACGTAAAAGAAGTAACCGGGCCAGGCAGCGGGCAAAGCCATATTCGGCTCTGGTATATCGGAGCTGGAAGCCATCAGCGTCACACCCGCGATGGTCGCCGTCACTGTCGTCAGGAGAAAAAGAAGCGTGTGCCGTCGCCATTCACGAGCGGTCGGACGCCGTAGAGAGCGGCGGCGGCTGGCTATGTGCGGCGGCGCGTCAATAAAAAGGGGTGCGGTGCGAATTGATTCTGACACGTCTCTGGTTGTTACTCGACCTCTGACAGACAAAATTGGCGACCGCACCCGGATAGCTTACTCTGCGCGGTCGCCAGTTCTTTTAGATGAGAAATAATCCCGTAACGGTTCACCGGGACAGACTTACTTAATATTCCGAATCGGGCAGGCGTGATGGCGCGGCCTCTTCACCATGATCGCCCTCATCGCCGAAGCCGTGTGCCTGAAGCTCCTTGCCGGGCTTGAAACGGATCGTTTTCCCGGATGGGATGGCGACCTCTTCGCCCGTGCGCGGGTTGCGGCCCACGCCACGTTTTCTGGGTTTGACGACGAAGACACCGAAGCCGCGCAGCTCTATGCGCTCGCCGCGCGTCAGTGCCTCTTTCATCGAATGAAAAAGGGCATCCACGGCCTGTTCGGCCTTCATCTTGGGAACGCCGGTGCGCTCGGCCACACGGTTTACAATGTCGAGTTTGATCACGATCTTCAGGGCCTCCGTCACTCTTTTGCTTTAGTCAGGGAATCGGGCTTGAATCCACGGGCGCTTGCGGCGGACAAAAGCGATGATAGAGAGCCCCGTAAGAGACTGTCAAGCTTGACCGGAGCGAGAGCCCCCCGGCCCTTCGCTTCGTTGACAAAGCGCGCGGCGCGCGGCTAACCTCAAGCCGTAATGATAATGGCGCTAAATTTGAATGATAAATAATCAGGGCGACTGCTTTTGTGATTCATCACGTGAGCATGCATTCCTGATCATCCGATTGATATGTTTGGATTGAAGAAAAGTAGTCGCGCGCCGCGCTTCGGCTCGATCACGGCTGAAGACGACCCGGACATCGAAATACAAAAACCACAGGCGCTGGCGCGTAATAACTTCTGGGCCGAGTCCCGTTTGTTGATACGCGATCTGGTCGTGGTCTTGATGGCGACGGCGCTGATGGTCGTCTTTATCGTGCAGCCCGTCAAGGTCGAAGGCACTTCGATGCTCCCGCGCCTGCACGACGGCGAGAGGATTTTCGTCAACAAGCTCGTCTATTACGGCATGCCGAAGCTGGAGCGCGGCGACATCGTCGTCTTCTGGTATCCGAACGATCCGTCGAAAAGCTATATCAAGCGCGTTGTCGGCTTGCCCGGCGAAACGGTCGAGGTGCGCGAGGGCCGTGTCATCGTCAACGGCAAGGTGGTCGAAGAGCCCTATCTCGATCCCCAGCTCAATCTCTCGCACATGAACCACCAGCCGGTGCTCGTCAAGGATCACTACTATTTTGTGATGGGCGACAACCGGGATCATTCGAGCGATTCGCGTTACTGGGGGTTGGTGCCTGAAAAATATGTTTACGGCAAAGCGTTGTTTCGCTACTGGCCGCTCGCCAGCGCGAGCATTATCTCGCACGACGCGAATTACGACGCGGTGCCGCAGACTCCGGCGAACATTCCCCCCACTTCGGATCAGCCGGACACGGATAATGATCAGCCGCTCAGATAGTCTTGTGGTCAATGACAGGCAGACTATCTACTGTTGACTATTTACAAAAAGATGATCGAGTGGTTGCGGCCATTGTTGATGGTGTTCTACGCGCCTGCGCGGGGGATGAGCGAAGTGCGCGACCGCGCGCCGCTCGTCCGCGTAGTGCTGTTCGCTTTGTTCGCCAAGATGCTCTACGTTCTTTTCACGCAGTGGCTCTTTCTCAAAAGCGCCTTCGTCATTCGCGGCCCCTTCGCGCTCCTCTCGCTCCTTTTTCAATCGGCAAGCTCGCTCCTGATACTGGCAGTCGTCTTTGCACCGGCAGCCGCGTTGGTGGCCAACCTCTTCGAGCGTCGCGGAAGCTTCGGACTCGTCCTTCGGCAGGAATACACGGCGCTCGTCTCGACGATCCTTTACGCCTGGGCCGCAGCCAATCTGCTGGCCCTACCGCTGGCGCTCGTCGCCAATTTAAGCGGCGTCCAGGCGGCATACATCGCAAGCTCGATGGAGTCTGCCGCGCAGGTGCAGGATTGGCTGAAGCTGCCGCCGGAGATGCATGCCCAACTGGCCGACCCGCGCCTCCACGCGGAAAATTTCTTTCGCTGGATCGTCCTCATGCTCTTCGGCGTATGGGCCGTGTGGGCTGTGCGCGCAGTGTTTCGTCTGGCGACCTGGCGCGCCGTCGTCGTCATCATCGCCAGCAGCGTCATCCTGCTTATCACTTCGCCCGTCTGGGCTTTGCTCTTTAGCTGGATATTCGCTTCGCCTTTCCTGCTGATTATCGTTTTCCTGTTGCTGCGCGGCTACGCCTCGGAGTTCACACGAGGGCAGCGCGCACGCGCTTCATTCCGGCAGAATCTGGAGGCGGCGACGCTCAATCCGGCGGACGCTTCCGCGCATTACAACATCGGTTTGATACATCAGCAGCGCAACGAGTTTGAAGAGGCCATCAAGCGTTTCGAGCGTGCCCTGGAAATAGACTCGGACGAGACGGACGCGCATTACCAGTTGGGACGCATCGCTCGCGCGCAAGACCGGTACGCGGATGCGATCAAACATTTCGAGCAGGTTGTAGCTCGCAGCCCGTCGCACGCCCAGCACGAAATCTGGCGCGAGATCGGCGCGACCTATCTGGCAGCCGGACAGTTTATTGACGCGCGCTATGCGCTCGATCGGTTTCTGGACGACAGGCAGAACGACCCCGAAGGGCTTTATTTGATGGGGCGCGCTTACGCAGGGCTGGGAAATAGACGCGAAGCCGCCAGCTCCATGCAAGCCTGCATCGAGGCCGTCAAGACTGCGCCCGCCTATAAATACAAAACAGAGAAGCGCTGGATGAGCGAGGCGCAACAGTTTCTTAAAACCGTGACGAGCGAATAAAAGAGCGACTAGTGCCGAGCCGCTGATGCGGACGCCAAGTTTTTTATTCTGTCACTCATCACTTGCTGCTGATCTCGATATGTCTATCAACGAATCAAAATCTGCTTTGCTTGCGCTGGAGGATGGCCGCTCGTTTCGCGGGCGCTCGTGGGGCGCGAGTGGCGAAGCCTGCGGCGAGATGGTCTTCAAC
>JBKKAL010000010.1:0-10083 GCA_046714695.1 Pyrinomonadaceae bacterium
CCGATGCGGAAGTCGAGCAGGTGATGCAGCGGCTTAACACGCGCCCGCGTAAGACGCTCGGCTTTAGAACTCCGCAGCAGGTCTTTTTCAAACAATCACCTGTTGCACTTCAATGTTGAATCCAAGGTAGTCAGTAAAAAGCATTTAGCTAAATACTGATTACTGACTGCTGATTACTTTTTTACTTCGCGTCCATCCAGTTATCGCCGATGCCGACTTCGACGGTCAGCGGGACATCAAGCTCAACGGCCGCTTCCATTTCACGACGCACAAGCGCGGCGACCTGCTCGGCTTCTGCGGCGGGCGCTTCGACTAACAGTTCGTCATGCACCTGCATCAACATCCGCGCGCCCGTGTTCTCACGCCTGAGGGCCTCTTCAACTCGCAGCATCGCGATCTTCACAATATCACTGGCTGTTCCCTGGATCGGCATATTGATGGCTTCACGCTCTGCGCGACCGCGTATATTGCCGTTACGGTCGTTGATGCCAGGAATGGGTCGAATGCGGCCGTAGATCGAGCGAACGTACCCAAGCTCGCGCGCTTTCTCCGGCACTTCTTCCATAAAGCGATGAACGCCCTTGTATGTCTCGTAGTAATCGTCAATCACCTTCCTCGCTTCCTTGCGCGAGATACCGACGCGCTGCGAAAGCCCGAAGGGCTCGACGGCGTAGGCGATTGCGAAGTTGACGATCTTGGCAAAGCGCCGCGCCTCTTTCAATTCTTCCGGAGTCTTTGCGCCGAAGACCAGACGCGCCGTGCGCGAGTGTATGTCGTCGCCCTTTTGAAATGCGTCGAGCATTTCCGGGTCGTGTGTGATGTGGGCGAGAAGGCGCAGCTCAAGTTGTGAATAATCGGCGGAGATAAGCTTAAAGCCCTTTTCGGCGACAAACGCCCTGCGAATACGCCGACCGAGTTCGGTGCGAATCGGAATATTTTGTAAGTTGGGCTCGCTCGACGAAAGTCTTCCGGTCGCCGTTACTGTCTGGTTGAGCTGGCCGTGTATGCGCCCGTCCGCGCCGATCTGGTTGGGGAGCGCATCCGTATAGACCGTCTTTAATTTATCAAGCTCGCGATATTCGATAATCAGGCGCGGCAGCTCGTACGTCTGGGCCAACTCTTCGAGCACAGCCTTACTTGTCGAGACGCGCCCCGTCGAAGTCTTTCTTCCCGAACTAATGTTCAGCTCCTCCAAAACATCTCCAACCTGCTTGGGCGAGTTGATCTTGAATTCGCGCCCCGCGACCTCATGTATCTTCTTTGTGAGCTTACCCAATTCCACGCCCAGATACTTTGAAAGCTCCGACAAGACAGAGGTGTCAACGCGCAGCCCCGCCCTCTCCATGCGATGAAGCAGCGGCGCGAGCGGCAATTCGATCTCCATGTAAATTGTTTCAAGCCCCTGTTCGAGCAGGCGGCTGTGCAACACGCCGGATGTCTGCGCCGTAAGGTCTGCGGCTTCGGCTGCGCGCCACTGCGCTTCTGTCCATCCGTCGGGCGAATCACCTGCGCTCTCCGCGCCGACCGCTTCGCGCGCCAGATCGCTCAATTCATACTTGCTGCGCACGGGGTCGAGCAGGTATGCGGCCAGAAGCGTATCGTCAGTAATGCCTTCGGGCTCGAACCCGTAAGGCTCAAGCAACGCGACGGCGCGTTTCAAGTCATGTACGGACTTGGAGAGCAACCCGTTCGCCAGCACGTCGCGTAGCGGCCCCATGGCGGCCTCCGCGCCCTCTTCAAAGTTTTCGAGATCAATGTAGGCGGCTGCTCCGGCGGCGGTCGAGATGGCGACGCCCGTCGCTTTTGTCTCATCGCGTCCACCACCGCCCTGCTGGCCCGCTCCGGCAAGCGTCGAATCCGAAAGGGCAAAGCCCCAGTGCTCTGCTTCCCAGAGAGCGCGCACGAGAGTATCAAGCTCCGAACGCCTGCGAATAATCCGGTAGCGACGCGGCGCGTGGGTATCCGCAGCGGAAATCTCGGCGGCGGCGTCGGAGAATTCGCGCGTGAGCGATTGAAATTCAAGCTCGCGGAAGAGTTGATAGGCGGCGGCGCGATCCGGGGGGCGCGAGCGCAGCTTATCCAGATCCAGCTCGACCGGGACATCTGTTCTGATCGTCGCAAGCTCTCTTGATTGTCGTATCAGGTCTGCGTTATCGCGTAACGATTCGCGGTAACTCTTATGCTTGACCTCTTCCCAGCCCTCAAGCGCGTTCTCGATTGAGCCGAACTGTTTGACGATCTGGACAGCGCCCTTCGCGCCGATGCCCGGTGCGCCCGGAATATTATCAACTGCATCACCCATCAAGCCAAGCAGGTCTATGATCTGTGCGGGCGGCACTCCGAATTTATTCTCGACCCACGCCTCATCGCACCATTCGACGGGCGGCACAGGCTCTTTGCGCTTGACGTTCTGCGAGTTCTGCCGCATGCAGGTGACCAAGGGATCGCTCACGAGCTGGCACATATCCTTATCATTCGAGACGATAACGGACTGTAGGCCGCGTGCTGCGGCCTGCACTGCGAGCGTACCAATCACGTCATCCGCCTCGAAGCCAGGCGAATTGAGGATCGGTATGTTAAAGACTTCGCAGACGCGTGTGATATAGGGCAACTGCGAAAGGAGATCATCCGGCATCTCTGCGCGGTGCGCCTTGTATTCCGTAAAAGTCTCGTGACGAAAAGTCTTTTCGCCGGACTCGAAAACGGCCGCGATGTAATGTGGCTTTTCGTCGGCGAGTAACTTGCGCAGCATGCTCGTGAAGATAAAGACGGCCTGCGTCACCTGCCCCTGTGTATTGGTCAGCGGATCGGAGCGCCCGCTCATCGGCGCGAAGAAGGCGCGAAAGATGTGCGACATAGAGTCTATCAGGTAGACCCTCTCGGTGGGCGCTTCGGGCGTCGTAGATTGTTTCCGTGCCATTGTAAGTTGATGATAAAGAATGCAATGACCAAGTGACAAGTAAGGGAGGAACAACGAAGGGATGAGGGCGGAGGGATGAGGGATGAATAAAAGCATTCAAAACTTTAAAGAATTTCTTTCATCCCTCATCCCTTCGTTCCTCCCTTGTGTGTTGCGCTCGCGCCGCACCCGCCCACCGGAAACGTTGCTTGGAGACGACAAAGAGTTGATCTTACACGGACACTCAAGATGCCTTCGAAGATTTCTCGCGGAATCCGTAAAAAGGGCGCGACAGGCGAACAAATAGACAGATGTTGCACCGCTAACTGGCAGGAAACAGGGGCTGCTCGCTTTCTCGCGCCGCACTAAATATACTATCCGCACGGCTTGTCCGTTGCCCGCTGGTCGCCGGGATTCAGGCCGTTTATGCATCTCCGGCACAGGCGTTGCTCACTATTTCGCCGCTTTGTCAGATTGCGAGCGTCGTTCGTGCCAGACCTCACGACGATGAAAGGGATCGGATTAAACTTTTGATCAAACAGACGACATTGGCCGCCCCTACGGAAACGAGCGGCACGGGGCTACACACGGCAGTTACCGTTCACGTTCGACTCCTCCCGGCTCCACCGGACACCGGATACGTCTTCGTCCGCACAGACCTCGGCGGATTCGAGATTCCGGCCACGGTTGAATCGGTCGCCCATTGCAGTTATGCGACGACGCTGATGCGCACAGGCGTCATGCTCTCGACGGTTGAGCATCTGCTGGCGGCGCTGCGCGGCGCTCTGATAGATAACGCCTACATTGAAGTGGACAATCTGGAACTGCCGATCATGGACGGCTCATCGGAAGCTTTTACGGAGATGATCGAGCGCGCAGGCATAGTCGAGCAATCCCTTGTGCGCCGCGCCCTGCTGGTACGCGAGCGAGTATCGGTCGAGCAGGGCAATCGCCGCATTCAAGTGGAGCCCGCAGAAACTTTCGAGATAGACTGCATGATAGATTTTCCGCATCCGTTAATTGGCAGGCAGCATCTCTCTGTTGAGATGAATAACGGAGCATTCGGGCGCGAGATTTCGGCGGCGCGCACCTTCGGCTTTACTGAAGAGATCGAAGCACTGCGCCGTGCCAACCTGATTCGCGGCGGATCCTTGGACAACGCCATTGTGCTCACCCCCGAAGGAATGCTCAACGAAACCGGCCTGCGTTTCCCGGACGAGTTTGTGCGCCACAAGATTCTGGACATCGTCGGTGATCTGGCGCTCCTCGGAATGCCTATCATGGGACGGGTTCATGCCGAGCGCAGCGGGCACATTCTACATGCTGCCTTGATGTCCAAACTCCTGCGCCAGCGCACGGCATGGGAGATCATAGACATGCCCGTCCATCAAAAAGCTGACAAACACATGGTTGGCGTCTGATCTTCAGACAAACAGGTATCACCACAGGAAAGATGAAGCTGCCGTAAAATCGGTTGTGCTTTACCCTTGGGTCTATCTGTCATTCACAAATTCGTAAATGATATGTAGTCGCAAAGAGCCCTGAAGGATTTCGGGGCGCACGTCTTTTGCGCGCAGGCGCAGCGCGCCGCCCGCCGCGTTGATCGGAAGGCGTGCCGTCAGTTGTGCGGCTTGCAGGATTTCGACGGGGTTGATGCGCTGATCCAGCGAGTTTTGGACCATGCCGATGACGACACCGTTGGCAATCGAAGGGATGCCGCTCAGATGTATATCCTGGACATCAACACGCGCGCTCAAGACCTGTCGCTCGCGGTCGAACTCCAGATTGATGGCCGTATCGGCCCAGCCCTGAAAGCGCATACAGCCCAGCAACAGCACACTGTATGTGCCTGAAAAGGCGAGCGGGGCAACGATTCTTCCATTCTCGAAACGGACGGCTGTTTTGACGCCGTGCATTTCCCGCTCAAGCACGACTACGCTCCCGCACTGATTGGCAGCGGTGGCGACTGCAGCGTGCGCCGCTGCTGGCCGGTTGATGCCCGGTCGCTCTTCGTTCGAGAGGGCGAGAGGAAACGAAGGCGCTCCCAGGCGTGTGAACATCGCTTCCAGAAGCGCGTTGAGAAATTGTTCGTTAAGCGTGACGGTAGCTTCTGCCGCGAGAGCAGGAACAGGCGTTGATGGCCGGGGCGCTTGCGTCTGAGACCTTACCTCGCGCGGGCGCGTCTTGTTCTGCGTTTGCGCGAGCGCCGTCGCTGGATTGCTGCCCAACACACCCAGACAGAAGATAAAGCTCAACAACCAAGGCCCTTTGCGCTTGTCCATAACGTACGGTCTCCTGATCAACATTCGACATTCCCCTTCCGAAAGACTCTTTGACAAGAGAGAGTTGCCAACCCGCAATCGGTCAATAAGCCATGGAGAGAGCCCTGGTCCCGCCGGAGCAGGACAGGTAAGAGACGTTAGCTTATGGATTACTTGCGCTGCAAGTCCCGGCAGGCTTTGATTCGAGAGAATGAACCGTACATCACAACCCGCTTCGCACAATATCATGCAGGCGAATGAGGCCGATGCAGAGTCGCTCCCCGTCAACGACCGGCAGGACGGAGATTTGCGACGGGCGATCCTCCATCAACCGCAAGGCGTCGTACGCCAACAACTCCGGCCGTGCGACCACCGGGTTGACAGTCATTATCTCGGCGCTCCTGAGAGTTTCCAGTTCCGCATGTTTGATTTGCTGGAGCGCACGCCGCAGGTCGCCATCCGTGATAATACCGGAGAGACGCCCTGTCCCGTCCACAACATTAACCGCGCCGAGCCCGCCACGGCTGATGGCCGCGACGACCTCGATCCAGGGAGCTTCCATGGTGATCATCGGGTTGTCGGCCCCCATGTGCATCAGATCGGCGACCCGGAGCGTCAAACGCTTTCCCAAACGTCCCGCCGGATGATTGACGGCAAAGTCATCCGGCGTCAGCCCGCGCACCTGCATCAATGTCATCGCCAGCGCATCGCCCAGCGCCAGCGCGACCGTCGTGCTCGTCGTCGGAGCTAGATTCAACGGGCAGGCTTCCTGGTCTACCGAAGCATCCAGCACGACGTCGGCGCGTCGCGCCAGCGTCGAGCTTGTATTGCCGACCAGCGCCACAAGACTCACGCCCCTCTGTTTAAGAAACGGGAGCATCGCAATCAACTCGTCAGTCTCACCGCTATTGCTCAAGGCGATGACGATGTCTTCGGCGGCGATGATTCCTAACCCTCCGTGCAGGGCGTCGGAAGGGTGCAGGTAGATTGCGCCGGTTCCCGTGCTGGTCATCGTCGCCGCGATCTTCTGCGCGATGATGCCCGATTTACCAAGACCGACCACCACGACTTTCCCCCGGCACGCCGCTATCAGGGCGATGGCGCGCTCGACCTCGGAGCGATCCAGTCGCGCGGCTGTCTGTGCGATGGCTTCCGACTCCATGCGCAGCAGCTCAACGACTTGCGAAAAAAACTCCTTTTCAGCCATGATGATTTACGGAGCATGTCTCCCGCGCAGTGTGGCGCATAAGGAAGGAGCATACGACGAAGATATGCGCTCCGACAAGAACCGGGGCGTGATGGTGTTAATCCAAATCTGTAGCGGCGTATCACAGCCGAGAATGAGCCTCACCTGCGCACATAATACCGAATCACCTGTTCCCCACCCGCTTCCAGCGTGTAGGACTCAGTTGCCGTGCGTACGCGGCGAGCGCCGGGGATAACCGTGATCGTGTATGTTCCCGGCGGTAGTTGAAAGCTCTTGGTTTGCCCGCCGCTGACAACGAAAGACAGATTCTGCACGCCGGAGACCTGCACCCGAACTGTGAATCTCTCCGTGTTCTCGAAGATTAAGGTTGCATCTCCGGGCTGTAGCGCTATCTCCTCATGTATGATGTTGTAAATGAGCTTATATTCCTGGCCCGCCTCGAAGTTATACGACTCGCGCTTTTCGCCGAGAGAGTTTTGCGCGACCACCTCAAACTGGCCGGGAAGCAGGGCGACGATACGCATCGAATTGGGAGCGACCTGTGCGATCGGATAGGGCGCACCGCTGGAAGGAATAAACTGCACCCTCAGGTCATACGAACTGTTGTTCATAATCAGCACCTTCGGGAATTCCTGTAGTAATAGGACGAGTCCCGGCTGGAGCTGTAAAGCGCGGTCTAATGCGGCGCTGCGAATGAGTCGCCCTTGCCCACGAGCCCTGGCGAGCTCCAGGTAAGCGCTGGCGTCATTAGGCCAGCGTTCAATAGCGCGTTGCGCCGAAGCGGCAGCAGCGCTGTAGTTGCCAAGCGCCCTTTGTGCCCTGGCTAATGCCCTGTAGCCCCTCCCGCTGTTGGGCGCTTTGTTCACCGCGCTCGTCGCGTCCCTCAAAGCATCCCGCCCCAGGGAGGCAGCCTCCGGGCCGGTAGATTGTTCAACCTCGTAAAGTCGAGACTCTGCATCGGCTTTCGCCGCATACGCGAGGGCATAGTTAGAGTCTTTCGCGATGGCGGCAGCGAAGAGGTCTATGGCGCGGCCCAGCGCCCCGGCGCTTTCCTCGCGCATGCTTTCAAGGCCCTGAATGTATAGCGTCTGGGCTTCCAGGGAGGACGTGTTATTCAGTGTCTCCTGCATGCGATTTGATTCGGCGCGCCCCACGTTAACGCGCATTGCATCAGTGACCCTGACGGCCAACTGGTTAAGGAGTGCCGAGTACTCGTCCGGGTAAGATGCCGTGACGTTAATGGCCTCTCCGGGTAAAGGACGATTAAGGTTGACGCTGAGCAGCCGCGCATCTACGCGGATTTGATTACCGAATCGTTGATAGCTGCCCACGATGAGTATCTGCACACCGAGTCGCCTGCCGATCTCCAGCACGGCGTCGTCTCTGTTTGTGTTCTGGGAAAATTGGGCGGCCGCCTCGGCGATGACATCCATGTCCAAGACCGTCAAAACGGAGACGCTCTTTAGAGCGTTAGTCAGACTGTCCGCGATCCCTGTGCCCAGCGTGGCGGTCTCTGGGTCTTGAGGTGAGTTGCTGAAGGGTAGGACGGCGACGGAGACCGGGGCTGCGTTGTCGCGCGTCGCAGCTTTGTTAACCGTTGCGCCTCCCGCCCTTGCGCGCCTTTCCCTGCTAGTCCGCTGAGCGTTCGCGGAACGCAAGCCGAGGCCGAAGCTTAGTGTGAGGGAAAAGACAAGGAGCATTTTCATGCCGACCGAATTTTGCGTTAACATTTGCGTCTCCTGTGCTGTTGGTGAGATCAGTTCAAGGGCTCAATCCTCATAGTGGGCTGCGGGCTGGGACGCGTCCTGTTCTGATTTTCGGCGGGAAATGTTGCCGGATTTTGAGAACTATTGAAGTAGAGCAACGTCAGTGCAACTACTATGAGGAAGCCGACGGTCGTTATCAGTATCAATCTTCTCGAAGGCCCGCCGGGTGGAGTATCCTTCGGGGATTTCCGGTTTTTTTCGAGGCTCTCGGCGCGCTTCTCCAACGACCTGACTAGTTTTTCGTAACCTTCCTTTTCAAATAAATCAACCCTCTGCAAGTAGCTCAATCGCTGCGGAACATCACACTCATCCAATCTCAAAGGGATAATGAAAATAGTGCCCTGCGGTTTCTCCTCGGCGACATCTAAAGCCTGCACTATCTCTTTCTGGACGAAACCCTCTTTATTGATAGAGCCGCGAGAGAGACATACCACTACGGCATCGGACTCGCGCACGGCCTTCGTTATCTCATATCGAAAGTCCTGTCCAGGCAGCAAATTCACCTCATCGAGCCACGGCTCAAAGTTACCTTCTCTTAATAGTCGGTATAGTTCGCGTACGGCAGGCTTATCACCGGAAGAGTGGCAAAGAAAGACACGCAAAGGTTGTGAGGGTTGATTGCTTTCGGTCACCGGCAACTCTCCAGCGCAGGGTGAATCAAGTTTGATGAACCTAACTCTACACCCGGCACGCTCTTTTATCCAGATTAAATTTGTTCTTTTTATTCACCGGAGGATAAGCCTTACGCGGACGTTTGTGCGCAAAATGCCATTCAAGAAAGCGCCTTGCCGGTACCGGATCAGTGGATTCTTCTGGGGGATGCAGCGTTTGTCCCATTCCTAGACGTTGTTCAGATTTTGTATAGACAATACCTGACCGTTCGACTATATTGCCCTCTCTTTATCAAATTCAACAAAAGCGTCGGAGCGGGAATTTCTCATGGCACTCTTCAAGTTTTTGCCCAGAGAGGAGCAATATTTCTCGCTCTTCTCGCAGATGACCTCCTACATTTACGACGCTTCCCGAGCGCTCGTCGAGATGGTCAGTGATAAGGACGGAGAGTACGAAGAGCATGCCCGTCGCATCAAGGCCATCGAGCATGAGTGCGACGAACTGACGCACTCTGTTTCAACCCGCCTCAACAAATCTTTTATCACGCCCTTCGACCGTGAAGACATATACCTGATGTCGAGCGCGCTCGATGACATCGTTGATCTGATCAACGACACGGCGCGGGCGATGGTAATGTACGGCGTGCGAGAGAGCACTCCGCATGCGCGCCGCTTCGCCGAGGTGATTCAGCGGATGGCCGTCGAGCTTCACGAGATCGTCAAGACGCTTGAGCGGCCCAACGGCATCGCACCACGCCTGGTCGAGCTTCACCGGCTGGAAAACGAGGGCGACGATATTTATCACACGGCCATCGCAGAGCTTTTTCATAACGCCAGCGACCCGCTCGTCGTCATCAAGTGGAAAGACATTTACGAGAAACTGGAATCGGCCGTTGATCGTTGCGAAAACGTCGCCAATATTATCGAAAGCGTGATCATCAAGCATACATAAGCAGTCAGCAATCAGTCGTCAGTAATCAGCCAGAAACTGATCGCTTGAACTGATTGCTGATTACTGACTATTACCTTATGACCGTCACATTTGCTTTTGTCATCCTGATCATAGTCGTCGCCCTCGTTTTCGATTACATCAACGGCTTTCATGACGCGGCCAACTCCATCGCGACAGTAGTTTCGACGCGCGTGCTTTCGCCCGGCGTCGCTGTCATCTGGGCCGCCTTCTTCAATTTCATCGCCTTTATCGTTTTTGGAACACACGTCGCCGAGACAATCGGCGGCGGTCTCGTCAATATAAATCTCATCACAGAGGATCGCCGTCTCTATGTCCTGCTCGCAGCGCTTATCGGTGCGATCATCTGGAATTTAATCACCTGGTATC
>JBKKAL010000011.1:0-26995 GCA_046714695.1 Pyrinomonadaceae bacterium
ACAGAGTGATGATACAACGGACGGGGGGGCGCCGTCGCCCGCAAGCGAGCCGCATCCGCCCAGAAGCTACTATTACGACGACGCGACCGGCTACGAGGTTTACGATCCCTCGAACGATGATAACGAGGAAAAGAGGAAGACGGATCGGTGAATATCGCTCAATCAAAGAATGTCTGGCGTGGCGACTGATGACTCATGCAGCTATGAAATACGGTACGAGAAAGTGCGTGCTCTTACATAGCGCGAATCTCCCTTGACTTACTTCATCGCCCAATTTATAAAGCCCGTGTATCGTTATTATTCAATAAGACTCATCCTCTTATTGGCATTCCTTAACCGCCCTGGATCAAGAAGGTATGTAATGGCAGCCTCTCCCTGTTGTAACGTGCTCCAAGCTGAAAAGTAGCGTCAGCGCCTTTCTGTTCCGAAGTATGGCTCAAATCATTTCATTAATGATAGGCTGCATGGTTTTGGCCTGATTGGAGATTTCTATGATCCGACACGTGGCTTTTCTGGCTATCTCGCTGATCCTGATCCAGAGCGCGCATGCTCAACAATCATCACAAAAGGTTGATCGTTCTCGCGCAAGCTCACAATCGGCTTCCGGCTCAAAAACGGAGGAAGCTGTCTTGCGACGGCAGGTTGCGGTCTCTCGCGTCCGAGATTTTGCTGAGCGGATTCTGGCTTTTAATGATCTTAAGATAAAGACGATTGCGCTTGCTCGCATAGCCAATCTGCTCTGGGTTGACGATGAGCCCTACGCACGCCAGCTTTTTACAAAAGCAGTTGATTTATCCGCCCCACAAAATGAAACGTCCTCAACTTCGTCAAAGCTAAAACCGGGAGAATTGACTTACCTTCGCCGCCAGGTCATCGCACAGATCGCCCGCCGCGACGCGGCTTTAGCGAAGCGTTTAACCGAGGCCGATGTCGCTTCTAATAATACGTTCAATAGCATGCAGACGAACGTTGAGACGGCCCTCGACCTGATCCTCAACGGAGATTCAAAGAGTGCCGCCGACTTCGCTGGCCGGAGTCTGCAAAGCGGCGTCTCGCCCTGGATAGTTTCAGTCCTCAAAGAGCTGCGCCGCAGGGACGAACCTACAGCCAACGCGCTTTTCCTCAAAACTCTTGAGAGACTGGTCATCGAGCCCGTCGTAGATGCCGAAAGGCTTATGTATCTTGGCACCTACGTCTTCACCTCGCCGAAGGCCGATCCCCAGCGTGACAGTGATATTCAAGTAGGCGTAGGCAGGATACTGGTAAATGACATAACAGCGGATCGCCCAAACATCCCGCCGGGACTTGTGCGCGCGTATCTTGAGGCCGCCACCCAGATTCTCACCCGGCGAATCTCAAATCCTAATCAGTTGCCACATTATTACATCGCCTGTTATTTATTATTGCCTAAAGCTAAAAAGTTTGCCCCGAATCTCACCCCTTACATTGCGGCAGCAATGCATGCGCTCGCCTCCGATGTCCCGCAAGAACTGACTCAAGAGTCGACGTATAAGAATCCCGCAGTCACCGGCGCGAAAGATTTAGATGAAACCTTACGAGAAATAGAGGACATACCGGATGAAGATAGCCGTGACGCCCGATACCTGTCTCTGGTTTTTAGTCTCTGGCGTGATGGTAGTTACACAAAAGCGCGCTCTGTCGCTGCCAAGCTGACAGAGAAAGATGTGCGCGACCGGCTCACCATATTGATTGACTTTGGCGAGGCTGCAAGATCACTCGACCGGGGTGAAACGGCAGTGGCCGAGGAAACGGCTGGCAAGCTGCCAATGGGTGTTGAGCGTGCTGTGCTTTGGCTCGGAATCTTGCGCAGGCGTACCGTGGAAGGCGACTCACGACGCGCAGCCGAGGCCATTGACAATGCCCTGGCATCCGCTAATAAAGTCAATGATGCCCGTCGCCCGTTTCTTCTTCTTAATGCTGCGGGCCAACTCGCACACTTTCACAAGACGCTCGCCAGCTCAACGCTGGCAGAGGCCATCCGGGAGTTTAATAGACAGCAACCGGAAGCGCTGGCAAAGGTTGTGTGGCAACAGAAGATAGAAGCCGGGCCGCTCTGGCGGGACTTTCCGCTCAAGGTCAAAGGTGTGGAGTTCGGATTCGAACAGGCGTTACCATCACTGGTATCAAGCGATGTCGAAGGAGTGGTGGCGGCGGTGAATGATCTGAAAGTCGAGGGGCCGCAGGCGCAGGCGCTGCTTGCGCTCGCTGCCGCCGTGCTGAAGCAAGCGCCTTTGTATACTAAGCGTAATGGAAGAGGAAGCCTGTGACTAACAGTAGAGGGAATAATATATCGCCCCTGATTGCTCTACTCTTTCTAGCCGTGAGCGCGCTGATGACTCCAATTGTGAGTTCGCAATCTTCCGCAGCGATCACTGTCAGCGAGAAGTCCCTGCGCAAGATGGCGACGAAAACCGTGATGCCGATTTTCCCGGCAGAGGCAAAGCAGCATGGAGCAAAGGGCGTCACAGTTGTTGAGCTTGAATTTGATGATAAAGGGGCTGTGGCACAAATCGAAGTGCTGGAAGCGCCCGACCCTCTCATCAAACAGTCGGTAATTGATGCAGTTAAGCAATGGAAGCTCAGCCCGACAACTGCTAATGAAGACCCGGTCGATGTTCGGGGCAAGCTGACCTTCTATTATGTGATAGATGAGCGGGGTGAGGGGCGCGTGGAAAACCCACAGCAGTTTAAATAAATTGAGCGTATCCCACGAGGAAGCGAGTGTCTCATGAGCAATCTTAGCAGAAGGAGCGGATTCTGCGCAGCAGGTTGAAACGGCGCGGGTCTTCAAGCGTTACCCGATACACCTAATCATACCTCTTTACGCTTAGGTCGCTCGTTGGCACGCAATACACGCTTGCGCAGGCGAGTGGTTTGCGGCGTGACCTCGACCAGCTCGTCGTCGGCGATAAATTCAAGCGCCTGTTCGAGCGAGAGGTCTTTGACGGGCACAAGCCGCATCGCTTCGTCTGCGCTCGCGGCGCGCATGTTCGTCAGCTTCTTCTCTTTGATCGCGTTGACATCGAGATCAACGGCGCGCGCATTCTCGCCGATGATCATGCCCTCATAAACTTTCGTGCCCGGACGCAGGAACATCGTGCCGCGCTCCTGTAGGTTAAAGAGCGCGTAAGTTGTGGTCTCGCCCGAACGATCCGCCACGAGCGAGCCCGTCGAGCGACCACGGATTGCGCCCTGCCATTCGTCCCAGCGCAAAAATAGTGTATTGATCAGGCCCGTCCCCTTCGTCTCCGTCAGAAACTCGTTGCGAAAACCGATGAGGCCGCGCGAAGGCGTCTCGAATTCAAGTCGCACGCGCCCCGTGCCGTGATTGACCATCTTCGTCATCTGTCCCTTGCGCCGCCCCATCGCCTCCGTCACCACCCCGATGAAATCATCTGGACAATCAACGACGACCTGCTCGATGGGCTCCAGAGTCTTGCCTTCGACGGCGCGCGTGATGACTTCGGGTTTCGAGACCTGTAGCTCGTAGCCCTCGCGACGCATCATCTCGATAAGGATAGCAAGTTGCAGCTCGCCACGACCAGATACCTTGAACTGTTCGGGCGAACCCGTATCCTCGACGCGAATGGCGACGTTGCCGAGAGTCTCCCTGTCCAGTCGCTCCTTGATCTGCCTGGAAGTAACGTAGCGTCCTTCGCGTCCGGCGAACGGCGAGTTGTTGACGCTAAAGATCATGGAGATGGTCGGCTCGTCAACGGCGATAACTGGCAGCGGCTGCGGGTTGAGCGCGCTCGTCACGGTCTCGCCGATCTCTATATTCTCCATTCCGGCCAGCGCGACGATATCGCCCGTGCGCGCTCGCTCGACCGCCTCGCGCTTGAGTCCTTCAAAGACGTAAAGCTGCGAGATGCGCGTCTTCTCGATAGCGCCGTCGCGCCTCGCGATGGCGACCTGATCGCCGACCGCAATCTCGCCTGAGAAGATGCGACCGATGGCGAGACGGCCGACGTAAGCGTCGTAATCCAGATTGGCGACCAGTAGCTGCAAAGAGTCGTCGCGCAGGGCGACGGGCGCGGGAATAGTTTCCACTATCTGCTCGAAGAGCGGGCGTAAAGAACTGGAATCATCGTCCAGCTTCTTCTTCGCCACGCCGTCGCGCGAGATGGCGTAGAGGATGGGAAACTCTATCTGCTCGTTGGTCGCGTCCAAGTCCAGAAACAACTCGTAAATCTCGTCCACGACTTCGGCCGGGCGCGCGTCATGGCGGTCTATCTTGTTGACGACGGCGATAGTCGGAAGTCCCGCTTCGAGCGCCTTGCGCAGCACAAAGCGCGTCTGTGGCAGACAGCCTTCAGCCGCATCCACAAGGAGCATCACACCGTCCACCATCTTCAATACGCGCTCGACCTCGCCGCCAAAGTCCGCGTGACCCGGCGTATCCACGATATTGATCTTAACGTCGCCGTAGCGCACGGCCGTATTCTTTGCCATGATCGTAATGCCGCGCTCGCGCTCCAGGTCCATCGAGTCCATCACTCGGTCACGTACCTGTTCGTTATCGCGAAACGTTCCGGATTGCCTGAGCATCGCGTCGACGAGCGTCGTCTTGCCATGATCAACGTGAGCGATGATGGCGATATTGCGTATCTCTTTTCTCTCTTCAGTCATATTTCCCCTACACAGATAAGAACAGCGAGTTATCCCGCTTGATTTGCAAACGAGCATCTTAACATGTGTGACGGGAAAGGACGAACGAAGGGATGAGGGATGAAAGAACACTTACTCACCTTAAATCATCACGCTTTCGTCCCTCGTCCCTCCGTTCCTCCCTGCTTTTCAAACGCTCCGGTTTGCCTGAGCGCCTCGCTGAGCACAATGGCGACGGAGGTGGCCAGATTGAGGCTGCGCACATTCCGGTTGAGCATCGGGATGGTCAGGCATCTTTCGTGGTTGGCGCTGAGCACCTCTTCGGGCAAACCGCGCGTCTCACGGCCAAAGACAAGACAATCATTCTCTTTGAACTGCCAATCCGTATAAGGGCGCTCGACCTTCGTCGTGAGATAGATAAAACGCGCGTTGGTGAGCGCGGCCTCAAGGGCAGGCAGGTCGCGATGACGATGAAGAGAGACTTCCGGCCAGTAGTCTAAACCGGCGCGGCGCACGGCGCGGTCGTCGAGTCTAAAGCCCGCCACTCCGACGATATGCAGAGGCACGCGCATCGCCGCGCAGAGGCGCGCGATGTTGCCGGTGTTCGGCGGAATCTCCGGTTCGACCAGTGCAACAGAGAGCATAAGCAGATTGAATCTTTAACGAGTTCGTGCATCACGCAAGAGATGCGACGAACACAAAAGTGAAGGAACGGCGCGCTTCGCTTGAAGCATTCGCCGTTCCTTGGTTAAAGGCCACGTGGGCCGAAAGTGTTGTGTGCGCCGATGAAAGGTTGTAGTTGTAGTTGTCGTTCCTTGTACTGTCGAGCTAGAGCTATCTCTTCTTGGCGCCGCCCTTCTTGGCGGCCTTCTTTGCTCCACCCCTCGCGCCGCCCTTCTTGGCTGCGCCCTTCTTGGCTGCCTTCTTTGCACCTTTTTTAGTTGCCATAAGTTGTTGCTGCTCCTTTTCAGTTTAGTGGTTGCGACCACAAGATACTGTGTCGTGTTTGTACTTGTGGCCTAGAGTGAACGGCGCACAACATATTGGTATATAAACTCAAAGCGCGCAGATGTCAATAACTTATTCATCTTATCGTACTTTTTTTTGCGCGCGTCTGATGTCGTCATCTTCAATGAGAGCGCGATAGATTTCAAAATCGAATCTTTAATGAGTTGAAAATTTATTTATTTGGAGAAGACACAGCTCGCGAATTGTAAGGCTCCTCATCTCTCGCGCGAAGATGAATTACGTTTGATGATTGATCGAGAAAGAGACGGACGTTTCTACTCTTCGTCCATCAGCGGAAGAGAGGAGTGAAGACCCATTCGTTGTGGTGATCTATACCGTAGTAATTGATAACAGACTCGCGCTCGCTACTGCTGGCGACGCCGATGAATGGGCCTATGCCGCTTCCGGAATTGCTTTGACTGGCAGGTGCAGATTCATCCGATCCGGTATTGACGAGGCTCGTCATCTGCACGACGTATTGCTGCAAAGCTCCTTCGTGCGTCGGAGGAAGGTTTCCATCGGCATACAACATGACCTTGCGCTGAAAATCCAGCAACTCCTGTGTGCGAGGCCTGATCAAACGCCATTCCCCGGAGCTTGAGAGCGGGTCGCGCGCGGCTGCTGCGCGCAGGATCTGGACTTTTTGCGTGCCGCGCGGAATGCCTTCCAGTAGTTGATCCATAGAGGTCGGCAGTTGTCCGCCGGTGGAACGCACATAGACACGAATGGCGTGCGCGACCTCTTCGCCGCGAAAGATCGCTTCTATTTCGCGCTCACGCTGTGCCTGCTGGCGGATGCTGGGCGCAACAGCAATCAGCATGAGCGCGAGGATCGACATCAAGGCGATCAGCGCGACGAGTATGTAACCCTGCTCGCCGCGTCCGGTTGATTTGTCCTCAGGCGCTCTTCCTCGCGTCGAACTCCGGGGCGAAGCGCACACTCCTTTAGCGACGGGCTTATGGCTCAAGAACTGGTGCCTCATCTTCTTCACCTTCCGTCGGGCGTGGAGGTTGTGGAACGGGTGGAGGAACGCCGCGTGATCCGGTATTGCCCTCGCCCTCAAACGTCAGCGTGTGCTTGATGCGTATCGAAGTATCCGTCAGCCACACCTCGCGCTCGGAGATGCTGGTGACGCGAAAACGCCCTCCGATAACATCGCCGCGCTGCACGTTCAATAGTTGTTTTGAGTTTTTGTCTTTCAAAATTGCCGTGTCGCTGTAGCGTTTGTCGCCGATGATGCCGACAAAGCTATAGTTGGGAATGGGCGCGGCCATGACGTTTATGGTCGCCGTGTTCGAGAAGAGCGTGCCGTCGCTTGTGCGCACGCTGATCTGCCGCGCGCCCTCGTAACCGATGAGCGGCGCGGGCACGTTCGCAGAGAGTTGCTGCGCGCTCCCAAAACGCGTGGCAAGCTCGGCGTCGCCGAAGTAGATGCGAACCGCCGGTGTGAATTTGTCGCCCGTCACCTGGATTGTAAAGTCGCCGGTTCGCGCATACACGTTGGTCGGCGAGACGCCGGAGAGCACGAGCGAAGGAGGAATCACCGGCGCTGGCGGCGGCGGTGTCGGCGAAGCTTTCGGGGCGGGCGGCGGCGGTATGTAGAAACTGAAGATGTTGCGTCCGGCTTCAGGGACGGCAGGCAATGACATCTCGTAGGCAATCGGACGCGGCGGCGCTAGCTCTGCCTCTTTGCGAACCTGATCGGGCGAGGCCACAGCAGTCGTGGTGTTGACGCTCGTGGTGGTCGTTGTCGTTTGAGTAGCGCCTGCCGCTCTCGAATTGGTGTTCTGTGTTCTCCTGGGGGGGGTGGAGGAGGAGCCGAAGAACATATAAGAGAGCGCCACAAGAGCGAGCGCGCCGAGCACTATGGCCGCGATCAGCTTGTTACGCTCCGATGGGGTTTTGCCTTCAAATAAAGCCATGGGTTATTCCGAGAAGCATTATCGCCTCAGCGAGTTTCCGTCGCAGGCGGTGCTGCGTCAGCGGACGACGCGCGCCGAAAGTAAGCGGCCATATCAACACGCAGGCTGACAAGGGTGCCGCGCGTCACGGCCGCTCTGGGTGTCGCTCCCTCGCCGGTGGGAGCGGCAACGGCCGATGCCTGGTCTGCGTTGGTGGCCTTCTCAAGCTCGACGGCGTTAATCACGATGAATTGATTGCTCGCTTCGAGGTCGCGCACGAAGCGGCGCAGATTCGCATACTGTCCTTCAACCGTGACGCTCACACCGAGGCCCGGAAAGAGGCTCTGCCACTTGGCAACGCCCTGCCTGCTTGCCGCTGCGGCGCTGCTACGCCCCGGCGCGTTAGAGTTGATGGCTTCGAGCGCAACGTAGGTTGGGCCTGCCGTATTGCGCAGAGCATTGCTGCGAATCATCTGGTTCAAAGCGTTGTAGAGGCTCAGGCGACCTTCGCCGGACGAAGGCAGGCGTTGAGTCTCGAATCTCTCGACGCTCAGGTTGATCTCTTCAACAGTGGCCTGCGCGTCCGTATTGCGCGTCATGCCATCTTGCGCGCCTCGCAGTTGCTCATCTAAGACCGTGCGCTCACGTTGCAGCGCAGAGAGGCGCAGGTTGGCCGGGACGAGGAAGTACAGATAGGCGAAGACGGCTACTATTAATAAGAGGAGGCTGGCGGCGAAGCCTGCGACTTCGGCAACGCCGAACATGCTGCGCTGGCGAGACTGTCGTAGTTTGTCAACGCGTATGCGCATCTGTTCGCGCCGCGTGCCCACGCTCGGCTTTTCCGCCCCTTTTGGATCGCCTGCTTTGCCTGAAATTTTCGGGTCGCTCACCATTATTATTGTGCCTCCCCGCCCAGACTATTCGCGGCCGTGGCGGCGATATTGCCGCTTGCGCCAGCAGCAGCAGGGCTCCTTGTGGGGACGCCCGCTGCGGGTCTGTAGATAACGCGCAGGGTTGATTCCGTACCCGTTTCGTTTCTTCCCCTCTGAAGATTTTGCGCCAGCAGGTTGGCATCGAAGATTCCCGTGCGGCTCATATCGCTGATCATATTCGTCACGTCGTTGGGATTCCGGCTGACGACCGACAACTCCAGCTCAGCGGATGTCTGTCCGCCGTGCGAGGCCACATCGCGAACGCTGATGCGCGTCACACGAACCCCGCCCGGCAGCGATGATTCGAGATCGGCGAAGAGGCGAGACCAGGAGAAACGCTTGCGCTCGACCAGCGATTCGGCGGCGTCGCGTAGCTGACTTTGCTCCGGCGTCAGCGCGGCTCTGACCTCCTCCGCACTTTTCTTCAGCACATCGGCCTGCGAGCGCAGGTTGAAAACGTCGCCTGCGACGACCGCCGCCTTTTTGTTTGTCTCGTTTGTCCGATTGATGATCAGAATCACTGCGATCAAAGACACGATGGCGATGACGCCCGTGATAGTCCAGGGGAACGCGCGATTGCGAAAGGGCTGGCTGGCGAGATTGAGATTAACGCTCACGTTGATAAATACTCTTCTTTTCCGGGCCGGTTGCGAGAAAGCGCCGCGAGCGCGCTTCAGCAGATAATAAAAGCATACACGCGAGCACCAAACAGGCGCAACCGGATAAGCGCCCTCGCCCCGCCTACGGTGCGCCTCTCATTACACGCAACTTCCGTCGGCGAGTTGCAGATTTTGCCGTCGTCTATAAAACATAAGAGCGGCAGTTGATGCTTTTCTGCATCAACCGCCGCTCTTTGCGCCTCGCCTTACCGCTTTATGCCGGTCGGGTGATATTCGCGTGCGCGTTTTACCTCGGCTTCGCCTGGCTAACGACGCGCGAGCTGACGACCTTTCCGGCGGCGTCGAGCGTCAGCTCAATCACAGCGCCTGAGGTGTCCGTAACGCGACGCAGCGTTTGACCGGCGGCATTCGCCGTCTCGCTCAAGACGGTCAGGCTTGAGACATCGCCGACCGTTTTTTGATTGAGCACCTTGCCGGCGCTATCTACTGTGCGCTCGACCAGATTGCCCGTGCGATCAACAGTGCGCTGAACGGTCTGGCCTAGTTGATTGACCGTTTGACTAAGCAGCCCGTTGGGTTGCGTGACATTATTTAATGTCTGGCCGACTGCGCCGACCGCCTGGCTGGCGACGCCGCCCGGTTGCAGCGCAGTATTGGCGACGCCCCCGACCGTTCCGACAGTATTGTCAACGCTCTGCAAAAGTTTTTCCAGTATTTGCGGGTTACGATCTATGGTCGTCAACGTGCGGTCAATGATCGCGGCGACGTTGTCTAGACGTACTTTCAGAAGCAATTCGGCGCGCACGCCTTTGATCGTCAGTTTGACCTTATCAATACCCACGTCTGCCCCCGCCGTCAACGCCAGCAGATTGGCGAGCCGCGCATCGAGCGAAACGCGCGCGCGAAGATTTTCCACTTCAAGGTTGATCTCTTCAACGCTTAGGTTCGGCACGTCCAGCAACACGTCGGGGTCGCCCGTCGCGGCCTCCTGACGGCGACGCGCGCTGGCGGCCTCCTGTCGCTGGCGGTCTTCCTGCGAGAGCGGGCGCACGGGAGTGACGGGCGATTGCTGCGGGCGCGGCTGCGTGGCGCGGGGCGACGTCGTGCGGGTGCTTGCCGGCTGCGCATTTTCCGTTGTGCTGGTGCTGATCGAAGCGTCTGTGCCGCCGGTGGTCGTCGCGTTGGTGTTCGTATCTTGAGCCGAGACGGCCCATGCGCTTGCTAAGACGGCGAGCGCGATTGCGCCGAAGCGCGAAGGTGTTCTCACTGTGTTCTTCCTCCGAAAGAATTTGATGAATACTGCTTAAGCTTCCCTTTTGAAAGGTCTGGGTCTACGGTAATACATCGAAGGTCATTCGGGGAGAGACTTCAAATACCGAAGGGATGGGACGATAGTTAAATGCGAGGCCGCTCACGGCGCGGCCCTCTCCGGTGCTCGACGCGCATTGAGGCGAGCAAGCACACGCTCCAGCGTCGCACGAAAGCGCACGCTCCCGCGTATGTTACGCAAGAGCACATCAATCTCACTCGCGCCAAGTTCGACGCCGACGCGCAATCTCAGGCCGCGTGCGCTCTCTTCACCCGCTTCGACCGACGTAGAGGCTGCAAAGTCGCGCTCCGTGATTCGCCTTTCCGTGATGTTCAATTCAAAGGTCTCATCAGCCTGCGTTCGCTGTGTCGAATCGGGAGCGGCATTCTGCTGCTGTTCTACAGCGGGCGCGGGAGTCGTCCCCCAGTTTTCCTGCGCCACGGCCAGCGAAGCACAGGCGCTGCTCAGGAAGATCGCTGCCGCCGCTTGAAAGAGGATGCGCTTCATCTATGGTTGTCCCCCTTCGCTCGTCGGCGGATTCGCAGGCGTTGTGGTAGGCGGCGTCGCTTCCTGTTGTTGCTGCTGGTGTTGCGGGGGCGCTACGGGCTGTGTCGTGGACTCGTTATCGCGCACAGGCACTTCACCGAGGGCTTCTGCGACGATCCGGTCAATGTCTGCAAAGACACTCGTGATCTTGAGTTGAATGCCGATGTTGCGATAGGTGACGCCGGGCTCGACCGGGCGCGGGAGATTCTGCCGCTCCGCTTCCCAGACCGTGTTGCGCTCAGGCTTTCCAGGGAACTCGACCTTCGGATCAGGCACGACATCGAATCGCAGCTCGCGCGCCGTCACATTCGCCGTGATCGAGATGTCTTCCGCTCCCGCCGAAACCTGCGCCGCGTTGTTCTGTGCGGCAGTCGCAGGAGGTGGTGGCGTGGACTGAGACGCCGCCGCCCCGTCCTGTGCCCAGGCTGTCTCGCCGAACGCGCCGCAAGAGACGATAAGCGCGATGATAAAAGGAGATGTTTTTCTAATCACACTGCTACCCCATGTACATTTTGACAATCAATTGCACGATCTCGAACGGGGAAAATCTTTTGGGGAACAGGGAAACTTTGCCCGTATGTTAACAGATATTGCATGGGGCGCAAGATTTATTCGGGCCGGGAGCGGAGCGCGACCTTTCCTTCTTCACTCGTGAGGCTGACGGGGCTGTAAGCGCAAACGCGATTGCGCCCGCTGCGTTTGGCGCGATAGAGCGCGGAGTCCGCCAGCTCGACAAGTTGAACCGGGTCGCGCGCATCCCCCGGAAACGAGGCGATGCCGATTGAAATCGTCATCTGATGTTTTCGTTCGGCTTCCGCCGAGCCGCGTCGCGTCGCGGGAAAAGCATATTGCTCGACCGCCGAGCGCACACGCTCGGCGGCGACGAGCGCCTGCGCGTAATCGGCATCGAGCAGGAAGGCGGCAAACTCTTCGCCGCCGAAACGCGCCGCCACATCACCGGCGCGCAGTGCGCCCGTTATCACTGCGCCGAGCGCTTCCAGAGTTTCGTTGCCCGCCAGATGTCCGTATGTATCGTTGACCTCTTTGAAATGATCAACGTCCATCATCAGCACGCAAAAAGGGCGCGACTCTACTTCGGCGCGCGCGGCCTCGCGGCGCAGTTCGGAGAAGAAGGATTTGCTCGTCAGGAGTCCCGTCAGCTCGTCGTGAACCAGCAGGCGATGAATCTGTCGCTGGTATTCGCGATCAATCTCGTCGAGCATGTCGAAGCGCAGGAGATGCTCGCCGATGACCAGCTTGTCGCCCTCTTCGAGAAAAGCCTCGTCAATCAGTTTGCCGTTGAGGAGCGTGCCGTTGGTTGAGGCCAGATCGGTGATGCGATAGCGCACCTCGCCCGACAATGCGTCACGTTCGGTAATGATGCGCGCATGCAGGCGCGAGGCGAGCGGATCGTTGACGCGTACGTCCGCTTCGAGCGCGCGACCCAGGATAACCTCGTCGCGTTCAAGCGGAATGGGGACGGCGAGAAGCTCACCGCGCAAAAACACCAGCGCCGGTCGGCGTTCGCGCACGCGAATCCGGGCCTCAAGTGTATCTTCATGCGCGCTGTTGCGTTCCATAATGAATGCCAGTTTGTTCTGGATTTGCTATACCCCGGGCGTGAGCGATCCGCCATTCTCATCTTGAGGATTATAATTCCGTGCCTGATCTTGCCCCCGGCTCACAAATTGGTCATCCCCAAACATAACGTTTTCGCGCTCATCTTAACGTGCAAGGGGGTGTAGCGGCAACAAGACTAAACAAGAGACGCAGAGGGGAAGAAGGCGCGGTAGATTCCAGAGAGCGCCCCGAAGGAAGAGAACATCTTGAGGCGCTTGTCGCGCGCGATAACTTGCTTCTATAATCACTACATCCTCGTCGCATAGCTGACATTTGATCGAACGCGAAAAAGCGCCGGGACGTTTTTCTCCGCCACGGGCGTTATGGATAAGGGTTCGGGTGACGAGTCAAGGAGTAAGCGTGTTGAAGCAAGAGACTACGGTTGGATGTTCATGGGCCGAAGAGCAAGAGCTCTCTATTGAGCGCATCGCGGAGGCGCGGCTGCCGACTGAAATAGGCCAGTTCCGTATCGCGGGCTATCGCTCGCTCACAAGCGATGAAGAATATGTCGTGCTCTTCAAGGGAGAGTTGCGTCCGGAGATTCCCGCGCTCGTGCGTATTCACTCGCAATGCCTGACCGGCGATGTGTTCGGCTCCAGGAAATGCGATTGCGGGCGTCAACTCAGGCGCGCGATGGAGATGATTGAAGAGGAGGGGCGCGGCGCAATCGTCTATCAGCAACAGGAGGGGCGCGGCATCGGCATCATTAATAAGATTCGCGCGTACGCTTTGCAGGACGAGGGCGCTGACACGGTTGAAGCCAACGAGATGCTGGGCCTCGGTGTGGATTTACGCGAGTACCGGCAGTGCGCCGAAGTCCTGTTCGATCTGGGCCTGTGCCAGGTGCGCGTGCTTTCTAACAATCCTTTGAAGATACAGGCGCTGGAGGAAGCGGGCCTCAAGATCGTTGACCGCGTATCAATCGAGGTCGAGCCGGCGGAGTGCGCCAAGCAGTATCTGCGCACAAAAAAGGAGAAGATGGGTCATCTGCTGGACGAGTTTACGATCTGATTTTATCCGTTTCCCGGCGCAACCTGTTTGGCGCGAGTGAAAGAGTTTCGACGGCCATCATTATTATTGCTAGCCGACCGGCTTTTTATTACACTTGGCAGGGGAGGCTCAAACCATGAAACAACGTTTTGCGGGTCTTATTCTACTACTAATACTGCTGGGACTCCTTGTCAGTCCCGTCGTAGCAGCAGCCGATGACAAGAAGCCAAAGCTCACGGCTCAAGAAATCATTGATAAACATCTTACTGCTGTCGGAGGTAGAGAAGCGATTGACCGCTTTAGAACGCGCGTCGCTATCGGCACAGTCAAAAAAGAGAGCGAAGTAGAAGCCAAGATGGCGATTGTGTCGGAGTTGCCCAATCGCGTCTCAGCCATCTATATCTTTAAGGATTTTGACTGGCAGATGGGCTACGACGGCAGCAATTCGATTTTCCGGCCCACACTAGCGCGCGCCGCCTCCGTCATCGAGGGCAAGTATCGTGAAATCCTTGCTTCGGGTTTGATGTTTAATAACATCTCGCTCTACAACCTGCTGACGAGCGCTGCATCCGGCGAGCTGAAGTTTGAAGCAAAGGGAACAAAAAAGGTCAGAGGGCAGGAGGCTTATGTCGTAGAAGTCAAACAAGGCAAAGAGGTGATGCGCCTCTACTTTGACACCAAGGATTTCATGTGGGTACGCACTGACTACGGTAAGTTGACCATGCAAAAGAGCATGGGCAAGTTTACGAACGATGTCGTTTCACACGCCGAAGACGATACGACGATTGATTTCTACTTCGAGACATCAGACTTCAGAGAGGTGGACGGGGTTAAATTACCGTTCAAATTCGTGCAGGTGGCGACGTTTCCAATCCTAAAACAAAGCTCCGTCGGCACTATCACAGGCACAATCACCGAGTACCAGCATAATGTGGACATCGACCCAAAGATGTTCAAGTAAAGGGTCGTAAAGTTTACGGGGGCGGCAGGAGTAATTCTTCCCGCCGCCCCCGTCTCGCGCTCCGCTTTACGCTTCGTCTATTTCTGAACACGTAGCTGCTTGACGATTTCGCGAACCTGATTGGCATCCTTTGCCTTCGGCGCGAGACTCAGGTATTTCTCCAGCGCCTCCGCAGCCTGCGCGTTCTTCTTCTGCTCGATGTAAATCGCTCCCAGGTATCTTTGAGCCATCGCCACATCATCACCGCCGAGATTGATCACGCGTTGTAACTCTTTTTCGCCTTCGGCATATTTGCCGAGCTTGATAAGGGCTTTACCCCTGTAGAGGTGGGCCGTGGTCGAGGAATCCTTCAATTCCGTCGCGCGGCGAAACTCCGCCTCAGCTTCGGCAAACTGTTTCTTCTGCATCAGTACAAAGCCAAAATTAAGATGCAGGACGAAGGCGTCGGGCGACAATTTGATGGCCGTGCGAAACGCTTCGACTGCTTTATCAAGCTCACCGGCTTGCTGGTACTGAACGCCTATTTCGTTAAGCGCGAGAACAAACTCCGGGTACAAAGCGAGCGCTCTTTTCAAAGACTCGATGGCTTTCTGGCGGTCACCGGCATGTCCCGCCTCAAGCGCCTGTTTGTAAAGGTCGAGCGCCGGTTTCGGCACGCCCGCCAGTGCCGCGTTAACGACGCCGGGACTGTTTCTCCCCGGTGCTTTCAGCTTGAGCTCAATCTGTACTGTCTGGACTTGCCCGCGATTGTCAAAGAACGTGACCGTCTCGTTTGCCGGTTGATACTCTTTTCCGGCCTCGATAGTGAGGAAGTACGTTCCATCCCTCAATCTACGAAAGGCGAAGGCTCCGTTATTATCGGTCATGGTGAAGAACTCGCCGACGTACACGCTGCTGAGCCTGACTTTGATGCGTTTATCCACCGCCTGGCCTGAAGGATACGCAACGCGCCCGTCAATCGTATTCGTGCCCCTCCTCATTCCTGTGCCCGGATCGGAATCAATTCCGCCATTTGCAATTTGAGCCTGGGCCGCCGCCGCTGCCAGTAGCAGAAGGAATACCACCGAGAAGAAAATTGAGAGAGAACGCTGCATGTCAGCAGCGTAGGCTGATGCGGGAATCATATTCAAATACTCCTTTCCCAGAGTAGCAACGGGCAGATTGATTGTGATTGATCGAAGGGGTTCCAGCCGTCCGGCAGTATAGCGCAAATCCCTTCGGGCGACACGCGATTTTTTGCCCCGAAGCGTGACCGGCACGCGCTCGTTTATCATCTCCGCGAGCGCCCACTTAGCGCGGCATCAATCGAACGCGGAAGGCCCTACCCGTCAATCCCTTTTCACTCACTACAAAGAGTTATTCGGAGGAACGTTGATACCATACGATATGGTCGCCATCATCCGGGCGATCAGAATAAACGACCGTTGTATATCCGGCTGAGCGCATACGGGAAACAGGCAACTCAAGCAGCGCGTTATTGGAGAGCATAAATCCGCCAGGGCGTAGCATGCGCTCGATATTCTTCATCGCAAGGCTTTGATCAAAGATGTCATAATAGACCAGTATATTAGTCGCGATGATCAGATCAAATTGCTCCGCCGGTGGAAGTTCAGACCTTTGGAGGACGATATTGGTGTCCATGGCGGTAACGCGCGCGACCACGTTCGGGCGGATGCGCACCGCCCTAATTTTAAGTTCTCCTGTGGTGGCCGGAACAGCAACGGGCGGCACAGGCGTTCCGATTTGATCGCCGAATCGTTCCCAGTACCGGATGCTTTCAGGCTTCCATTGTCCCTGCGGGTCACGCGGCAGTTGCACCACGTAACTCTGCCCGCGCTGCCCGCGCTGCCGGGCACGCTCCAGATGATCATTGACTCGCGGGCTGAGGTCGAAGGTGGTGACTTGCAGAGCGTCAACTTTGGCGAGTCCCAACCGCAGCAGCGTGTCTATGATAGCCAGAGGCTGAATGGTTTGCTGCGGATAGAAATCATAACCGGATTGCTTGTCGGTGAAATCCAGTCCCGGCCCAATGATCGCCACGCGCCGCACACTGCCCGGTTTCAAAAGGTCACGGCCTCGCATCATCGCAAGCGATTCTTCGATGGCGAAATTGGGGAGCAGCGACGTATCCGAAGACAGGCCGCGAGCGCGGTAAAGGCGCGAGCGTTCGGCAAATTCCTCGCTCGGATTGCCGAGCAGTCGTGCTGATTCAAGTGTCTTGAGATAATTTTCCTGCTCGCTCAACGTACGGGCGAGCGCGTTGAGCAGATACTCGCGGGCACGCGACTGGCTGGCTGCTGTGCCGGGGTTGTATCGCTTGCGCTCCACCAGCAGATTCCGAGCGAACAGCAAACGCTCGTTGTTTCCGGGGGCGGCAAGGGCTCGCGCCAGGTCATCGGCACGCGCCTCGACCAACGGCTGTTTTCCCTGCTGCTTGATCTCTTCTATCTGTTTCGAGGTAACGCGCGGCTGTCTTGTAAAAGATGTCCCGAAAAGAAGGAAGTTGACCAGCGAGTCTTCATCACCCTGCGCCAGGCGAGAGCGGATTTCCGCGTCGCGGCGAGCAACCCAGCCCGGCCACAAAGCCGCCTGCTCATTAGAACTCTTGCCTTTCAACTCCGGCGGTAGAATCTCATCAAGCGCCTGAAGGATTGGCTGCGCCTCACCGTAAGGAAGATAGACGGCTTTGCGCACAGGCGTCTGCGCAAAAAGCGAGAGCCCCGGAATCAATAATAAGAGAGCGACTGTAAAGTAGCGACGATTACGAATCGGGTGCATGGTGTGCCTGATCATCTGAAATTCGAGCATCTCCTTCTGTGCTGTTCGATCTAATGTCTGTAGGTTTTTCCCTTCGCTCCGGTTTTAGTCAAAGAGTGATTCCGCAAACAGTCGGCGGGTAGGGGCGATTACCGCATCGAGAATTCGGTCGGCGGCCTCACGCGCGGCTTTACTGATCGTGTAGTCCGGGGGAGGATATCTGGGCCCGGAAGTGGGGAATGGCGAGAGCCTGATTGGAGTGCCGATGCAAACAGATTGATAGCCATCCTGATAAACCTTGCCCTGAGATTTCACTTTCCCTGAACAGGGCGAGAAGAGAATATATTTGATGAATAAGCAGCCGGGATTGATCGTAGTGACACGGGCGCTCTCCTCGTCCCCGGTATTAACATCAACTTCCATCTCTAGCCATACGACATAAGTGTCCTCGCCCTCCTTACTCTTCGCCAGGGTGCTGGCCTCCTTGCGATTCATCTCTTTCCCTTCTATCACCTCCACGTCCGCCGACTCTCTTAATCGTTCGACGAAACTCCTGTAAGCCCTGCCGGTCCAGAAACCCAGATTCGTGCTCGGGATGCGCTTGACGACGACGAGGTGGAAGCGCGGCGTCGCAGATTTAGTTTCTGTTGGCCTGGACTGCGATTCGGACTCGGCGGAGGGTGCGGGCTGTTGTGTTGGCGACGGCGAATCTTTTTTCGACTTGCGGCCTGACTGGGCCTGCGTCACTCCGCAGGCAATCACGGCAATTGATATATAGAGGAGCAAGACGGCTCCTCGTCTGGCGCAGATAGTCGTCAGCACGGATCCTAGCTGCATCATATTTTCTCCCTGCTAGTCCGATGGACTGGAAAGACGGATTCCCCGGCGAATTGCTCTTTATCAGGTATTTGGCCTGAAAAATCAAACACTGTAAATTCATCTGATGCACGCGACCGACGGCGCGATTACTTCGAAAGGCAAAAAAAGGGGGAGCCCGGAGGCTCCCCTTAAAGACCATTCAAGCTTTCTTCCAGAGATTAGAAGATGAACTTGACGGCTAATTGAATGTTGCGCCTCTCGTTGATGCTGATAGGCGGAAAACCCTTCTTCGCTGTGACGAATGGGCCTCCGCTGACATCAGTTGCTGAGTGATCCACATACAGGTTCGAGTGGTTGAAGAGGTTGTAGAACTCACTACGGAACTGGATCGTGTACTTCTCACCGATCTTGAAGTTCTTATAGACACCGGCGTCGAAGTTCCAGATGCCAGGCCCACGGAACGCGTTGCGCCTGGTCATGTTCTCCGGATACGGTCCGAACTCCGAAGTCCCGGTGATCGGGTCGACGTAGTTGCCTGCGAGTGCCGCCTCGTTGGTCAGGTCAATATAGACAAACTCGTTGGCATTGCCCGTGCTAACTCCCTGTGAGCCGCTGAAGCTGATCTGACCCTGCGGAATCAGGCGCGGGCAGACTTCGAAGAACGCGTTGGTGCAGTCGAAGACGCTGAAGGGCTGCCCGGTCCGTGCACTGAAGATGCCGGTCAGGACCCATCCGTCAAGCAACTGCTTGGCAACACCTGTATAGTTCTTCGCATACGGGATTGACCAGTTGAAGCTGCCCACGAACCTGTGACGAGCGTCGAATTCCGCGTAACCATAATCGAGATTAGGGTTGAACGGATCGAGCACGCCAAGGTTAAAGTTATTATTCGACTCGCTAAAGGTCGAACTCAGGTTATCCTTCGTGCTCGAGAACGTGTAGCGGCCCGTAAACTGCAATCCCATATTACGGAGATTGCTGCTATCAATCGAGAGGATCAGGGCGTTGTAGTCCGAGCGCCCGTTGTTACCGCGCGTGTTGAGCGGGTAAAACTGGTTGTTAAGTCTGGAGAATGGGGCAGCGTCACCAAAGAAGACATTGCCGGCACCACGACGGTTTTGGTTAGTCAGATCGTAGAGGCTTCTGCCCGCTGATCCGGAATACTCAACAGAAGCAACCGTGCCCGGCACAAGCTCACGCTCGAATGCGGCGCTCCAGAAATGTGCGTATGCGTTTCTGATGTTCTCGTTGACGTGACGCACGTTGAAGATTCCCGGCAATGTGGCAACGCCACCTGCACCGGACAGAGGCCCAAGGTTGCTGGGCGTGATCGGAATAGTCGGGAAGCCGACAGCACCGGCATCAATTGTGACCACCGCGTAGTTCGGCGCATTCTGAATGAGGTTGAAGGTCACGTTGCCGAAGTTACGCTCGTAAGCCATACCGTAACCACCGCGAAGGCTCGTCCTGCCATCACCAAACACGTCCCAGGCGAAGCCCAGACGAGGAGCGAAGTTGTTCAGGTCCTTACGCCAGAGCGCACCGACCGGGCTCTCCTTCGAACGGAAGACTCTTCCGTTACGGATACGCTCCTGAATGGTCGCACCGGTGCCGTAGTAGAAGTTGGCGTCTAGATTCTGATCCTTGTTGCGCTGGACGCCGTAAAACTCGTAGCGCAGCCCGAGGTTAAGGGTCACACGCGGATGAATTTTCCACGCATCGTTGAAGTACAGCGCCCACTCGTGATAGCGGTTGTAACGAGTAAACTGAGGCTGCCGAAGCGGCAGCGTGACGGTCGAGCCGGGAAAGAAATTTCCCTGCGGATCAATCGCTACCTGTAACCGGTCAACGACACCCGCCACAAAGTTATTCAGAGACGTTCTATTGTTCGCCCTGCTCAGGGTCTGAACCGCGTTCTGGTAAGCGCCGAAGGTGCGGTTATCCTGGATGTAAACGTAGGTGCCGCCGAAGCGGAACTGGTGGTTGCCACGGATGTAGTTCATATCCTGGTAAAGCTGTCCGACGTTCTGCGGTCCACCGAACGGGATCGCGCTGCCGGGGCTAAACGGAAGGTAGCCGGGGAATGCAACCGGAACACCGAAGAAGCTCTGACGCGTCGAGCGCAGAAAGAGCGTCGGCTGCACGGGAGCCGCGCCGAGAGGCTGAAGGTTATTTAAACGATTGAAGACCAGCTTGGTCTGCGAAACGAAGTTCGACGAAAAAGAATGAGTGAAGTTAATCAGAGCATTCTGGTTGAATTGCAGAGCGCCCGTGTTGAATCCCGTGTAAGGGCTCGAAGCGTTGGAGCCTTCCAGGAATTTCTGGTTCTCCAGCGCGTAGCGACCATAGATCTGTGTCTTGTCGCTATAGTTGTAGTCAATACGGACGACCGTCTGATAGGTGTTCTGCGGAGTACCCGCACCAGCATTCGCCGGCACCGTGTACCTCACTTCACCGAAGGCCGGAGTAGCATCCGGCAACGAGAAAAAGGCACCCGTGAAGAAATCCGGATTTACACAACCCGCACCGCAAAGGTTAGCCCTTACTTGAGCCACGGTGAACACCTGTCCGTTGATCGGAGTAGCCAGCGATTGGCCTGCGAAGAAAGACCGCGTGGTTGCGGCCGAAGCGTTGAGCAACTGCGGCGTCGCAACTAAGGCCGCCGTATTTGCTGAGCTGCGAACACGAGTCCACTCCGTGCTGTTGAAGAAGAACAGCTTGTTCTTCAGGATCGGGCCGCCAATTGAATAGCCGAATTGGTTGCGAACGAACTGGCTGCGCGGCTGATTTCTAGCGTTGCTTTCAAAATCGTTGGAAGCGAGACGCGACACGCGGTTGAACTCATAGAGCGTGCCATGAAATTCGTTGGTGCCGGGACGGGTCGTCACGTTGACGACGCCGCCGGAAGCGCGCCCGTACTCGGCTGAGAAGTTGCTCGTGATGACACGAAACTCCTGAACCGCGTCAAGGGGGATGCTCTGCCCTACGGTTGCGGTAAAGGTATCAACGTTCTCACCACCGTCGAGCAGGACGTTGGTGCTCGCCGAGCGCTGGCCGTTCAGCGAGAAGCCGGTGCCGCGTCCAGACCCTTCAGAGTCGGACGACGCATTGCCGGAGAGCTGAACGAGAGAGTAGGGATTGCGCGTTAGTGTCGGCAACTCGCGAAGCTGAGTTCCGGTCACCACGTCCGACAATTCCTGGTTCGTGGTATTAACTTCCGCGCCACCTTCAGTCGTGACGTTGACGGTCGCGCCCTGAAGCGTCACACCGAGCTGAACATCGGCAGTTATTTTACTACCGGTCGTCACCTCGACGCGCGTAGTGCTAGGGGAGAAGCTTCCACTTTGCGCCGTTACCTCGTAGGGACCTGGCTGCAAGTTAGTGACCGTGTAACTACCCTCGTCACTGGCCGTCGAATTGCGCGTGGCTCCGCTGTTTATGGATTTAACAGTGACAGTGGCGCCGGGGATGACTGCGCCATTTTGGTCAGTCACAATTCCGGAGATTTGGCCCGTCTCAGTCTGGCCAAAGGCCAGGGCCGAGCACATGACCAGTACAAACAAGGCTGTCGTGGCCCTTAAGAGCCCATTCGCAGCCGTGCGTTGTAACAAGGAGATTTTCATGCTGGAGATTTCCTTTCTGTTGTCCTTAACACTTCTTAATGAGGAATTCATCTTGTAATAGTCCGATTAGCTTCGGGACTTTGCGCCTCAGCGGGTTTGTGTCAATTTTCTTACAAGATTTCGGAGAAATTGCTTTATTTCTTACATCTTCGTACAGTTGCAACTTTTGTACCATTTTTGAAAATACAGATACCATTTTCGAAAACCTAGCTAATCTCCGTTTTTTCAGGCACTTAACTATCAACCGCTTTAGTATTCCCATCATTCCAAAATCCAAAAAAATGGTGATCAATCCATAAATCAGGAAGCAGGGGGTTTGGCTGGGCGTTCTGCCGTGACGTTGAGCTTAGGTCGGAGCGGGCGGGGTGGCCTGCCCTGTAAATCGGCTGTTTGGCCGCAAGAGAGCCGAAGAGGTGTCGCCCCGATTATAGCCATACCTCCGGGAGACCCTTGCTTTATGAGGCAAACAGAGAGATTCACCGGTGAGTGTCTGGTTAATCAGGTTCTAGATTTCGAGCTTCTGCTCGTGACGGATGGATATATAGAGGAAGCCATATCGGTGAGTTGGAATTTATCAGCGAATACTCGCGAGCAGGCCCCGGATTATCCAAAAACCTGAACAGAATTCACTGTTTTGGATTCCCCAGGAGTCTTCTAGCTTGCACATCTAAAGGGCAAAGGCCATTTTGGCGTAAATTTTAACCCTTGACAAGGTCAACCACTATGGAATATCAGTTGCTTGAAATTTATCGGTATTCCTTAATAGATCTTCCGCACCCTTAGCTTCTTAAAAATATAGGAGGTAGTAATGACCCGCTACTATCGAGCTTTCTTCCACTTTACAGTGGCTCTAGGTTTATCTATTTTACTGGCGAGCGCCGCCTTTGCGCAGCAGACGACCGGCGACATCACGGGCCGCGTCACCGATGCGCTCGGAAATGTTGTTCCCAATGCCACCGTCACAGTAATTCACAAAGGCACTGGACAAACCCGCACCGCGACGACCAACGATGCGGGCGAATACACCGTTACACAGTTGCCGCCCGGAGACTACGATGTGACGGTCGAGGCGAGCAGCTTCAGCAAAGCATTGCTCAAAGAGCTTCAGGTCAACATCGGCAGCAAGCAAACGGTCAACGTCGAGCTTAAGCCCGGTGAAATTTCAGAAACGGTCGAGATCTCAAGCGATTCAGTGCTGGTCGAGACGACCAGATCGGATCTCGGCGGCGTGGTGACTCCAATCGAAGTCGAGAACCTGCCGCTCCTGAACCGCACCTTCGCCGCACTATCGGTCATCATGCCGGAAGCTCGCCCGGTGGGGAATTTCGATCCGACTAAGACTCGCGTCGGGAATGTGGCCTTCAATGGAGGCGACGGGCGGGGGGTTGATGTCAACGTTGACGGCGGCGATAACAAGGATAATGTTGTCGGCAGCCTGCTCCAGAACTTTTCTTATGAATCCATTCAGGAGTTTCAGGTTCTGCAACACCGCTGGACGGCAGAGAGCGGCCGTGCGGTCGGTGGGGTGGTTAACGTCATCACAAAATCAGGCACGAACGAACTGCACGGCTCTTTCTTCGCCAACTTCCGTGACGAGGCGCTGCGTAAGCTTGATTTCTTTGAGAAGCAGAGATTAGTCGCCAATCCCGCTTTTCAGAAGCCTCCGTTCAGCCGCCAGGAGATCGGAGGATCAATAGGTGGCCCAATCGTTCGGGACAAGCTCTTCTTCTTCTTTGCGCTGGAGCGTTTCCGCGAGCGACAAAACATCGGTGTGAGCCAGAACGCCATAGTGCAGATACCTTTCATCCCGGGTTCTCAACCCGTCACAGAGATCTCCTCGCCGTATGACGATACGCTGCTCACAGCCAAGATTGACCATAATCTGACAAGCAGGCAATCCATGTTTTATCGCTTCGCTTATCAGAAAAACAATTCTCCAAACGATCAGGTGGCTAATCCCGCGACGACTGATCTGACCGGCGGTAACACAACTGACAACAAGTTGAACAGTTTAGTCATCAGCCACAATTTTACGATCAGCCCGACGAAACTTAATCAGTTCACGTTCCACTTCCAGGACTTCAAAAATTCGATTCTCGGTGTCACCGAATCACCGCGCATCACTTTCCCCGGAGGCATAGAGATCGGCGCTAACGTGAACGTGCCGCAGGCGACCGAAGAGCGCAAGTTCCAGTTTCGCGATGATTTCTCGCTACAGCTTGACAAGCACAGCTTGAAATTCGGCGTCAACTATATCCACACGAAGCTCGGCGGCTTCTTCTTCTTCGGCGCCAGAGGCTACACCGTCAACTTCTTTGATTCTCCATCCACCAACGCAACCAACACGGCCCTGTATCCGCTGGGATTCGCCACGCCGGGCGCGGTGCAGAATATACAGTTCGCCGCCGGTGAAGCCAGCCACGATCAGACTATACACCAGCTCGCTTTCTATGTTCAGGATGACTACAGGATCACGCCCCGCCTGACTCTCAACGTGGGGTTGCGTTGGGATGCCAATATCGGAAACCTGCCCGATCAAACCAACAATCGTACGATCCTGCTTCTACAGCAGCTCAATCACCCGCTGGCTCAGGCCATTACGGCAGACCCACAAAAGCTAAGCCGTTCGACTCCGAGTTGGACGGAGTTTCAACCGCGCATTGGTTTCGCATGGGACCCGACGGGCGCGGGCCGCACAGTCATCCGTGGCGGTTACGGTATATTCTACGATCAGCTTTTCCAGAATCTTACGCTCTTCGGCAAATCTCAAGCTGACCCGGAGATTTACCAGACCGTCTTGAATCTGACCAACACGGCTGTCGGTGTCGGGCAGCTTTCAAGCTTCCGCTTCGGAATTGACCCGCTTCCCGCCCCGCCAGCCGGATTTAATATCAGCAACTTGGCGGTTGGCGGATTCGGGCGCATCACGGATCCTGACGCCTCCGAGCCATACATCCAGAAGTTCTCGCTTGGTTTCGAGACAACACTCGGCAAGGATTACACGATCTCCAGTGATTACGTGCACACGCTTGGCATTCATGAGCCGCGTGTGCAGGTCATCAATCCACGTATCGAAAACATCTGTAATGCGCTCTATCCCGGCTCGAACCCGGCCTCGCCACAATGTGTGCGCGGTGTCAATAGCCGTCTGCTTGATCTGTCGTTTGTCAACGCGGGGCTTCCGGCCAACCGCCTCGAACAGATCAACATGATCGGCACGACCAACCGCTCGCTCTTCGATAGTTGGACGACGACATTAAAGATGCGCAAACGCGGGATGCTCTTCTCGGCCAGTTACGTCCTGTCGAATTCAAGGTCATGGGGCGGGCAGCCTGTGGCTTCTTACACGGGCAACGGTATTGCAATCGCTCCTCAAAATCAGTTCAGGCCGGAAGAGTTCGGCCCCACGCGCTTTGACGAACGTCATCGTCTGGTGATGAGCGGCGTCTTCGAGTTGCCCTGGGACTTTCAGATTGCGCCGATCTTACAGCTTTCCAGTGCCCGTCCCTATTCGCCGACGACCGGCGTGGATATAGACGGCGATGGCCTCGGCACGATTGATCGCCTCTGCGCGGGCGTGAGTCCTCTGGCTGTGCTGCAATCCGTTACCCAAACCGGCGTCGGACTGCCATCCGTGTCGGACAGGGTGAGAGCACTGAATCCGAGGGGCTGCGTACAGTCTCCCGTCAACAGCCAGCGCTCAGGATTTATCGTCAGAAGCGATGGAACTATCGAGGAACGCAGCGGTCGTTTCTTCAATGTGGATCTGCGCGTAGGTAAGAACTTCCGCTTCGGCGAAAGATACAGGCTCAGCGCGTACGCGGACTTCTACAATCTGTTCAACGTCGAAAACCTGTCCTTTGCCAATCGCTTCGGCCTCAGCCCTGCCACGGCTGCAGGCACCTTCTCGCAGCCGTTCTCTCTCTACGGCCCGGGCTTTGGCCCACCTGTGGGTCGTCCATTAACCGTTCAGCTTGGCGCACGCTTCACCTTCTGAGGTGACGCGGGCGACACGGGCTTTTACAGGGCGCTGGACTTCTCGGTCTAGCGCCCTCTTTTTCTTCACGAGCCAGGAAGTGCTGCTTGCCAGTTCTAAAAAATACAAGCCGAGGATTTGTCTCCGCCTTTGACGTTAATTCTCTTTTACTCCGTCACGAGCCATATATGAGTGATAGAATGCAGGGGCGCGAAACAAAGATTAGCGATAAAGGTTAACGAGAGCGCATGTCTGAACGCATCTACCGCGATCCGGTTCACAATATTATTCGCCTGCGCACCGATACGGATGAGGGTCGTTTAATGGTGCGTCTCATTGACGCGCGCGAATTCCAGCGCCTGCGCCGGATCAAGCAATTGGGTCTCGCGCTCTACACATATCAGGGCGCAGAGCATTCGCGCTTCACACACTCGCTCGGCGTGCTCCACCTGATGACGAGAGTGCTTGACCGGCTTGGCGAAAACTTTCGAATCACGCCGGAGGATCGCGCGGCTGCGCGAGCGGCTGCTCTGCTGCATGATGTCGGGCACGGATCGTTCTCGCATGTGATGGAGAAGGTCTTAAGCTTTCATCATGAGGCGTGGACGGTGCGCGCCGTCTTGAGCGAAGAGACGGAGATAGGTCAGGTGTTGCGCACCTATTCAGAAGGATTACCGGAGCGCGTGGCGAGCATCATCGAGGGAAGATTCCAGCCCGCCGCGCTCGCCCAACTCGTCTCCTCGCAACTAGATGTTGATCGCATGGACTATCTGCTGCGCGATTCTCTGATGACGGGGGCGAAATACGGCATCTACGATCTGGAATGGATTATCAACGCGCTCCAGATTGACGAAAGTGGAGACCGCATCTATGTCGCTGCTCGCGGACTGCACGCGGTCGAAGAATACTTGCAGGCGCGATATTACATGTTCCGCCAGGTCTATTTTCATCGCACGCTGCGCTCGGCAGAGGCCGTGCTGCGCTCTGCTTTGCGCCGGGCACTCGCGCTGCTAGAAGCAGGCGAAGAGGTCTGGTGCGCGCCCGGCACGGCCTTCGAGAAAGTGCTGCGCCGTCAACAGCTCACCTTGGAAGAACACCTTGAGATGGATGATTCCGATGTGATCTTTCATATCAAGCAATGGCAGCGCGCGGAGGACGCAACCTTGCGCGACCTCAGCCAACGCTTTATCGGTCGTCGCCTCTTCAAAGCGATTGATCTGGACAAGCCTGAGGCCGAGCGCAAGGACTTTCTTGCGGCGGCACGCGAGCGGGTCGAGAGAGCGGGCTTTGCTCCCGAATACTAT
>JBKKAL010000012.1:0-6545 GCA_046714695.1 Pyrinomonadaceae bacterium
GCTTCGTAGATCGTCAGGCTGCCGTCGCCCTGGAGATAGATAGCGAAGTCAATATCGTTCCAACTCTGAGTAGAATCACCGTTGCTTAGACCACACATCCGGTGAGTGTTAGCGTCGATTGCTTTGAACTCCATATAGCCGTCACCGGAGGCAATCGTCTGAACGGAGACGGCGCCGGAGTTACCCCAGTCAGTGGGGACGTTGGAGTTCTTGGTGAGATTGTTGCCTGAGGCTGTAGCCCCGACGACATTGGTCCAGATAACGTTCTCAACACCGGTTGAAGATGTCGCTGCGGTCGGCTCTTCAGTGGCAAGGAGCCGACCGCCGGCGTAGATGTACTCTTTGGAGAGAGTTGGCGAGGGTTGCGCCTGTGCCAGCACCATCGGTCGCATACGGGTTGTGTTGCCAAGTGATCCCCATTGCGCCATCACGCCACCGGCAACTAACAGGCCCAGCACCAGGGCAAGGCCGACGATAGGCTTTGTTAGGCGCGGCGGCTGGTGAGGTACAGATTTCCTCTTTTGATGAGCTTTTCTCTTCGACATTCAATTCGACTCCTCGCCCACAACTGTGTAACATGAAAGATGAATCAAACTTCCTTTCACCGTTCCGGTGTATCCAGTGCACTACCTGTCGAAGTACTGAGAGCGCCTTAATTGCCCCAGGCTTCAACCTCAACCACTCGACTCCAATTGTTGGGAGCGTTCGTGATCCATACTCTGATCTTCGTTGTTGTGATCGGCGAAAACGTAAACTTTCTCCATATCTTGTTGTTGCCCGTCATAGTTCCACCCGGTATGGCTACCCAGCTTGAACCGTTCCAGTACTGCAACTCGAAATCTATCAATCCATAACTGGAAGAGGTCATCGTCTGGGTCGGCTCAACCGGAGAGAGATAATCGTCCTGTAAGGCAAAGAGATCAATTTCGCTGATGATCTTACTGCCGCTGAAATCAACCTGTAGCCAGTCCGGGAAGCTGTTACTGGTGCCGTCTACCCAGAGGCCGTCGTAACCGGCGTTTACTCCCTTGCGATCTCCATTGATAGCTGCGCTCGCCGGGTAATAACCGGCTCCATAGATTGAGCTATAGAGGGATGAGGCTGTGGCTGTCGCTCCCTGACTTGCCAGGGCCACATTAATCGGTGTCGGCGGAGGGATATTTCCGTAAGCTTCTATTTCCGTGACCCGGCTGTAGTAGGTATTTGAGTAATTGCCGACCACTCTAATCTTGCTGGTCGTAATATCGCTGAAGGTAATCTTTCTCCACACCTTATTGTTGCCGGTGATGCTTCCGCCGGGAATCATCACCCAACCTGATCCATCCCAGTACTGCACCTCAAAGTTGACAAGCCCGTAGGTATTGAAGGTGGTCGTCTCGGTCGGCTCTAAAGGATTGTTGTAATCATCCTGGAGAGTGAAGATATCAATCTCGTCTATGGTCTTAGTGCCGTTGAAGTCAACTTGCAGCCAGTCTCCGAAGGTATAGGGCGTGCCGTCTGACCATCCGCCGTTAGTGCCCCAGGTGAGTCCCTTTCTCTCGCCATTAATCGCATTCTCCGAGCCGTACCCGGTGCCATAAACCGAAGAGGCAGTGGCTGTCGCTCCGTTAGCAGAGGCCGCGAAATTAATCCTTTGAGGAGGAGGCGGCGCAACCGCTCCATAGGCTTCTATCTCTACAATCCTGCTCCAGGTATTAAGCGCATAGCTGACCAGCACTCTGATCTTGGTGGTGGTAATCGATGAGAAAGTGATCTTTCTCCACACCTTGTTATTGCCGGTCACGCTCCCGCCGGGCACGGTGGCCCAACTTGACCCGTTCCAGTACTGGACATCGAAATTAACGATGCCGTAACTGTTAAAGGTCATGGCGTCGGTCGGCTCGACTGGATTCGTGTAATTATCTTGAACTGAGAAGATGTCAATCTCGTCAATGCTCTTGCTGCCGTTAAAGGTGACCTCTAACCAGTCTGAATAGCTATTAGGGGTGCCGTCAGCCCAGGCCGCGCTGGTACCGAGATTCAGTCCTTTAGTGTCGCCATTGATGGCCGCGCTGGCCGGATAATTCCCGCTATTACCCGGATAATCGCTATAAAGAGAGGAGGCGGTTGCCACACCACCATTGGCAGCCAGAGCGAAGTTGGTTCTTTGCTGGCCCGCTGAGGTTGTAGGCTCTTCGGTCGCCAAAAGGCGGCCCCCGGCGTAGATGTATTCTTTCGATGGACTGGAAGGCGGTGGAGGGGGCGGGGAAGGTGATACCAGCAGGGCATTCATCCCCACAATGCGAGCTGCTCTCCACTGCGCAAATATCCCACCTGCCAGGCCGAGGCATAGCAGCAGAGCGATCACTGCCGCTATTCTTCTCTTCTTTCGCGAGGCCAGTGCCGTGACGGCAGCCACCTGTTGCTGCCGAGCCTTTCTTTTTGACATGCAAATCTTTTCCTGGAACACACCCCTGCAATCAGGCCGTAAATCAGACCTATAGAAAGAGGAGGCTTAGAGAGCGGGTGTTCGTTGTTGATTTAATCCGAGAGGGTTGGGGAACTCTTCCGGAGAACGGCACGAAGGACGGAAAGTAAGCTTTCTAAAATAGAAAAGCAACAATAAAAGAATGGCCAATTTGGCTATTTATTGACCAATTTGGCTGATAGTAGGCCGATTTGGCTATCTTCCTCGCTTTCCTTCAAAGCGAGCCGGGCTAAGTGTTGTTTTCTATACTGAGCAGGGGAGAGGCCGTGGACGTTCTTAAAACTTCTGGCGAAGTGGCTTTGATCTTTGAGACCTGATCTGATCATGATCTCTTTAACATTAAAATATGTGGTCTCTAAAAGCTGCCTGGCTCTCTCTATTCTTTGAGCTTTGAGATACTGTCGAGGAGTAAGCCCAATCTCTGCTTTGAAGATATGCCGAAGTCGGGAAGCTGAGAGGTTCATGGTGGAAGCGATCTCAGTCAGGTTAAAAACCTGATGAATATTTCGAGTCATGAGAGAGGTGAGTTTGCGTACTCTTGGGTCCATGCTTGACACACAATCCGCGGTTGAGAGCAGTGCTGAACCTGTCGCCGGCAGATCATCCGCAAAGATAATCCACGCAAAGTGTAAAGACGGTTAACAGTGATGACCATGCACGAGGTTGAGTGTCTGCCTAAGGCATATCAGGCTCAGGAACTGAACATTTTGAAAAGCCTGGTCAAGCAAGATAGGGTGAATGAGAAGACTTCGGCAGATGGCGTGGGATTATAACGATTGGGAGAAGAGAGTCAAAATAAATTTGATGTGCAAATCCTTCTTGAGTCCGATAACAAAGATTCCGTCCTAGATTTTGTCCAAAATAATCACTACGTGCTGCGGCAACAGTAAGGCCCGTAAAGCGTTGAAGAAACCGCTGGCGAGCGGTGCCGCTCGATTGACTATGATTCGTTTGACCGAACTGTTCCTCTGATTTAATTCTATCATCCCGCTGACACTCAACAGATCACGAACGAGGCGCAGGATACCGAAGCGCGCCAACTTCGGCGCAGATGCGGTCAGCCAGTTGCGCGCCCACATCAGCACGTTGTGCGCGAGTTGATTAAGCAGCACCAACATGTCTTGCGCTTCAGCTTTACGTTTTTGTCGCTTGACCATCCCGAAGCCTTGCTTATCTTCTTTGATCTCAATCTCCACCGCGCCGCCGCGCTTATCATAGAGTTGCGCGTAGGCGCTACACAGTTTCTCGGGGTGGCGCGCATCACTCGTTGACTGACCGAGCAATTGAAGTACGTCGCGCGCAGCGAGCGTCGAGATCAACATGCCATAGCTCGTCTGACCGTTGCGCTTGTGCCAGCGAATGACCAGTCGCTTGACCGGTCGGACGTAATCGGGTGTCGCCTCCGGTTCAGCCCAGCCGACTTGACGACCTGGATGCAGCGGGTCGTCGTACCACTGCTTGACGGTGTAGGCCCAGCCTTCCGCACGCTTGGCTGAGATGTCTTTCCCGTGAAGTTGATAACCTCTTGCCAAAAGCCAGTTTACTTCATCAAGTGAGCCACCTCCGGCATCAACGCGCAGGATCGTGCGACTGCGCCGATAGTCGTTCAGCTCAAGTGTTTCTTCGGTCAGAGCGACTAACTGACGCAAGCTCTTTGAGAGTTGCACATTGCCCGGGTACAAGCGATCCGTGATGATCTCTTGATAATGCGTGGCGAGGACGCGACCGAGTTGGCGACCGTAGCGAATGCCCTTCGTTGAGAAGTAGCCCTTCGCCGATAACTCGGCTTTTTTGCTGCATGGCATTCCGGTCATATCAATATCGAGCAGTTGCCACCGTCACCGATAGTTGTGGCGATACGCTTTACTATCGGTGGCGGAAGATGAGGTCAACCGCCTGTTGCATCTCAGCGACGTTACGTGTGGGGCAGGCGTTCAAGGTCTGCTGCACGACTGACTGTTCAGCGCAGGACTTCCGACCAAAGGCGCGTTGCAAAGACTCGTCACTTCGTAGGCGCGTGTTGATCTCGCACAGCCCGTGCGCTCCGGCGAGGATGGCGATGAAGGCATCGTTGAGCTTCTCGACCGGCGTGTGCCGGATAGTCTTCTGCTTGATGAAGACGTGTTCCTTGATCGTGTCAAAGAGCTTGAGCGAACGAATCTTAACCCCGATGGCGGCCAGCGTGGCGTGCGGCGTATAGTGCTGAGTCGTCTGTTGAGAGCGTGTCATGGCGTTCCTCCTGAAAATGAGGAACACTATAAATCTCTCTTCGCATCAACTGCTTGCGAGCGCAGGTAGTCGCTATTTTGTGCAAAACTTAGGTCTGTACCATTCTTCCGCACATTTGATAATACGAGATTTTAGCCGAGGTCCGTCGCCAGATAACGTTAGCGCTTTAAGTTCGCCGTCCAGTTCAGGACGACTGTTACAGGTGCGGGGGCATTCTCTTCGACGGGCACTTTAACGAAGAAGCGCCGGCCGAGGCCGGCTACTTCTCTTTGAGCGCCTCGTCGAGCGCGTCGCGCAGTTCCGCCGGCTTGACGTGCCCCCTTTGTTTGAAGATGAGCGCGCCCGAGCGGTCGTAGAGGAAGGTCGCGGGAAGCTCGCCGCTCCAGGTCGGGTCCACAAGGTTAATGGCGGCGTCCGAGTCGTCGGCGTTCAGAAGGTAAGAGGGGAAGGCCGTGGCCCGCGCCTCGGCCAGAAACTCCGGCACGGCCTTGCTGATGTCCGAAGGGTCGTCGAGCGAGACGAGGACGAAGTCGAGCGTGTCTGGGCCGTACTGCCCGCGAATCTCGACGAGGTCGGGGAACTCCTCGCGGCAGGGCCCGCACCATGTCGCCCAGAAGTTGACGAGCAGCGGGCGCTCGCGGCCGGTGCCCGCGTTGAGGAGAGACTTGAGATCTGCCTCCTTGATCTCGGTCACCTTCGGGGCGGCAGCCGCCGACTTCACGCCACCGCCTTCCGGCTTCGCGGCGCCGCCCTGCGGTTTGGCCGCGGGCTTCGCCGCGCCCTGCTTCGGCGCCGTGCCCTGCCCGGCGCACGCGGACCCGAGTCCGGCCGCGCAGGCGAGCGCCGCGCAGAGCGCCGCGGCCGTCAGAAGTCCCCTTGTCATTCCCGTACAGCCTTCCTCTCTTACCCGCGCTTGATGGAGCACCCGAACGCCTTGACCTCGGTCTTCCCGACGGGCTTGCCGGCGAGCGTCGCCTCGATGGCGGCGCGCAGTTCGGTCGAGGTGATGACGTAGCCGTAGCGCGAGTTGTCGATGCGGCCGTGGTAGACGAGCTTGCCCGAGGCGTCGAGCAGGTAAGCCTCGGGCGTGACCTGCGCGTCGAAGCGGTCGGCGAGGGCGTTACCGGCGTCCCTCAGGATGGTGAAGGCGAGCCCTTTCTCGGCCGCGTGCGACTTGACCTCGGCGGCCGGCTCGGTCGAGTTCGAGTTGATGCCGACGACGTTGAAGCCCTTGGCCTTGTACTCCTCCGCGAGCTTCTGCATGCGCGCGTTGTAGGCGTTCGAGATCGGGCACTTGGTCGCGACGAAGATGAGCACGGTGCCCTTCGAGCCCTTCAGCGAGGCGAGCGAGTGCTCCTTGCCGTCGGCGTCGGGCAGCGTGAAGTCGGGGATGACCGCGCCGATGGCGACGCCGGCGTTGGCGTCGGGCGCTGCGAAGGCGAACGAGAGCGCGAGGTTGGTTGCCCATAGCGCCTGCGCGGCGAAGGTGGCGGCGAAGGCGAACGAGAGCGCGAGCAGGAGTGCGATTGCGGAGAGCTTCTTCATAACCTTGTTTTCAGACTCCTTTAGATTATCTCCACTAATATAACGACCCTCCCTTCGAATTATTAACACCCGCAGGTATTTTTTTTTAGGCTAGATTGAGGAAAAAGCGCCCGTTATTATAGCCACGCACCAGGGCATTGCAGCCATAGGGCTGGTAACGGGCGAGTTAAGCTAGCAGACGACTATAGCCCAGGGTTCCGAGCCGGGCGAGAGGATGGAAATCAGCCGGTGATGTACTCCTTATTCCACAAAAAAGATTGAATGAAGCGGCTGAGAGCTACCTTCGCCGGTGGCATACTACTCC
>JBKKAL010000013.1:0-9355 GCA_046714695.1 Pyrinomonadaceae bacterium
CTCTTTTCTCACAGGGAGATTTCTCACATGGCTAGAAACCAGAGCAAGCGTTTGCCTCCTGTTAAAATTGAAGCCGACGAAAATGGTTTCGCGGCGTTGCAGGCAATCACGGATTACACTCCGATCAACCCGGCTTATTCGCTTAAGGCGGTCGGAGGCGTGCATGCCGAATTGGAAGGTTTACGTCAAAGGGAAGCACAGGCGGCGATGGCAGCCGCGGCGGCGCGCACTCACGCGGTCGCTAAAGAGTGGGAGTTTCATAATCTGATGCTCGGCGTCAAAGAACAGATCATCGCGCAGTTCGGCAAGGACTCGAAAGAGGTGCAGGCGCTCGGGCTCAAGCGTAAGTCCGAGTACAAATCGCCCAGGCGCAGAGGCGCGCCACCCGGCGAGGCCATCTAACGACAGGGCGCTAAATCACGTATCAATAGATAATTTTAAAAGCTCCGGGGCGGGGCAGTCGTGCCCCGGAAAGTACCGACGCGCCCCTCTTCAAGTGCCTGCGAAATAACTGAGCTTGATACTGGCCCCGGCCACTTTCACGCCGTTCCTGTACTTACTCAATATGCCGACAACTACAGGTTTGTCAAAATCCATTTCGGTATTGACGAAGTCTGTTCTAAGAAAGCGTCCTGAGAATTTGTAGCTTATGCCCTTCACTTTGACTGTGGTAAAGATGAACTTCCGTCGAGTAATGTTGATGGTACTGTAGCGATAAAGCACGCCCTCGTCGGCGGTCACGCCCGATAGTCGCTCGGAAATATCAGGCCCGCTTTGCTCCTGATCTTTGCGCCAGTATTGAATGGTATCGAAGTTCTCAAGTCCCTTCGGGTGCTTACCCACCAGCGAAAAGTAGCCGTAAGGGCGAAATGCTTTCTGGATATTAAGCGGCGTAGAGGAGAGCGCGATTTGAGAGCGGGCGTTAAGCGACACTGAGAGGATTGTCAGAAGACAACCGATTGTTAAGCTCATGCGAATGATAGAGAGAGTGCGTGTCATGGTTCATTCCTCGTATTGGAAAATCCGGTAAGCGTCCCACACCCGAATCCTTTGGGGGGCAGCCGATCTTTAATCTCAAAACGATCTTTATTGATCGGAAGCAAGAAGGCACTGCCTTCACTACAATGAGCAGTACCTCGGTAAAACTTATCTGACTTTCAGATAGAATTGACCATTCCACCTGTAGATGACTCTTCTCAGCGTGCGACCGTTATCGTCTATTTTCCCGTTGGGATCATCCCGGTAGATATTAAAGGTTCTTGCCAGCCTGTTGCCGCTGACGATTTTCATCTCGGTATTGTTATCAGTTGAGGTTGAGCCCTCCCCGGCACTCATGATCATCGCCGAGGTGATCTTATTTGTCGGTCGCCGGCCCTCTTTGAAAAGGTTCTTCGGTACGGCTTTGCGAGACCTCTCATCTATCACAAAGTAGTAGTTTGTGACGTACGGACTCAGACCTCCTGTCGAGGTTGAGATTTCAATGATCTGCTCCGAATTCCAGACGGCGAAATCAATGGCAACAGAATTATCGGCTCTTGAAAAATATCCGTCGAGGGCTTCCGTGATTTTAACTTTTCCTGCGGTTCTGTAAAGAAGAAACGCATTTGAGCCGTTATAACTTGTTTGATAGCAGGGGTCTGGTGCGAGTATCAGTCTGATTTGATGATTGCCCAGAAGCTGAATCGGATATTCTCCGCTCTCAAATTTACCTTTCTCCTCCGCGTCTAGAACGCCGGGCTTTCCGTGAAAAGCGCAAACATTCAGCTCATCAACGCCCGACTTCCACCAATCATCATCGGTGAATGATGCGAGCGTCCCATGTACTCTTTGATCGCCATTATTCTTTCCGGCCCTTTTAATATCTCTTCATCATAGTCATTCATTTCACCGGGCTTGCACTGGTATTTTAATTTCGGCAGAGGCTTGAGTGCGGCAAACGCCTCATTTTTGCACACGAGGATTTTGTTCTCTTCCTGAGCGAACGAAATTGTCGCAGCCGATAACAGCAACAAACAGATTCCTAAAGATCGCATCTTTAACCTTCTCACCCTAGACCTCCAGATTTTATTGCGCCTGGCGAAAGCGCAGCCATTTTAAACGGCCAGGCCAAATCCCTTATTCTTTACTCTTCCATTCGATTTGTGGTTCGTACATGTTCGACCATTCTCCGCAGGTTCTCGACGGGCTGGACGCCGCTGAGTGCGGCTCTGCGATCAGCGACAAAGGCCGGAACTCCACTCACGCCTAACATCTCCGCCTCGCGCTCATCCTCCAGAACGCTATTCTCGTACTCGTGTCCTTCAAGCGCCGCGCGCAACAACCCTCCATCCAGTTTTAGCTCCTGGGCGAGCTTAACCAGCACCTCCACATCATGGATGTCTTCGCCCCGTTCGAAGAATGCGCGAAATATCGCCGCGTTGTATTGATCGAAGCGGCCCACGGTGCGAGCCCACTGAGCAGCCTCATGAGCGCGTCGCGAGCGCGGCTGCAAAGGAGGCAGCTTCATCTTCACACCCAATCTCTCAGACATCGGATAGACTGAGTCGCGCCAGGCACGTTGCAGGTATTCGCCTTCAGGATCAAGCGACGGCACAGGCTCCGGCCGTAGCTCGAAGGCACGCCAGACGACCTCTACCTGAGCATCTTCACTTACAAGCTCATGCACGGCTGGCTCCGCCAGCCAACAGAACGGTCACACGTAATCGGAAAATATTTCCAGCACGACTTTCGCCATCTTCTGTTCCAGCCCTTTCTCACTTCTCCCGCTCGAAGTTGTCCAACGCGCCGATTAACCGGAGGAGAAGCTAAGGTATAGTGCATTCAAGTTAACGGATGAAGAGCGAGTTATCTACATTCAGCTTGAATGCGTTGTTACGCTTCGCCTATGCGACGAGAGCGGCGCGTCTTTCTTCTCCGCAGGAGTCGCCAAGCGAAAATAGACAATGCGCTAATTGTTGCCAACGTAACAGCAAATGCCAGTGTATTTCTTCCCCAGACCGTAGCGATAGTTATCACCCTACCATCAGGCGAAACTTTACGAACACGCGCATATGCTCCAATGCCTATATCGCCTAAAATAACGAGCGGCATCCGAAGATGCTCTAAAACATATAAATCTTCTCCGACGATAGTGATTCCCGTTGGCGACCAGATCAATCCGGTTTCCACAATGGTTCGGGTATTTCCGTCCGGCAGTAGTTGAATCACTCGCCGCTGGCTGTAATCGGCCACATATACACTTCCGCCTTGAGACACTGCTAAACCCATTAAATCCTCGCCCCAGCTTGGGCTTGTCAATGCTCCTTTACCAAGCGTCTCGACGACTCCATCCATTGTTACACGACGCACGTAAACGCCGTCTGTGACATACAACGAGCCATCGGCTGCCCAGGCCATGCCATCGAGACCTGAAAATTGCGCTTCGCGTCCTCGCCCGTCCCTGTAACCACGAGTGCTACCGGCAAGGATTGTGACAACTCCGTCGGGCGTGCTCTTCATAAGCATTACTTTGTCGCTTTGATGTGGAAAACTTATAGAGTTTGCCGAGTAAACGTTGCGGTCGCGGTCAATAATGAACGGATGCAGGTTGAGTGGAAAATCAGTGGCCGGAGTAAAGACATTCGAGAATTTGCCATCGGGCGCGATACGCCAAACGCTGCCGGTGGCCGCCGCGTGATGCTCTTGTGTGCCGTAGATGCTGCCATCTTCGCCCAAAACAAGCGCGTGCGAGTGCTGGCGTATAACCGTCTCCAGATTCCCTTCGCGTGTGATTCTCCAGATAGAATTAGTGGGAATATCGCTGAAATAGATTTGCCCTTGCCGGTCAACGACGATGCCCCAACCTTCGTGCGCCAGGGCCGTATCGCTAAACAGACAACACTGCGCGACAATAGCCATAATTATTGCGGCGAACAGGCGTGAGCGGAGACTAATCATAACCTGATGCTTTTACTAAAACCTTTGCTGTAGCTTACGAGACTCTAAACGCATCGTTCTTGTGATACGAAAAGAGGATTTGAAAAGTTATCATTAGTGAATGTGAGCAGCATAACACCCGATGATATATTATCATCCGCCCTACGCGACCGCCGGTGTGTTGATATTGATCGGCGCTTCCATGTTTCGCAGCGTGGCCGAGATCGAGTTTAAGCGCATAGAGGAAGCGCTCCCCGCATTCCTGACGATCATTCTTATTCCGCTGACCTTCTCGATTACACAGGGCATACTGTGGGGCTTTGTCACGCACGTCGCGCTTTTCCTGATGGCCGGGCGGCCAGAGAGAGCTTCATCCGGTGATGTACGCGCTGGCGCTCTCTGCCGTCGGCCTGCTTCTCTTAGAGCACGGAAAATTTTCATAAATGCGTCTGGACGGTGTAAAGTAGGAGGACAAAGAAAGCAGGAATACAAGACCCTTGCACGCCCCTGCGCGTTTGCAATCTTGTGACTTACAACATCTGCGGGCGATTTGGAAAGCGCGCGCAGGTTGAAGAGCCAACATCATGTCAAATCAATTTGTCGGGCGTCCTGTTCCGCGCAAGGAAGGACGCGACAAAGTAACTGGCCGGTCACGCTACGTGGATGACCTGTCCTTTCCTGAAATGCTCTACGGCACGACTGTGCGAAGCCCGATAGCGCGCGGGCGCATACGTCAAATCAAGTTCGATGACGCCATTCCTTGGGACGAATTTATCATCGTCGAGGCGAAAGATATTCCCGGCGACAACTACGTGGCATTGATCTTGAACGACCAGCCTTATCTTGCGGGCGAGTACGTCAATCACGCGGAAGAGCCCGTTCTCCTGCTCGCGCACGAGGACAAGTATCTATTAGAAAGAGCGCGCAGAGGCGTGAGCATTGAGACGGAAGATTCCAATCCCGTCTTCTCCATCGAAGATTCACTTGCCAGGAAAGAGCTTATCTGGGGAGAGGACAACGTTTTCAAAACCTTTCTCGTTGATAAAGGCAATGTGGATGAGGTGTGGGAGGGCGCTGACCTTATTATCGAGGGCGAGTACAGGACGGGCGCGCAGGAACAGCTCTATATAGAGAACAACGGCATCATCGCTATCGCGAGTTCTGAAGACGGGGTGACGGTCTGGGGCTCCATGCAATGCCCATACTACGTGCACAAAGCTTTGATCAAGCTCTTTAATCTGCCGGAGGAAAAGATTCGCGTCATTCAGACGGAGACGGGCGGGGGCTTCGGCGGCAAAGAGGAATATCCGTCCATGATCGCGGGCCATGCCGCGCTGCTCGCATGGAAAGCGGGACGGCCCGTCAAGATCGTTTATGATCGCGCCGAGGACATGATTGCGACCACGAAACGTCATCCCTCGCGCACACGTCACCGAACAGCCGTCTCGAAGGACGGAAAATTGCTCGGCATGGAGATAGATTTCGTCGTTGACGGCGGCGCTTACGCGACGCTTTCGTCGGTCGTGCTGTCGCGCGGAACGATTCACGCCGCCGGGCCTTACTTTTGCCCGAACGTGCGCATACGTAGCCGCGCGGTGGCGACAAACACGCCGCCGCACGGAGCGTTTCGCGGCTTCGGCGCGCCGCAAAGCATCTTTGCCCTTGAGCGCCACATGAACAAAGTGGCCGAGGCGGTTGGCCTCACTCCGGAAGAGTTTCGTCGCCGCAACTTTATACTCGAAGGGCAGACGACGGCCACCGGGCAGGTCATACATGAAAAAGTTGACATGAACCGGTTGATGTCGCGTGCCTTCGAGCTGACGGACTACGAGTCCAAGCGCGAAACGTTCGCGGCCCGGAATAAAGGAAGTCGTGTGAAGAAGGGCATAGGCTTCGCTTCTTTTATGCATGGCGCGGGCTTTACCGGCTCCGGCGAGAAATATCTTCAATCCGTGGTCGGCGCGGAAGCGACCAAAGAGGGACGCGTGCGTATCCTTGCCGCCAGCACGGAGATAGGCCAGGGCACAAACACTATCTTCGGGCAGATCGCCGCCCAAGCTTTAAAGATAGATTATGAGTTGATCGAAGTCGCCAGACCTGACACGGGACTGGTGCCTAACAGCGGCCCGACCGTCGCCTCGCGTACCTGCATGATCGTCGGCAAACTTGTCGAAGAGGCCGTCCTCGGATTGAAGCAGATGCTCACGAGCGGCGGCTTTCTGAAAGAGCCTTATGATTCCGTAGAGTTTCAAGAGGCGTGCCTGCGTTACATCGAAAAACATGGCGCGCTTCGGTACTCCAGCCAGTACAAGCAGCCGCCCGATATCAACTGGGACGACGAGAAATATCAGGGAGACGCTTACGGCGCTTACGCCTGGGCCGTCTATGTCGCCGAAGTGAGCGTTGATACTTTGACATATGAGGCGCATGTTGTTGATTTCGTCGCTTTGCAGGAGGTGGGAAAGGTCATTCACCCTATCCTGGCAGCAGGCCAGATCGAGGGCGGAGTGGCACAGGGCATAGGCTACACGCTTTTTGAAAATGTTGTCTGGCGTGAAGGCCGTATGCAAAATAATCAGATGACCAACTACATCATCCCGACCGCCGCCGACATACCGCCGATCCGCGTCTTCTTCGAAGAGATGCCCTACGCTTATGGGCCTGCCGGAGCGAAGGGCATTGGCGAGCTGCCGATGGACGGCCCGGCCCCCGCGATCCTGAATGCCATAGAGCACGCGACCGGCATCAGTTTTCATTATGTCCCGTTGATGCCCGAAGCGATGATCGAGGCGATGGGAGTCGAAAGTGTCTGAGGTTTCAAGGACGGATGGGAAAATAAGTGTGACCTGCACGGTCAACGGCCTTCGGCAGATGCTCGATGTCTATCCGATGGCGCGCCTTCTGGACGTGCTGCGCGAGGAGTTGCGCCTTACCGGGACGAAAGAGGGATGCGGTGAAGGCGAGTGCGGCGCCTGTTCCGTCATCATTAACGGCCAGGTGGTGAACAGTTGTCTCGTTCCGGCCCTTCAAGCCGAGGGGACAGAGATTCAGACCATTGAAGGGATCGCTGATGAAGAACAGTTGCACGCCGTGCAGGAAGCCTTTATCGCCTGCGGCGGAGCGCAATGCGGAATCTGCACGCCGGGCATGGTGATTGCCGCCATCAATCTGCTCGAAAGAACGCCGCACCCCGACGAGCAGCAGATACGAGCCGGGCTCGCAGGCAATCTGTGCCGCTGTACGGGCTACATAAAGATTTTCGAGTCGGTCGTCAGGGCTTGCCAGAGCACCGGAATCAAAGTTTGAAGAAAAACGGTTTTAGATTGTCTCTCAAAATATGAACAGGGGTTAAAAACATCAAGGGAGTCATGATTATGAAAAGAGGATTATCTTATCTGAAGCGCGCAATGATTCTGATGCTTGTTGTCCTCGTTTTAAGTACAACCGCACCGACGAGCGGCCAGCAGAGTTTAAAGCCTGCGGGGACGAGCGCCGATGCGCAGAAGTTTATTGACGAGTACACGGCCCAGTGGATGACGCTGCGCTATACGGTGGTGCTGGCCGAGTGGAAATCCAATACACAGATCGTCGAAGGCGACGAGACCAACGCCAAAGCGACCAACGCGGCACAGGAAAAGTTGACGGCCTTTACGGGCAGCCGCGCCAATATCGAAGCGGCGACCATGTTCCTTAAGCAGAAAAATCAACTGACGCCGCTACAGGTCAAGCAGCTAGAACGTATTCTCTACATGGCTGCTGAAAGTCCTGAAACATTGAAAGACCTTGTAAGGGAGCGAATCGCCGCCGAGACCGCGCAGACCGAAAAGCTTTACGGATTCGAGTTCAAGATAGATGGGAAAGCGGTAACACCGAATCAAATTGATGAAATCCTTCGCACCTCCAACAATACGGAAGAGCGGCGCAAGGCCTGGCTCGCGTCGAAAGAGGTGGGAAAAGTCTTGAAGCCCGGTCTCGCCAATCTGCAAAGACTGCGTAACCGGGTTGTCCAGCCTCTCGGCTACAAGTCATACAACAGCTATCAGGTCTCTGAATACGGAATGACCTCCAAACAGATGATGAAGCTGATGGATAACATCAACAAAGACTTGCGGCCTCTCTACAGAGAACTGCACACCTATGCGCGATATGAACTCGCTAGGCGATACAACCAGCCCGTGCCCGACCTGATTCCCGCCCACTGGCTGCCCAACCGCTGGGGACAGGACTGGAGCGCGATTGTCTCTGTCAAAGGGCTCGACGTTGATGCTGCGCTCAAGGACAAGACGGCGGAGTGGGTCGTCAAACAGGGCGAAGAATTTTACGTGAGCTTAGGCTTCCCGCGTCTTCCGCAAAGTTTCTGGGATCAGTCTTCACTTTATCCGCTTGCTTCGGGCTCGCCCTACAAAAAGAACAACCACGCGAGCGCGTGGCACATGAATCTGGAAAACGACCTTCGCTCCTTGATGAGCGTCGAGCCGACGGCCAAATGGTATGAAACTTCGCATCACGAGCTAGGCCACATCTACTACTACGTCGCCTACACCAACAAGGATGTTCCGCCGCTGCTCAGACAGGGGGCCAATCGCGCCTATCATGAAGCGATGGGCAGCCTGATGGGTCTGGCCGCGATGCAGCGGCCATTTCTCGAAGCAAAGGGCTTAGTACCTCGTGACGCCAAACCGGACGAGGTACAGGTGCTCTTGAAGGAGGCTTTGAACTTCGTCGCCTATACTCCGTTTGCGACCCAGACGATGCCGCGTTTCGAGTATGAGCTTTACGACAAAAATCTTTCCAGGGATCAGTACAACCGTCTCTGGTGGGAACTGGCCGCACGCTACCAGGGAATCGCGCCGCCCACGCCGCGCGGCGAGGAGTACTGCGATGCCTGCACCAAGACGCACATCAACGACGATCCAGCGCAATACTATGACTATGCGCTCGCCAACGTGTTGCTCTTTCAGCTACACGATCACATCTCCACAAAAATTCTGAAGCAAGACCCGCACGCGACCAACTATTACGGGCGGCCAGAGGTCGGCGCGTTTCTGCGCGAGATCATGCGTCCCGGCAGCTCGCGCGAATGGCGCATGGTGCTCAAAGAGAAGACCGGAGAAGATTTGAGCGCCAAAGCGATGGTTAGATATTTTTCTCCGCTGATGGCCTATTTGAAAAAGGTCAACGCCGGACGCAAGTACACTATGTAAAAAAAGATGATGGATGTCAGATGCCAGATGCTGGTCAAAGCATTCCACTGACATCTGACATCCATCATCTAACATCCGTTCTTTATGAGAGCTTACGTTCCAGAGTATGAGTTTAAGACCCCACGTGACCTCGGTCATGCGCTTGAGGTTTTGGCGGACGAGCCGGGCGTCTGGAAACCCTTCGCTGGTGGGACGGACTTGATGGTTTTGTTCGAGGCCGGAAGACTCGCGCACAA
>JBKKAL010000014.1:0-39951 GCA_046714695.1 Pyrinomonadaceae bacterium
GATGGTAGCGTTTCATTCGTGCTTCCTTTGACTTGGCGGTTAAAGCAGCACGGATGCTACCGCAGCTTACCCTCTAACCATCAAGTTCAAAGTTGCACTTACAAGTTGAATTCACGTTGTAAGGAACGGCCAGAGTCGCGTGTAAAGAATTTGCCGGGGAGCGGAATTGTCAATCTAAGTTTCCTGTGCCCGCAGAGCCCCGTTGCATCTCCTGCTAAGAGGTTCGGATTTAGTCCTCATCAGGCATCGGCGGTTCCTGGTAGTTGAGACGATTATGTCTTGACCAGTACCAGTAAACTGGAAGGCCGAGGGCGATCAAGCCGATTCCGACGAGCGCCTGCCGGGGCGTCGCCCAGAGAGTGTTGATCAGAAGCCACGCTGTTACAAGCAGGAAAAGCACCGGCACTACTGGATAACCCCAGGCGCGATAAGGGCGCTCGGCGTCTGGCAAACGCCTGCGAAAGATAAAGACAGAGGCCGTCACCAAGCCGTAGAAAATCCACGAGCCGAAGATCACGTAATCCGTCAAAGTATCGAACGAGCCGGAGAGGGTCAGCAACGCGGCCCAGATGCCCTGAAGAATAAGCGCGCCGATGGGCACATGCGTGCGAGGAGAGAGTCGCGCGAGGTTCTGGAAGAAGAGGCGGTCGCGCGACATTGCGTAGGGCACGCGCGCGCCCGTTAGAATAGAAGTGTGCAGGGTTCCGACCGTTGAAGCCAGGAGCGCCGCCGCGATCAGGCTGACGGCGATGGGCCCAAGAAATGATTTCGCCACTTCGGTCGCCACCGATGAGGCCTTGGGAATACTCGCGATCTCGGTGGGCGAAAGCGCGTAGAAGTAGGCGATGTTGACGAAGACGTAGAGGGTGATGATGACGAACATGCCGCCGATCAATCCGAGCGGGATATTGCGCTGCGGATTCTTGACCTCTCCGGCCACAAGCGTCAGGTTATTCCACCCGTCGTAGCCCCACAGCGCGCCGAGCATCGCCGCACCGAACCCGGCCATCCCGATGCGCGCCGCAGGGCTCACGCCCTCGCACAATCCGCCCGCGTTCGCCATCGCAAAGTGTGCCCAGTCTCCGCCGCGCGCGAAGAAAAAAGCTCCGAGGCCGACGCCCAGCACCAACGCGATCTTGACTCCGGTCAACACGGCTGCCAACTGCCCGCTCACGTAAACGGTCGCGCAGTTTATCAGCGTCACAACAGTAATAGCTGAGAGCGCCACCACCTGCATAAGCCCGAAGGGGATTTCAAAGCCTCCCGGCCTTAAAGTGAAAAAGTTGTGGTCGAGCGCGCCGCCCGTCAGAATGTTGAGAAAGATCGCAAAGGCGATGGCTAAGGATGCCTGCGAGCCCGTCTTGGCGATAAATACCTGCATCCAGCCGTAGAGAAACGCAGGCCCCGGCCCGTAAGCCTCGCGCATAAAAACGTACTCGCCACCGGCACGCGGCATCATCGCCGCCAGTTCCGCATACGTGAGCGCACCCGCCAGACTGAGCAGCCCTGCGACCACCCAGACGAGCACAACCATGCCGGGCGTCTCCACGTTGCACGTCATCACACGCGTCTTCAGAAAGACGCCAGTACCGATCACATTGCCGATCACAATGGAGACAGCGGCGATCAGAGTCAGACCGCGAATAAGCGTGATGTTGCCGGGTGCAAGTGGTGATTTGCTCATCGAATAATTGTTCTGGAATAGATAAGGGCCAGAGAAAGTTACAGCCTACCAGATGTCCTGCGCGATCAGATCATCATAAGTATCGCGGCGGCGAATGAGACGCGTGCCGCCGTCCGTACAGACCATCAAGGCTGACGGCAGCGGTCGGCCATTGTAGGGAAACATCTGCGCGAGCGAGTACGCGCCGCTGTTGAGAAGCGCAAGGACTTCACCCGGCTTTATCTCCGCCGGAAGTCTTCTGTAATCGGGCAGTCGCCCGCCCCGCTCGATGTCGAAATAGACATCGCCGGAATCGCATAGCGGCCCGGCGACTTTGTACTCGGTTTCTGCGGGCACATCGGCTCGCGTGGCAGAAACGAGATGGTAATACCACTTGTAATTATTCATCGAGAGCAGCAGGTTGTATCCGGCATCGGTCAGGAGCCACACATCGCCCGTCTCCGGTCGCCGCTTGATATTGCGCACGGTTGTTAACACAAGTCCCGCGTCGGCGATGATACTGCGACCGGGCTCCAGCAAAATGGTTAAGGGCTCAAGCAGGTGCTCGGCACCGGCGGCGAGCGCCGATTCACGCGCCACGCGCAGAGCGGCGCTGAGAACTTCCGCGGGCTCAACTTCGGCACCGAGCATATCGCGCTCGTGCTTCGGCAACTGATCCGCCAGCGAGCGGTCGCGGAGATAGTTAACGGGAATGCCGCCGCCGAGGTTGATGTGTTCGAGCGTGTGGCCCGTCTCGCGCTCGATAGTGACGAGGTGTTCCCACATCGTCTTGAAGGCGATGGCGAAGGGCTCGACATCGGGCGTCTGCGAGCCGACGTGTATGTGTATGCCGCAGACGTGAATGTGCTTGGAGTATTGTTGGGCGCGCCGGAATGCTTCGAGCACTTCCGATGAGGAGATGCCGAACTTAGAGGTCAGAAGCGCCGTCTGCAAACCCAGATGAGAGCGCGTGCCGATCTCAGGCACGAGCCGCAGGGCGATGCGCGCGCGCTTTGCAAGCCTTCGCGCGGATTCCTCGACAAGCTCGATCTCGTAGATGGAATCAACATTGATCGCATAGATGCCTGCGCCGACGGCCATGTCTATCTCGTCGCGGGTCTTACTCGTTCCGTTAAAGATAATCTGTTCGGGTCGAAAGCCGACGCGCAGGGCTTTGAATAGCTCGCCGCCGCTGTTGACCTCCGCATCAATCCCCGCATCGAGCACCGTCTTTAACACGGCCATATTGGAATTGGCCTTCGAGGCGTAAAAGAAACGGACGGGTCGCTCGATGGCCGCTCCGGCACGCTTTAAACGTTCGATGTTCGAGCGGATGCGCGCTTCGGAAAAGACGAAGAGCGGCGTGTCATGCTCGGAAACTAAAGAGAGAGCGTCCACGCCGTTGATCGTCAGGTGGCCGTCGCGTGTCTCCAGATAGCCGGGAATCGTCCAAGCCGGAGCAGTAGGAGCGATCAATGTGGTTGGCATTAAATAAAAACCCCGTGGGAAAAATCTGGAAGCCGTCGGAACGCAAACGAAGATAGTCTGGACGGAAGAATAGCGTCAAGCGAAAGGGCGGCCTGTGAGGGATAGAAGGCAAAAAACTTCCCCCGAGCCTGCGCGCTGTCCAAACAGGGTCGCGTCACGTTGCTTGAACACAAAAAGTTCCGAAAGGGGTTTTAACTACCGATCTTCTTAAGAGTCTCTTTGATCTGCTTGATGTGGCGTCGCTCGTGATGACCGACGAAGGCGATTGCCGTCACGCCGTCGAAAACGCCGAGGAAGGGATGCTTCATGGCGAGCTGTTTCATGCCTTCTCGTCCATGCGCCGCGCTAAACTCCTTAAGACTGCGGCGCGCGCTGTCGTAGTTGGCGATAACCTCCGCTTTGGAGGGCGGATTCAGAGGCTCAAGCCCCTTCGGGGCTTTGACGCGAACAACGCGCGAACCGACAAGTAAACTGACGGGCATCAATCGCTGAAGAAGGCGCACGCGCACGGGCGGGTTTGATAGCTCAGCTTCAAGCCCCTTGAGGACGCGCTGCTCGACCAGGCAGAGATGATGAACGATCTCCGCGATGCTCCACTCGTCCGGCGATGGACGGCGCTTAAAACGCTCGTCATCAATCGGCTTGATCGTTTCAATCAGCTTCCGATGTGTCGAATCCAACCGCGCGATGACTTTTTCCATGACAATCTCCAGCCGAAGCCTGCGATCCAATCAAGATGTTCTTTTATTGCAACTGGCTCATCAGTGCAGCCGGATTCCAGTAGGCGCGCACGTTTTGAATCTTGCCCGCCTCGTTAATCTCGAAAATATCAATGCCCTCGAATACAACCTCGCGGCCATTCACGCCCACCCCGCGTCCAGTCCATTTGACGGCGGCCTCGTTGCCTGAGATGAAAACATTATCCTCCGTCAGCCCGACCTCGCTGAACGCTCCCGTGATACCCTCGAAGAACTGTCGCAGTGCCTCGTGGCCTGTGGCGGGTGGAGATGCCGGTTCATGGCTTGTGCCGTCTTCGGCGAAGGCGGCGACCCAGGCGCTTGTGTCCATCGCTCGCGTGGCGGCGAAATAATCGGCCACGGCCTTTTGAATCATCTCGGTTGACATAATCTTTTAGCGCACCCTTTCTCGCTCGCGTTCCTTGAGAACGCGCCGCAGGATTTTACCGGAAGCTGATTTCGGAATCTGCTCGACGAACTCGACGAAGCGAAGCTTTTTGAATGGCGCGACGCGCTCGGCGATAAAGTCCATGATCTCTTTTTCGCTGGCTTCCGATTTGAGGACGACGAACGCCTTCGGTACTTCGCCCGCTTCTTCATCCGGGCTTGGAATGACGGCGGCATCTGCAACGCATGGATGAGTGAGCAGCAACGCTTCCAACTCGGCGGGCGCAACCTGAAAACCTTTGTACTTGATCAGCTCTTTCAAACGGTCAACGATAAAAAAATGGCCTTCGCGGTCAGCGTATGCGATGTCGCCTGTATGCAGCCATCCTTCTTCGTCAATAGTTGCAGCGGTCGCCTCCGGGCGATTGAGATAGCCCTTCATCACCTGCGGTCCGCGTATCCAGATTTCCCCTCTTTCTTCGTATCCCTGCTCGGTGCCGTCCTCGACATTAACCAGCTTACACTCCGTATTGGGAAGGCAGACGCCCACAGAGCCGGGCTTCGGCGCAGTCGTCTTACCTGGAGTGATGTGTGTCGCGGGGCTCGTTTCCGTCATGCCATAGCCCTGCATGACGCGACAATTGAGGCGCTCCTGGCAGGCGCGCGCGAGTTCTTCGCCTAAGGGGGCTGCGCCGGAGAAGACTGTCTTCATCCGCGAGAGATCATACTGCTCGACCACGGGGCTCTTCGCCAGCGCCAGCACGATGGGCGGAACCAGGTGAGCAAACGTCACGCCATGATCCTGCGTTAGCTGTAAGAACTCTTCCATCTCGAAGCGCGGCATCGTTACAATCGTCGCTCCGTTGTACAGGCCAAGACTCAAGATAACGACCATGCCGTAGATGTGGAACATCGGCAGCACGCAGATCAGCGTATCTTCGTGTTCTATAACCTCGACCGCCTGAATCTGGCACAGGTTGGCAACCAGGTTGCGGTGCGTGAGCATCACGCCCTTCGGCAACCCGGTCGTCCCGCTTGAATAAGGCAGCACTACCAGATCGTGCTCCGGGTCTATCTCGACAGCAGGCATGGGCCCATCCGTCTCAAGCAAAGCCGCAAACGGTGTCGCGCCCTCTGCTTCACCGAAGACGAATATCTCCAGCACGCCAGGTTCATCTATCACTGCCTCCCGCGCCTTATCCATCAATTGCGGAACCGTCAACAAATATTTCGCTCCGGCATCTTTGAGCTGGTGAGCGACCTCGCCTGCCGTGTAAACAGGATTGATCGTCGTGTTGATGCCTCCGAGGCTGGCGACGGCGTGAAAAGCGATGGCGTATTCAGGGCAGTTGGGGCTGTAGATGGCGCACACATCCCCTTTCTGAAATCCGCGCGCACAGAGGCCCACCGCCACGCGCCGCACGGCCTCGACCAACTCTCCGTAGGTGAGCGTGCGACCCGTTGACCCATCAATGAGGGCAGGCTTCGACGCCCATTTGTCCGCGCCCCCAAGCACCAGCTTCGTCAGCGCGACATCAGGGATCGAAATATCTTCATGTGGACTACGAAAGATCATATAGTTAAGGGACGAAGGATGAGGGATGACGGATGAACTGATTGAATCACTGTTCAAGTGAATCAATCACTCAACCCAATTCATCCTTCATCGCTGCCGCCCTCATCCCTTTCTTGAACCCCCACGCCCAGAAGAACGAGCCGACAAGCGTGGGAAGAACGACGAGCGATTGCAAAAGAAAAGCGATAATGTCGTTGGCGCGATTGCCTGTGTAATCGAGCCCGTTGACGCCCAGAAATGATGCGATCAGTGTTATCAACCAGTTGGCCCAGGCGGCGAGGGCGACGACAATCGCAAGGCGTCTGAGTCCCTTCTCGCCGTAATGCAGAAACTCAAAAGTCCACGCGACCCCGATCAGCCAGAGGCCGCCGAGCAGCCCGTTGAGATGCGCCGCCAGTGCCAGTCGCGGCATCCCGACCGCGATTTTGCCTGTCAGCGCCGCCGCAGACCAGATGCCGGTCAGCATCCCTATAAAAAAGAGCAGCGCACCCGCTCCGGCCAGTCGCCCGCGAATAGATTCGCTCTGCTTCATTGCGGTCTATCCCTCGCGCTTGATTATCATCGCCATACCCGTTTACATTCACACTTGATATGCCGACAGTGATACGATTGATCTCAAGAAAGGTACGAGATGAAAGACCAAAATGGATCGTTAACCGCTAAACAAACCCGCTCGAATAGTGAAGAGAAGGGCTCTGCTGACGAGCCGACGCGCGCCGAGGAAAAGGATGAACCGGCCGAGGCGGACGCGCCGACTGCCGCCGAAGAGAACGTCGGGATGAGCACCGTGCTTGATGCATCACCTTTGTCCGGCGTTCAGGATAACGCGAGCGATGAATAAACAAAGAACTTTGAAAAGCGAGCGCTATTCTAGCACACGAGCGCCCGTTCCATTGATAGCCTTCTTGGTTGATCTTTAAGTTGAAGAGCCGATGACCGATTCGCACCCTCCCCCTCTGTATATCGTCTGTCTTGCCAGCTATTTCAAGGGCGGGGAATTTATCCGTGAGTGCAAACGCCGCGGTTGCCGCGTCGTGCTCGTGACGAAGGAAAAGCTGCTCGGCGAAGATTGGCCGCGTGAAAGCCTCGACGACATCGTCTCCGTGCCCAACGAGGCCACGCCCGAACACTTTATCCACACCGTCACACAACTGGCTCGCCCGCTCAAGCTTGATCGCGTCGTGGCCCTCGAAGAATACGATGTCATCACGGCATCGTTGATTCGCGAGCACCTGCGTATTCCGGGCATGGGCAGCACGACGGCCCGATTGTTTCGGGACAAGCTGGCGATGCGCGTCATGGCACAGGAGACAGGCATACGCGTGCCGGATTTTGTTCACCTCCTGAACTACAACGAGATTGGCGAGTACATGGAGCGCACGCCTGCGCCGTGGATGCTCAAGCCGCGCTCGGATGTCTCCGCCATCGGCATCAAAAAGCTGGAAGACTCGGAACAGGTCTGGCGCGCGATTGATGTGCTGGACTCGCGCCCGTCACTTACCGAGCGCTCTTCTTACTACCTGCTCGAACGCTACGTCGCGGGCGAGGTCTTTCACGTGGACTCGCTTGTAGAAGGAAGCAAGGTGGTCTTCGCCGGGGCCAATCGCTACGGGCGGCCACCGATGGATGTGGCCCACGGCGGCGGGGTGTATATCTCACACACCGTCGAGCATGATTCGGATGATCAAAGGCGACTGTTTGAGTTCAACCGCAAGCTGGTTGCGAGCCTTGGTCTGGTACGCGGCGCGGCCCATGCCGAGTTCATCAAAAGCGAAGAAGATGAGCAGTTCTACTTTTTAGAGATCGCCGCGCGCGTCGGCGGATCGTACATCTCGGAGGTCCTTGAAGCAGCGAGCGGAGTCAATCTCTGGCGGGAATGGGCCGGGATCGAAATGGCGCGTGGCGAGCGCCCCGTCGAGCTTAACCCTTCGCGCCGTGAGTACAGCGGTATTGCACTGACGCTGGCGCGGCAGGAATGGCCCGACACCAGCGACTACACGGACGCGGAGATCGTCTATCGCGTCAAGAAGCGGCATCACGTCGGGCTCGTCTTGCGCTCTCCAAACCTCGCGCGTGTCAAAGAGTTGCTGGGCGCTTATGCAGAACGCTTCGCAGAGGAATTCTCCGCAGTCGTGCCGCCGCTAGAAAGACCTGTGTGAGTGTGACGCCGAAGCGAATTTCATGTTAGACACGGGGATAGAATATCCTGATCATGGCGCATCGCTCTCCTCAGTGTCGAAAATCACAGCCGACAAATTCCCCTCACATTACTCTGCGATAAAATTCCCGTCCGTTCAAAAATCTGTACATATTTGCGAGCGGCTGCATTCTCACCGGCGGCTAATTATCCAAATTTAGTTACGTGATGACTCTACTTTATCCAAATCCCTAAACTTTCCCTCACTCCTCGCCTCTCTCGACTCTCCGCTTCGACCGCCAATACATGTTGGTTCTAACTAACTGCCCGCATGGCACGTCGGTTGCGATTTCTAACGGCGAGAAAAGCGCGAATTGCTCTCCCCATGTTCAGTTTATTGAACAATGCGCGCAGTGGAATTGTCACTGTTTCTATAGTAAGGAGATTTGATATGTCATTTCACTTTCAACGCTGGATGACACGCCAAGGGGCGCGAGCCATCACAGCCTTGTTTGTTCTGACGCTGCTCTCTGTCGCCGCCCTCGGACAGACCGAGACTGGTCAGATTATCGGAAAAGTTACAGACCCGAATGGGGCCGTCGTTCCCGGCGCGAACGTCACGGTCAAATCCGCTGAGACCGGACGCGAGGTCACTGTGACGGCCAATGAGGAAGGTAACTACACCGTCACTAACCTTCAGCCCGGCAACTATGATGTCACGGTTCAGGCGGGCAGCTTCGAGGCCACAACCCAGCGTGTCAACATCACGGTTGGCGCGAGGCTCACTGTTGAGACACAGCTCGGCATCGCGGCAGTCGGCGGAACCGTTGATGTCATTGCCGGTGCAGGCGGTGTTGAGGTCAACACGCAGACACAGGAATTGTCCAACGTCATCACGTCAACACAGATTCGCGAGCTGCCGACCTTGACTCGTAACCCTTACGATCTGGTGGGAATCTCCGGTAACGCCTCTGGCGATCCGGGCGGCTCGGCAGATCGCGGCGCAGGCTTTGCCATTAACGGGCAACGCGCGGCGAGCACCAATATCCTGCTCGACGGCGCAGACAATAACGACGCTTTCACAGCGTCAGTCGGACAGAGCGTGCCTTTGGATTCGGTGCAGGAGCTGCGCGTCATCACGAGCAACTTCTCTGCCGAGTACGGACGCGCCGCCGGTGGTATCGTCTCTGTGGCAACCCGTGCGGGCAGCAATGAGTTTCACGGTACACTCTATGAATTCAACCGTGTCTCGCGTCTGGCCTCAAACGGTTTCGCCAACAATGCGACTAATACGCCGAAGGGCGTCTTTACGCGCAATGCCTTCGGCTATTCGGTCGGCGGCCCTATCCTGAAGAATAAGCTCTTCTTCTTCAGCAGCACGGAATGGACGCGCGTGCGCAGCACGGGAAGCGTGACGACGGTCGTGCCTACGGCCGCGCTGATTAACGCTTCGGCTCCGGCCACCCAGGCCTTCTTTGCGCAGTTTGCGCTGGAAGCCACACCGACCGCCAGAGTGTTTTCGGCGGCGGAGACGGCCGCTCTCTTTAATGTCGCACCGGGCAGCGCCTTCGGCCTGTTCGCCGCTGCCAATCCGACCTTCGCGGCGTTTCAGGAAGTGCAATCTGTCGTCCCGACAGATTTCGGCGGCGGCGTTCCGCAGAATTCTTACCAGACGGTCAATCGCATTGACTGGAATCCCTCTGATAAGACACAGATCTATGGCCGCTATGCCATTCAAAAGCAGAGTTTCTTCGAAGGCTCGAACGCTTTCAGTCCTTACAGGGGATTCAACACAGGCGTCCTTAACTTTAACCAGAACGCGCTGGTTTCATTTACGCATACCTTCTCGCCGAACTTAGTGTCGCAGACCAAGCTGGTCTTTAACCGCTTGACCAACGTCCAGCCGCTCGGCGAAACACCCGCTGGTCCAACGCTCTATCTGAGCGGCGCGGCAACCACTACCTTCGGTAATCTTCTGGCTTTACCGGGCTACCTGCCGTTCAACCCTGGCAGCGCGATCCCGTTTGGCGGGCCGCAGAACCTCGGCCAGCTTTACCATGATGTGAACTACTCGAAGGGTAATCACCAGTTCCGCTTTGGCGGCCAGTTCGTCTATATCCAGGACAACCGCGCGTTCGGCGCATACCAGAACTCGGTTCAGCAGTTGGGCGCAAATAACGCGCAGGGATTGAGCAATCTTCTGCTCGGCCAGTTGTTCACGTTCGCGACGGCGATTAATCCGCAGGGCAGATTCCCCGGCGAATTTGTAACCCTGCCGGTGAGCCAGCCCGCTTTCCAACGCAGCAATCGCTACAAAGAGTTTGCGCTCTACGCCAATGACACATGGCGCATCAGCCCGCGGGTGACTCTGAATCTCGGCCTGCGCTACGAGTATTATGGCCCGCAGCGAAACAAAGACCCGAATCTGGATGCCAACTTTTACTTTGACGGCGGTAACTTCAGCCGTCAGGCCAACGACCCACAGGTGTTTCAGAATATTCGCAATGGACGGGTGCAGCGTGCTCCCGATAGCCCCGCCGGCGAGCTATGGAAAGCCGACCTGAACAACTTCGCTCCGCGCCTCGGCATCGCCTGGGATATCTTCGGCACAGGCCGGACTTCTTTGCGCGGTGGTTACGGGATGGCTTACGAGCGTAACTTTGGTAACGTCACCTTTAACGTTATCCAGAACCCGCCCAACTATGCTGTGACCGCGCTCGAAGCGGGCGTGGATATTCCGCAGAATCAGCTTCCGATCTTTAACAACAACGTCGGGCCTTTTGCGGGCAGCGGCGTCACCAAGCTGCTGACGCCCGTCAGCCTGCGCGCCGTGGATCCGAACATCAAAAACGCCTATGCTCATTTCTGGAGCGCAGCGTTTGAGCACGAGCTAGTGCAGGGCACCGTCGTCAGCGTAGAGTACTCAGGGTCGGCGGGCAGAGACCTCTACGGCATCTCCAACATAAATCGGCCCGGCTTCGGAAGGGTCTATTTGGGTGATGCCGGTTTTACGACCCGCCTCAACACGCAATACACAGACATCAACTTCCGCAGCAACGGAGGCAAATCCAACTACAATGGTTTGACCTTCGGTATCGAAAGCGGCAACTGGCGCGACCTCGGATTACAGTTCACGGCTCGCTACACTTACGGAGTCGCCAAGGATAATCTGAGCGCGACCTTCGGCTTCAGCGATACTGCCAGAACGGTCAACCTCGGTTTCCTCGATCCGTTTAACCCTGACCTCGATTATGGCTATGCCGACTTCGACGTGCGGCACAGGTTTACCAATAGCTTTAACTGGGATATTCCTGTCGGCAAGACGATGACCGGCTTCGCCAAGCATCTGCTGGGCGGATGGGCGCTGACGGGCCTGGTCCAGGCGCAATCCGGCGGCCCCTATTCGATCTTCGATTGCACCAATCGCGGGCGCTTCGGTCAATATTGTCCGCGTCTGGTGCCTTCGGGGGCGATTCCGGGCAGTAATTCAAACGTGCCTGACCCGGCCATCGCCAACCAGTTCGTCTTCGTAGACCTGAGCAATCAGGTTCCCGGTAACCAGTTGACGGGGCCGTTTGATAACCGTTCCTATCTGCCGCCATTCCCTGCGGAGATGACCAAGCGCAACCAGTTCCGCGGTCCGGGCTTCTGGAACGTGGACGCAGCCGTACACAAGAACATCGTTTTCAATGAGCGGTACAAACTGCAACTGCGCGCGGAGTTCTTCAACATCTTCAACCATGCGAACCTGTATCTGGTGGCGTATGGTAATGAAGTCAACAGCGGCTACGTCCCTGCGCTTCGCGGCTTCGCGCCGAACGCGCCGACAGGGGAACGTCGCAACGTCCAACTTGCAATCAAGTTCATCTTTTAGCTTCCAGTCACACTGGAGCTTTTGACAGGGGAGCCTTCGGGCTCCCCTTTTTTTCGCGGTTCCGCAGTTCAGGCCGTACCGATTGCGCATTGATCGGGCCGTACAGAGGATTGTTTGGGAAAAAAGCGGGCGGCGAGCTTGAATCAATAGCGACATCCGGCATGCCCTGGCGCTTGTCCCATAGTTGACTTGCTTTTATTTGTCGCATCCTTGAATTTATAAACCCTCAATATGATGGAACAAGCTGACTACGAAAGAGATGCTGCGAGAGGCGTCGCGCTTGAATAAGTTAGTAGGCGCGTCGTCCGGGAATAAGATAAAGTACCGGTAAGCCGACTATGAGAGAAACCCTCAAGATAATAAACCGGATGGTCAAAGGCGGCGTGATTGAAGAATACGCCATCGGAGAAGCTATCGCTGCCATCTATTATCTTGAGCCCTTCGACACGGCTGACTTAGATGTTTTTGTCCAGGTAAAGGCAACTGGCAGCGATTTGATGATCCTGTCTCCCATTTACGAATACTTGACTGGGAAAGGATATGAGGCAAAAGGCGAGTTTGTTTATATTGAAGCAATCCCCGTTCAATTCTTGCCAATCTTTAATCCGCTCATAGAGGAAGCGGTAGAGAAGGCGCAAATAATAAAATATGCGGCCGTGACGACACGCATCATACGCCCGGAGCATTTAGTGGCTATAATGCTGGACACCGGACGCCCCAAAGATTACTTGCGAATCAGCATGTTTTTAGAGGAGGGCGCGGTTGGCATGCGCTCGCTCAACGCTGTTCTGAAGCGGCATGGTTTAGCAAAGAAATGGAAAGATAACGAATACAGATTCAAGCCATGAAAAAGTATCCTGACGTTAGCAAAATCATTGAGAGGAAAGAGAAGCACAGACGCTCATTGGCCGCGCTTCCATTCGAGGAAAAGATAGAGATGGTTTTCAAACTTCAAGAGCGGCGGAAGTTTATTAAATCAGGTCGAGTTGCAGGCAATTCACAGAAACCAAAAACGAAAAGCGGCTAACGCCGGCATTACCCGGCATGATTCTTTATCTTGAATACATCTCGCCCATAGACGAAAACACGAAAACGAGGATCGTTCAAACCACCATACGGGATGCGATCCGTCTCGCTGCGTATACCTTGAAGGGATAACGCACGGGCCAGGGTGGCCGCCTCCGCTTCACTCTCGAACATGCCGACCATGTGCGACTGCGCCCACTTATCTTTGGAGAGCGCCTCGTAAACGAACTGGCATGCCTCTTCTTCCGAGGCAAAGACCCTTTCGGCTTGTCCCCTCTGGCCTCGCTCGACATAAAACCATTCGAACGAGTCGCCTACTTTATCTAAGGCGAAGCCGTTTCCGAGGCGCTGCCATCCCGGCCCTATGCAGTAGAAATCAGAATTGAATCCTTCTTCATCGAGACGTTTAGCAAGTTCTTCAGTGTTCATATCGCCATCAACAAACGCCGGAGTTAACCGTACGCGCGCACCTTATCGAAACCATTTTAGTTCTCGATCAATTGCAAGCCAACTCGCGCTCCGGTTGGACGGGTTGTTATGCTGCGCTCAACGGGTCGCAGTATTTTCTATAATGAACTGGAGCACCGCCTTTATGATCGCACGCGATTGAGGCGTGTCATTCAGCCCGTCAAAGCCATGATCTCCTTCCGCATAATTTATTACCGTGAGCGACACATTCGAGCGTAAAGCGGTGGCGGCGAACTTGTCTATACCGTTGTTGATGAAAGGCCCGTCTTTCCCTGCGCGCGCGATCAATAAGGGGGGTGCTTTCCCACCGGAACTGATTGTTGATTCCAGCGCATGCAGTGGCGAATATCGTTTCAGGAGGGAAGCCCGCTCCCTTTCATCACCGATGGCTGCAAACTCCTGGGATAAATCAAGAACGCCATAAAAACTTACCAGACACCTGACAGTGGGCGCACTCTGGTTAAAGCCAACGGATGTTAACCGCCCCCCTGCCGAGAACGTCCACAAACAGATACGCTGCGGGTCAATCCCCAACCGGTCGCTGTTAGTCCGAAGATATGCCAACAGTTTTTCAGTATCCTCAAACCCGGTTCGTATTCCATCCAGCCCGCGCGGGTAGCGCTTGTCCGGTACAATCCCAACGATGCCATGAGCCGCGGCAAGTTGTCCCCATGTGATAAACCACCGCCACTGGCGCACCTGCTCCGCGCCGCTGATAAAGACTATGGCTGGAAGGCGCTTGCCTGTGCGTAATCCACGAGGAATGTAGGCGTCGAGTGCGAGCGGAGTAGCTGACGTATTATCAAAGACTATCCCTCTGCGGACGGTGACCTGCTCCATCCTGGGGACGCGATACACGACTGAGACCTGCGCAGGGTCCACAGGGTTCTGAGCGTGCGCAATGATGCTGACAAAATGGAGCAGCAGGATGATTGCTAAAATAGAAGTTGACTTGAAAAGGTGATTCTGCGGCATCATGATTCTCCTGCTCAACTCGGCATATTAATGGCAAAAGCGGTATCTATAGCGGCATAACGCATAGTAGACATGCTATTAGCCGCCAGTAAAGACGCCCGAAAGACTGAGCAGCCATCAAGCATTTTCAAACCCTCTGGAGAGGCCAGATTTCCACGGCCAGAGCTTCCGCATAATGAAGAAGGGGTTCGCCGTCGGGCGTCGGCAGAGCGTGCGATTCGATCATCGTCGAGCGCAGTGAATTTAACTTTGCATCCTGTAAGGGCCAGGGAGCGTGATGGATACGGCAGCGGTAGATTTGTTCGCTGCTATCGGCGGCGTAAAGGCAATAACGTTCGGTGAGGAAGAAGCAGAGCGAGCCGGGCTCGGACTCAGGCAATGCTTGGCCTATGGTCCAACTTGCTTCCAACTCAGCGCGCGGCTTGTCCGTCCGAGTCAATGTGTAATCAATCACTCCGTCCTCTTCTTCAAGCTCAATCTCGGCGTTGAAGTAGGGAAGATGAAAGAGGGTGCGCGCGCCCATGACGGCGATGGAGCTGTTTGCATCAAGAGAGAAGAACCATACTCCCGGCACGCCATCCAGGTGCACATAGGTGCGCACATTCGTTTCATGCAACTGGCTGAGGAAGGGAACGGGCGGCGTAAAGACAGGCCGTACGCCCCACATCGTGAAAGGCGCGATGGCGATCCACGCCTCGCCCTCGAAGGTGTCAATCGTTAATCGTTCAGGGATCAGCGGGCGCAAGGCTTCGGCCTTGATGGGCCAATGCATAAACAGCAGCTTGCCCCAGTTCTGATGCATGATCGGCATTGTACCGGGCCGCTCGCGTAACGAGAGACGATCAATCGAATCCTCTTCCATTCCTGATTTCGCCCGCCCGGATTCTCTCTTCTTCTTCATCCCTGACCTCGTTGAAGGTAATCTGCTGCTGCTGTCCGCGACGAGTTAAACCTTACATCCGCAATTGATCGCTTCTCATTGCGACCACGTCTTCGGCTGCCTGTTCCAGCGATGCCCGCCAAGTTGGGCGTGAAGATCGGAGGGCAGAAGCCCGGCATCGCTCGCGGCGATGTTCGACTCGACGTGCTTGAGCTTGCGCATTCCGGGGATGATAGTGCCGACCGCCGGGTTGTTGAGAATAAAGCGCAGGGCCATCTCAGACATACTCATACCCTCTGGTACGAGAGGCTTGAGGGCCTCGGCGCGCTCGACGCTGGGGATCAGGTTGTCCGGCACGAAGTAGATATTGCGCCAGTCGCCTTCTGGCCATGTGCTCTCTTTAGTAAGTGTGCCGGTCAATGTTCCCTCATCGAAGGGGACGCGCGCGATGACGGCCACGTCTCGTTCGCGGCACGCGGGAAACAGCTCGTCTTCGGGGTTCTGGTCGAAAATATTGTAGATGACCTGAACGGAATCTATCAGACCGCTAACGACGGCGCGCACGCCGTTCCAGGGCTCCCAACGATTGATGCTGATGCCGACACCTTTGATGCGTCCCTGCCGCCGCAACTCGTCCATCTTATTAACCCAGCGTTGATCATCCGTCCAGTCGTCCTCCCAGACGTGAAACTGTATGAGATCGAAGCTCTCAAGACCGCTGTTACTAAGACTTCGCTGGACATACTCTTCGATGTGGTCGGGCGGAAAGCAATCATCTAGAGTGAACTCGCGGCGGCTCGGCCATTTTTGATTTTTTGGCGGAATCTTAGTCGCCGTGTAGAGCTTTTTTGAAGGATTCGCGCGCACGAGTTGGCCCAACAGTCCTTCGCTGCGGCCCTCGCCGTAAGCCCAGGCGGTATCGAAGAAGTTGCACCCCAAATCTACGGCGCGTTGCAGAGAGCGAATGGACTCTTCATCATCCGAGCCGCTCCATCCTCCCATGCCCCACATGCCGTAACCGATCTCGCTGACCATCCAGCCCAAGCGGCCAAACCGACGATATCTCATCGAAGATAAGTCCTTTCGTCTGCTCTTTTCATTTTAGTGTTGATCGTCGCAGGTGTTGCCATTCACCACCGAGACACGGAGGATGCACGGAGAAAAGCATTTTAACTCTGTGCCCCCTCTGTGCTCTCTGTGTCTGCGGTGGTGAATCGCATTAAATAAAGTTCAGAAGGTCAGGGATACATCGTTGCTGCCATCCGTTCCTTCGGTTTGAGGTATTTACTAAACCAGTCGAGGACGGTCGTGTACCACAGCTCGGAGTTTTGCGGCTTCAGAATCCAGTGGCCTTCGTCAGGGAAGTAAAGCAGTTTGGATTCGACGCCGCGACGTTGAAGCGCGGTGAATAGTTGCAGACCCTCGCCGACGGGCACGCGGTAATCAAGCTCGCCGTGTATGACGAGCATCGGCGTCTTAAACTCCTTGACGAACATGTGCGGCGACCAGCGCGTGTACATCTCAGGATTGTCCCAGGGCGTGCCCTTAAACTCCCATTCCGTAAACCATAGCTCCTCTGTCGCGCCGTACATGCTCGTCAGGTTATAGACGCCCGCGTGAGAGACCAGCGCTTTGAACCGAAAACGTGGATCGTTGTTGTGACCTTCGATCCAGTTGACCATATAGCCGCCGTAGCTTCCGCCCGCCGCACCTATGCGCTCCTTGTCAACGTAGCCGAGCGAGACGGCATGGGCCACTCCGTTCATCAGGTCGGTGAAGACTTTGCCGCCCCAATCGCCTGAGATGTCGTCTGTGAATTTTTGGCCGAAGCCTGTCGAGCCGCGCGGGTTCGGCATAAAGACCACATAACCCGCGGCGGCGAATATCTGCGGGTTCCAGCGATAACTCCAGTTATCGCCCCAGGCTCCCTGCGGCCCGCCATGTATCAAGACCAGCAGCGGCCACTTGCGAGACGGATCGAAGTCCGGCGGCTTGATTATCCAGCCACTGACCTTCGCCTCTTCAGCGCCCTGCCACGTCACCTCTTCTGCGGGCTTAAGATTAAATCCGGCGATCAAACCTTCATTGATCTTTGTGATGGGAGCAGCCCCGCTGCCATCTGCGCTGGCGCGGTAAATCTCCGTCGGGCGCGCCGCGCTGTTGCGTGTAAAGACCAGCGATTTTCCGTCGGCAGTAATTTTTAGATCATCGTTGTAGCCGTCGCTGATGAGCTTGGTCACAGCGCCGCCGCCGACAGGGACGGTAAAGACGGGCTGGAGTCCGCGCTCGCCCGCCGTCAGATAAATCTTTTTGCTGTCAGGCGTGAAGGCGATACTCTCGACCTGTAGATCAAACGGTTCTGTGAGCGAGCGAGCCTTACTCGTCTGCCGATCAAAGAGCATCAACTGCCAGCGGTCGGACTCGAAACCGGCCCTCGATTGCGAGCGATAAGCAATGTAGCGACCGTCCGGCGAATAGACGGGCGTAGAATCCGCGCCGCGATTATCGGTTGTAATGCGCCTCGCCTCGCCGCCCGTAATCGCGACGACGAAGAGGTCGTTGTTGGTCGAGATGGCCTCGTCCTTTTCAGTATTGCGCGTGAAGGCCAGCTCTTTTGAGTCAGGAGAAAAGGCGTATTCGGGCGGGCCGCCGAGACTAAAAGGCGGCGCATCGTGATCGCCCGGCGTCAGGTCGCGCGCCGCGCCTCCATCCACTGAAGCGACAAACACGTGGCTGCGTTTTCCTTCCTTCCATGTTTTCCAGTGGCGATAGAGAAGGCGGTCGGCCACCTTGGCCTTGACCTTGCTCTCCTCTGCCTGCTGCACGCGCTTGCGATTGCACTCCTCATTTGTACATTCGGGATAGACCTCCGAGGTGAAGGCGATAAACTTCCCGTCGGGCGACCAGACGGGAACATCTGCACCGGTCGAGATGCTTGTGATCTTCTTCTTTTCATTGCTTGCGACATCAATCATCCAGACCTGCGATTCGCTGATATAGGCCAGCCGTTTGCCATCAGGCGACCAGCGCGGCGACTCGGACGACTGATCGCCTGAGGTAAGCTGGCGCGGCTCGCCGCCCTCAACCGGAATGAGATAGATTTGAGTCTTCGATTTGTTCGCGGTCTTATCCGGATCAGTGATAGTAAAAGCGACCATCCGACCGTCAGGCGAGACCTGCGGATCGCTTATGCGGCGAACTTTGAGCAGATCGTTGATCGTCAAACGACGACCCGTTTGCTGCGCCTGCTGCGCGGAGCAAAGCGCAAACAGGACGATCACTGCCGAAGTGAGTAAACGCTTCATATAGTCCTCGAATTTTTTAAAGATTGTTGGAAAGCGGAGCTATTATCGCACCAAGCGAGCTTCTTTGCATCTCTGTAGATGAAGCCTTGAAAGCCACGGCAACGGCGATAGATTGTAGCACTCGACTCAAGCGGTGGGCTACAATCTATCGCCACCTGCGGGGCTTCGGAATTTTCAGACTCGATCACGGTTACATTTGAAAGCGGAGGCGGAAGCGATTGACGAGGCGGATTATTACTGTCGTGCTGGGGCTCGCCTTGCGCGTCTTTTTTCGCCGCATAGAGGTCGCGGGTCTCGAACACATCCCGCCGCAAAGCCCCATCATCTTTGTGCTCAATCATCCCAACGGGCTGGTTGATCCGGTTTTTATCCTCTGCCTCGCGCCGCGCCGCGTCTCATTCCTCGCCAAAGCGCCGCTCTTTCGCATGCCCGTGATCGGCTATCTCGTCCGCGCGCTCGATTCGCTTCCGGTCTATCGCAAGCAGGACGAGGGCGAAGACCCCTCGCGCAATCGCGAGACGTTCGAGTTGAGTCGCGCGCTGCTCGAACGCGGCGGCACAATCGCCATTTGTCCCGAAGGCATTTCGCACAACGAGCCAAGGCTGATGCCGCTCAAATCAGGCGCGGCGCGCATCGCGCTCAGCGCCGCATCAGCCGGTGAGAAGCTGGACATACAGATCGTGCCCGCCGGTCTCTATTACACAGAAAAGACGACATTCCGCAGCGCCGCGCTCCTCTACTTCGGCGAGCCGATCAGGGTCGAGCCGGTCGAACTGGACGTAGACGGCGCGCCGCCGCGCGAAGCCGTGCGCGCTCTCTCAAAACGCATAGAGGGGGCGATGCGCGAGGTCATACTCAACGCCGAGCATGAAGAGGCGCTTGCCACCGTTGACCGCGCCGAGCGGATTTTCTCTTCCGAGGGTCGAATGGAGGGCGGCGAGCCGAGTCTTGAGCGCGAGCTTCAACTGCGCAGACGTTTTATAGAAGGCTATACATGGCTTCGGTCACGCGCGCCGGAGCGCCTCGCGGCACTGGACGCGCGCATACGCCGCTACGAAGAGGAACTGAAACAGGCAGGCGTTGATCCCGAAGACTTCACCGCGCCCCGTTCCAAACGGGCGGTCGCCGCGCATTTAGTAACGCGTTCCTTGCTCTTTCTAGTCCTTTTACCGCTCGCGCTCTGTGGGGCGATCCTGCATTACCCTGCTTATCGTCTGGCAGGTTATTTCGCCAGAAAGTTTTCTCATAACTCGGATGATGTCGTCTCAACCATCAAAATCATCGCGTCACTGCTGCTGTTCCCGCTGACATGGATCGGTCTCGCGGTCGCATGCTATATGCTCAGAGATTGGCCCGCAGCTCTCGGCGCGCTTCTTTTAACACCACTCGCAGGCTTTGCTGCGGTGCGCTTCTTTGAAGAGTTCGACCAGTTCGTCGGCGGTGCCAAGGCGCTCCTCTTTTTTATCACGCGCCGCGGGTTCTTCAAGCGACTCCTGGTCGAGCGACGCGCCATCCACGAAGAGATCATCGCGCTTGGAAATGAGGCGACGAGCGAAGCCGTGAGCGTTCCCCCCTCAAATTAATCCGACAGATCAAAGATGAAATCACATACCAAACATCTGACCTTTCACACGGCAGAGCGCATGACGTTCATCAACATCACAGGCAGGGTCGAGACCGAAGTGAGAGCAAGCGGAATCCGTGAAGGCTTATGCCTCGTCAACGCCATGCATATCACGGCGAGCGTCTTTATCAATGATGACGAAGCGGGACTGCATGATGATTACAAGCGCTGGCTGGAATGGCTCGCGCCTTTTGATCCGAGTCCCGAACGCTATCAACACAACCGCACGGGCGAAGATAACGGCGACGCGCATCACAAGCGACAGATCATGGGCCGCGAAGTGGTCGTCGCCGTGACAAACGGCCAACTAGAATTTGGCCCATGGGAACAGATCTTTTACGGCGAGTTCGACGGCGGGCGCGAGAAGCGCGTGCTCGTCAAGATCATCGGCGAATAGTTGCTTAATCAACCGGCGACAATCAGGTTCTACAGGGGACGAATTATTAGTTGCCACGAACGTAAGGCAAGCATCAAGAACCGTATTTCCTTTGTCTGGCTATAGCCATAAGGGAAGCATTCTCTCAAATCCTCAAATCGGCCAGTAAATACTCATTTTCGCCAATAAAGTTATCTTGACTTTACATGCGTTTATGCTATTAATCCCCGTGTGCTTTACTCGTGTTAGCAAGAGCCTCACTCCTCATGAGTCCCGCTCCTGTTAATAGTACCGAAATCAACTATTTTTCGACCAAGGGAACCAGCGGCCTTTGTTCATTAGTCTGGTGAAAGAGCGACTATGTTGGAGAGCCCGTTTTTCACAAGCGTTGTTAATTCTTCTTCTCTGATGACGGGAGATGACTCTCAATAGCCGCACGCGTACGCACCGCTAACTTCACCTGGCTTAAAACCTGCTGTTATTGAGGCAGCCAATTCAAACAGGGCATAGCCTGTTCGTAATCCCTGGGAGGAGGATAAACCCGATGCCCTATCCTGTTTCCGAACACCTTTCGTCAAGGATTACTTTCAGCGGATTCCTGGTTCTATTTTTTCTGGCAGTGAGTGCCGGGGAAACGACTACAGTCATTTATGCTCAGACGGAAGAGAAACCTGTCGCGGTAGTAAACGGTCGGACAATTACCATGAGCGAGGTTGATAGATCGGTCACCTCACAGCTTATTCCGTTAAAGAGGCAAATATATGCCATCCGGAAAACCGCTTTAGAGAACCTGATTCTCAGGACAATTCTGGAAGATGAAGCCAAAAAAAGAGGCGTCCCTGTTGAGGAGTTGAGAAAGCGATTGACCGCCGGCAAAGTTGAAATCCCATCGAGCCAGGTTGAAAAGGTTTATCTCGAAAACGCTGCGGTTTTTGATGCCATGAGTCCCGATGAGGCCAGGGAAAGAATCCGCCTCGATCAGGAGAGTCATGCTCATATGCAGATTTATAAGGAGGCGCTCTTAAGGTTAAAGGGAGCCTCGAAGATCGAACTCCGACTGGAAGAGCCGCGTTTACCGTCCTTTTATGATGATGGCACAGCGCCTACAAAAGGAACCGCGAACGCAATAATAACCATCACGGAATTCTCGGATTTTCAGTGCCCCTTTTGTCGGAATTCACAAAGCTCACTCAATCGGGTTTTACAAAAATACAAAAAGAAGATCAGGCTGATCTTTAAGCACCTGCCATTATCAGAAATCCATCCGCAAGCCTTCGCTTCTGCTCAGGCCGCGTTTTGCGCCGGGCGTCAAGGACTATTCTGGCAATACCATGATGCTCTCTTTAACTCGGAAAGCCTGTCGCCGGAAATTTTCGCCAAGTTGGCTTCATCGCTGGGTTTAAATATCTCCGAATTCAGCGAGTGCATTAATTCGGAAGCCTCTCGCACAGGTGTTTTGAAAGATATCAACGAGGCTCGCCAACTGGGAGTTAACAGCACGCCGACTTTTATCATCAACGGAAGATTGTTTCATGGCTCTCTCAGCTTTGAGGATTTCCAGACCGCTATCGAGCATGAATTGAATGCGGCCGCAAGCGGTTCCCGCACACAATAACTCTGATCTATCTGTATGGAGGGACTGGACAAATGAAAAGCCAAATTCGATGTTTGTTTATCGCCTGCCTCCTGTGCTTAAGTTTGGCAGGCACGGGCAAAGGACAAGCGGCTGCTGCAAAAACATTACCCTCAAAAGCCTCGGCTGCCGTGGCGACACACAAAGGGGGAATCGTCATGAGCCCTGAAGAGAAGGTGGTCAGGGGAGTTTACGAGAAATTGACTATGCTCAGTAAAGCGGCTCCCAGCAGTGATGGCGGCAGACCGGACGTAGATTCGTCCGATGATAAATTCTTAAAGTTCGAGTTGAGCAACTTTCGCATCGGACCCATCGGGGAAATCATGGGTGCTTTGCACAGCGAGATAATAACCGGCGCGACCGGTGAGATAATTATGCTCACCCAATCGGTCACGCAATTAAATAAAGGGCAGGAGCATGTCAGTTATAAGGCGGAGTGGAGTCATGGTCAATATGCTTCTATGTACGACCCACACTGGACGATGGCTGATCTGCTCGGAGCCGAGCCGAACCGCTATTATGACGTCGGAAAATATGCGTTGTATGACGTAACGGTCTCTTTCAAAGGCAAATCTCGCGCGTACCGTGCCCTCGCCCTGTTCCACAACCAGAACGGATCGGTCGAAGATCTCAAGCCCTCATTTTGGGACAGCGTGGTCGGGATGGGCGGCGCTCTAACCGAGGTTTGGAAAGAAAAACGCCCTCCCGTGGGACAAAAGAGTGATGCTTCGATTAAGAAGAGCCACGCGTCCTCTGCGCCCGCTCTTTTTTCGTCTCCCACGAGTCCTCAGAAAAGAATGCACAGGGCGAACTGGAGACCGATGCCGAGAGTAGCTCTAACGCACGCTTCACTGGCGGTCGAATACACTTCCAGCAGTTACTCTGAACTGAGCTCTACCAGCAATATCGTTACCTCGACCACCGAAAACACAAAGGAACATAATAGTGGCGCGCACGGCCAGAGGGTAAGTTTTCAAGGCTCGTGTACTGCCCAGTCGAATAACGAGCAACTATGCAAGGTGGAGATCGTGGGCATTTACACTTACGAGAACGGCACAATCAGCAATATGTTCTACACCCACGTCAATAAAACGAGCGATAAGGTGGAGACCGCCACCGGCCCGCGCGGGACATCAATAACCTGTGCTACCGGTCGCGGTGTCGCCACCAGTAATTGTCTCTCCCCTAATTGTGACTATAGCGTCCAATTACAGGGCTCCGGCGCGAGTATGACGATGACTGGTGGGGACGTGTGGAACGGTCAATTGGTTCATAGTCATACTTGTAATCTGGCATCGGCATCTAACGGCGGATGCTCTGTGGCAACCAGATCTGCCTGCGTGACTGCTGGCGGCCGATGGCTTTGGGATGATTGTGAATGTATTTATCCGCCTCCGAATACTCCTCTACTCATAGACACTCTCGCTAATGGGTTTGATCTCACGGATAATAGCGCAGGTGTGGGCTTCGACCTGAACGCGGATGGCACACCGGAAAGACTATCTTGGACCGCTATCAACTCTGATGATGCATGGCTGAGCCTGGACCGTAATGGCAACGACACGATAGATAACGGCAGGGAGTTGTTCGGGAACTTTACCTCACAGCCTGAATCAGCTACTCCGAATGGCTTTCTGGCTCTGGCTGAGTTCGACAAGGCGGGAAATGGTGGCAACGGTGACGGTCTAATCAATTTCAAAGACACGATCTTCCTGGCGTTGCGACTATGGCAGGACGTAAATCATAACGGCATTTCAGAGCTATCGGAGTTACACACCTTACCGGAACTTGGCTTGAAATCCATTAACCTTGATTATAAAGAGTCGAAGAAAGCGGATCGGTATGGAAACCAGTTCCGCTACCGAGCCAAGGTCAGTGACGCACATGATGAAAAAACGGGTCGCTGGGTGTGGGACGTGTTCCTGATCTCTGGCCCCTGAGTATTCGTGTCACACAATGCACCGGGAAGTCATACCAGAGATCAGCGGATAGTGTTACTTCGATGGTGTCGAAAGGGTTGGAGAACCGGCGGGTTGCCGTTTCGCTCTGGCGAAAACAATCGTCGCGGCGCTCTTGATGCCTTTGCCCTACTGAATTGTCAGTGGCTGGTTTGCTTTGATATCGGGGATTTTATCTACATTGTCCAGGCGACGATGGCCGCTTATTCGAGTCGAAACGAATTAATGTGATTCCGAACCGTCCGAAGCGCTACGTTGATCGCTCCGATGAGACGGAGAACCAACGCAGGAAATATCCGTGTGAACTGTCCGGCGCGATGACGCTTGATGTTTTGGGTTAATGCGGGATGCAACGGTCGAAACTGACTTGGTGACAACTACTCCAACACCTCTGGACGAAAGCGGCCTTCACTACATGCGCGAGAGATGCGAGGGGCAGCGCCCGTTAAGTGGCGCGATACCCCCACATCCTGGAAGCCTTACTTAGCCATGATCTTTTCCTGATTCGCGAGAATCTGTTTCTGGTTCACCTTCATCTCTTCCTGATTGGCGATGATTTTATCGAGTCTTTCCTGGTTAGACTTGATAGTCTCCTGATTGGCAAGCAATGTCCGCTGGTTCGCCTTCATCTCCTCCTGGTTGGCGAGGATCTGCTTCTGATTGCTAATTACTTCGTTTTCACTCATCTTGGATACTTCCTTCTATTGATTATAATCGAGCATGAGCGCCCGCAATTATTCCAGAGAGCCCACGCGTGGCATGTTATGAGCCGCGCCATGTGTTGTCAAACTACCGATCTGCCGGGAGCCCGCAAGCTTCGGTTTTTTACAACAATCTCGAAGCCTCAACTATCTTTGGAAACCGCAGGCGCAGCTACTACTACTCCCGCGCCCGAAAGAGAGGTCAACCAGATTTCAATCAGGTTGGCGGTTGGGCTTACCAGAAAGAGCGCGTAGTAGGGGGCATGAACGATCTGTATCAGTCGCAGGTTAAGCATTGACGAGGGGCGTATCAGCGAAAGAGTTGTTTTTATTAAGGGTAATGCCTCATCGCTCTCCTGGGCATACGCGGTTTGAATATGTACCGGACGGGGCGCGAGAGGCTAAAATATGTTTGCAGATCGAAACCCGTAATGCTCATCTGAACGAATTTGTTATAACACAGCTTGAAGGCAATCGGCATGGGCGCGGTCAGGCCAATTTCTAGAGGCCAAAAGTATTTCTGCAACTTCAGGAAACATATGATTCACTGAGGGAGGAAGCATGAGCGAGGTTAAAAGAATACATGATCAACTACGGCGAAGCTTCGAGGGGCCGGCCTGGCATGGGCCTTCTATCAAAGAGCTGGTCGCGGGCGTGACAGCCGAACAGGCCACGGCCAAACCTCTGGCGGACGCGCACAGCATCTGGGAGATCGTTCTGCACATCGTCGCATGGGAAGAGGCGGCGCGACGCAGGCTCGCAGGGGAGCGTGCGGAGCTTTCGACCGAAGAGGACTGGCCGCCCGTCCCGGACACGAGCGAGGCGGCGTGGCGCGAAACTTTAGAGGTGATGGAGCAGAATCATCTGAGATTGCGAGGCGCTCTGGCGGGCCTCGACGATAGTAGATTACCGGAGCCGGTTGTTGACGGTATGTCCTCTGTTTACGGGACGCTGCACGGCGTCATTCAGCATAATCTTTACCATGCCGGACAGATCGCGCTTTTGAAAAAGGCTTGAGGTGAAATGGAACGCCCGGCATTTCTACGCTAGAATAATGGCGCATCCTTTAGCCTGAGGCGCGGAGGCCGCCACCGGCAGAAAGTATTTTCCTGAAGTAGATTACCCAACATGAAGGTCAAACGGGTTTTATGAGAGAAGAGATACTGTCCCCCAAAGCACGTCTTCTCCCATTGGTGGTGCTCATGGGCGCGCTCGCTTTGTGGTGGGCGCTCGCCTCACTACGAGTCTTTCCGGAATCTCTTTTCCCATCACCGCTGGCGGTCGCACGTGGCTTTGGCGAGGAGATACGCACGGGCCGACTCTTTAACGATATAGTCGCCTCGCTCTTTCGCGTGACCACGGGCTTCGTGCTATCGGTCGTTCTGGGTACGCCGCTTGGCCTCTGGCTGGGCCATCAGGCGAAGGCGCGTGCGGCGCTCCTGCCTGCCATTAACTTTTTTCGCAACCTGTCACCCCTGGCCTGGATACCGTTTGCGATTCTCTGGTTCGGCATAGGCGATGTCCCGGCCATCTTTCTGATCTTTATGGCTTCATTTTTTCCGATTGTCCTGGCGACGATGGCAGCTTATTCGAGCGTTCCGTCCGTCTATTTTCGCGTTGCCGAAAATTACGGATACAGCAATCGCGAGCTGCTGACGGAGGTAACGCTGCCCGCCATCATGCCGCAGGTCATCACGGCATTGCGTGTGACGGCTGGATTGGCGTGGCTGGTCGTGGTCGCCGCCGAGATGATCGCGGGGCGTGACGGGCTGGGTTTCGCCATCTGGGATGCGCGCAACGGGCTGCGCATGGACTTGCTGGTGGTGGGCATGATCGTGATCGGCTTGATCGGCGTCGCGATTGATCTTCTGCTGGTCCAATTAACGCGAATCCCAAGCGTCAGGTGGGGCTATGAGAACTAAGCCTCTGTGCCTCGAAGGCGTCTCGCTCTCCTTCGGCCAGATAGAAGTTCTGCGCGACCTCTCTCTCTCCATAGAGGAAGGCGATTTCGTGGCGGTCGTTGGCCCATCGGGATGCGGAAAGACGACGCTCTTGAATCTCTTCTCAGGCTTCGTCAAGCCGACGGCGGGCGAGGTCAAATGCGATGGACGGATGCGTATGGTCTACCAGCACGACGGACTTTTCCCCTGGCGGACTGTGAGCGAGAATATCCTGATGGGTCTTCGCCACATCACTCTTGAGGCCGAGCGCGAGCGACAACTCGAAGAGATGCTGTCGCTCATCGGATTGGAAGGGTTTAAGGATCACTACCCGCACCAGCTCTCGGGCGGCATGCGCCAGCGTGTGGAATTAGCGCGGGCGCTCGCGGGCGACACGGACATACTGCTGCTGGACGAACCCTTTTCGGCACTGGACTATCTCACGCGCCTGCGCCTCAGGCGCGAACTGGCGCGTATGCTGCGCGAGCGCCCGCGCACGGTCGTGCTGGTGACTCATGATACGGAGGAGGCTGCGCAGCTTGCAGATAGAATCGTGGTGCTATCGGAGCGACCGGCGCGCATCCGCTCGGAGTTGACCCTTACTTTGGAGCGCCCGCGCGACCCGACCCACCCGGCGGTCGTTGAAGCCGTGCGTCGTCTTCTAACTGAACTCGGCCTGGAGTACGAAACCGAGAACGTGCTCGTGTCCACCTAAGATTGGCGAGAAGACCGGGGAGGCCGTCCCCTTTTATGTTTCAGACAGTGAAATGAAGACTTGATCTCAAGCGTCTTTGAAGTCTCTACGAATACAGCATGATGAGGAAAATTATGAGGAAGCTTTATGCACAGCGCGCACTGGCGTTGACCTGTTTGCTGTTAATGTTAATGCTGCTGTCGTCATCGGCGGCGATGGGACAGCGTCGTAAAAAGCGAGTCGTCCGTCAAGGGCCGGCTGCGACGCAAGAATCTTTTCCGCTGCGCGCCGGAGACTCATGGACCTATCGCCACTCCGAGGGAAGTCAATTCACCATCAAAGTTTTGAGCGAGCAGAAGCAGCCCGACAATACTATTCAATACGTGGTGGAATTAGCATCAGGGAACTTGATTAATTACTACTACTCAAGGGTCAACGGATGGATTGTCCTGCATCGCATAGCCTATCCACAGGAAGAAACCGGATTGAAGGTGGAATACAATCCCGCCAAACAATACCTGCCGAATCCGATGACTGCGGGCGTGAAGTGGTCCTGGGCCGGTAAAGATATTGGAGGCAATGACGTTTCGGAATCAAGTCGGGTGATCGGCGTGGAATGGGTCGAGGTTCCGGCTGGCAGGTTCCGGGCCACGAAAATCTTCAGTAAGGTCAACCAGGGCGGCGGCACCGCCGAAAAAACATACTGGTATGCGGACGGTGTGGGGCTGGTTAAATCCACGACTCAAGCCAAATCGTCCGCCGGACTATTCAGTTACGGTTTTAGCCTGATAGATTACAGCTTCAAAAAAGGCTCAGGCGGACAGCCCGCCACCGAAGCGCGCCCTAATCCGAGTCCAACGCCAACAGCAATCCCGCCGCCGACAGCGCCGCCGGTCACAACACCAACACCGGCGCAGACCCCGATACCAACACCCACATCTTGAGGCTATTGTGCGAATGTCCACAGTTGCAAGACTCTCTTAATAATCTTCACGTATGTCCCAGGTTACAACCGGCGCTTGCCGACCGCACTATCATGCAAATCTACAGGCGCTAACAGAAGTGAAAAATTCGAGAGAGTTAATAAGCGAGGCCAATCCATGAAGTTTTATACAGTCAAGTAGCAACCGGATCGAAGAGGTTAACCTGTGAGCTTCTCGCGTTCGAGCGGTATTCTTCTACACCCAACATCGTTGCCCGGAAGATTCGGCGTCGGAGACTTTGGGCCGGAGGCGTATCGCTTCGCGGATTTCCTCACGGCGGCGGGCCAGAGTCTCTGGCAGGTATTGCCGCTTGGGCCTACAGGGTACGGCGCTTCGCCCTACGCCTGCTTCTCCGCGTTCGCGGGCAATACGCTGCTCATCAGTCCTGAGCTTCTTGTAGAAGAGCGTCTGGTTGAGCGCGATGAGTTATCATCCCGTCCGGAATTTGCCGGTGACGACCGCGTTGACTTTAATCGCGCGCAGGAGTTTAAGGAACGCCTTCTTGAAAAAGCGTTCGCGCGATTCAAACGCACGACGGACACGGGCTTGCGTAGCGCCTTCCTGACTTTCTGCGAGCGTTACGCCTCCTGGCTGGATGATTACGCGCTCTTTCGTGCGCTCAAGGACAGGTTTGGCGGAGTAGCATGGAATGATTGGGACGTATCGCTCGCGCGGCGTGACGCGGCGGCGCTTAACGGCGCGCGTGAAGAATTGCGCGATGGGATCGAGGCGCAGAAATTCTACCAGTTTCTCTTTTTCAAACAATGGCTTGTGCTCAAAGATTATTGCAACGAGCGAGGCATCAAGCTGATCGGCGACATTCCGATCTTCGTCGCGCATGATTCGGCTGATGTGTGGACTAATCCGGGCGAGTTTAAGCTCGATGAAAGGGGCGCGCCGGTGGTGGTCGCGGGCGTGCCGCCGGACTACTTCAGCGCCACTGGCCAGTTCTGGGGCAATCCACTCTACAACTGGGAGCACATGCGCGCGGATGGTTTTCGCTGGTGGATCGCGCGCGTCGCGGCCACGCTCCAAACGGTTGATCTCGTCCGCATTGATCACTTTCGGGGTTTTGCCGCCTGCTGGGAGATACCCGGGGGAGACAGGACTGCCGAGCGTGGCCGCTGGGTCGAAGCGCCGGGCCGTGAATTATTCACGGCGATCCGTCAGGCTTTAGGAGAGTTGCCGATCATCGCCGAAGACCTCGGCGTTATCACCCCGGATGTAGAGGCATTGCGCGATGATTTCGGATTTCCCGGAATGCGCGTCCTGCAATTCGCGTTCGGGGGCGATACCCAAAATCAAGACTTGCCGCACAACTATCATCGAAACGTCGTGGTCTATACCGGCACACATGACAATGATACGACCGTCGGTTGGTACGAGAGCGCGGCCGGTACAGGTTCGACTCGTGATGCGGCGCAGGTTGCAAAAGAGAGAGAGTTCTGTTTGAAATATCTGCACACGGATGGACGCGAGATTCACTGGGATTTTATTCGCGCGGTCTTCGGGTCGGTCGCCAATATTGCTATCGTTCCGCTTCAGGACGTGCTCGGCCTCGGCGCACGAGCGCGCATGAATCTACCCAACAGCACATCAGGCAACTGGTCCTGGCGCTACGAAAGCGATGCGTTGACGGATGAACACAGCAAACGACTCAAAGAGCTGACGCAGCTTTACGCGAGAAACGGAGCTATGGAAGGATTAAACAACAGCGCATGAGCACAACAGAACTGCCGATAAACACCGAGGCTCCAAATTCCGGCCTCGTCATCGCCGCCGATCTGGGCGGCACGAACATGCGCGTCGCCACCGTGGACAGGGATGGAAAAATTCACGAGCGCGTCAAATATCACACGCCGAAGGCTGAAAGGGCGGACGAGATCGTGCGGGCGCTGGTCGCGGCTGCACGCGAGTGCGAGCAACTGAGCGGAGAACGGAGCAAGCAGATCAGCGCTCTCTCGGTCGTCGTGCCCGGCACTGTGCAGATAGAGAATGGAGTGGTAACGAAAGCTCCGAACCTGCCGTGCCTCGACGGCTTTCGTCTGGGCGCGGCGCTGGAGAGTGAGTTACAGTGGCCCGCCATTCTGGAGAATGATGCCAACGCCGCGGGCGTAGGAGAGATGTGGCGGGGCGCGGGACGCGGGGCCGGAACCATCATCTGCGTGACGCTCGGCACGGGCGTCGGCGGCGGAATTATTCTCGATGGAGAATTGTGGCGCGGCATTGACGGCTCGGCGGGCGAGATCGGCCATATCGGAGTGGAACCGATGGGCCCAGCCTGCACTTGCGGCAGTCGTGGTTGCCTGGAAGTCTTCGCCTCGGCGACGGCCATCGTCCGCATGACGCGCGAGGCGCGACCGCGTTACCCGCGCTCGCCGCTGCATACGACCGAGAACCTGACGGCGAAGCTGGTTTATCAAAGCGGCCTCGAAGGAGACGAGCTTGCGCTGGAAGTATTCCGGCGAATGGGCCTCTATCTGGGCGTCGGCCTGGCGAGTCTAATCAATATCTTTAATCCGGAGATGATCGTTATCGGCGGCGGCGTCGCGGATGGCTGGAACCTATTTTACGAGCACGTCCGCGAGCAGGTCGTCGAGCGGGCTTTCCCTGTCCCGGCACGACGCACGAAAATTGTTCAGGCCGAATGCGGCGACGACGCGGGGCTTTTAGGCGCGGCGCACATTGCTTTCAAGCAGCCGTTAAAAGTAAGACAAGCGTAACTCTCGCCGATCCGTCACGGCCAAAATTATTTACTGACTGGATAGCATTATGATGAAAAAGAAAACCTTGATCGCGCTCACGCTCTTTGTCCTGAGCCTGTCATGTACAGCTCAGCCGCAATCATCCGGCAACGCGCCGGTCGCCAGGGGGCCGCGCTCCGCGCCGGTTCAAGCTGGCGAGATAGCTCCTGATTTCACCCTTGAAGATCAAAGGGGGCAGAAGGTGACGCTCTCGGCCGCGCGCGGGCAAGCGCCTGTCGTCCTCGTCTTTTATCGCGGCTACTGGTGACCCCACTGCGCTCGGCAGTTGGCCGAATTACGTTCCCTCTTGAAGGCCGAAGAACAGGTGCGACTCTACGCGATCAGCGTTGATAATCACGAGCAGAGTACGCAGTTTGCCGTGAAGATCGCGGCGGACGGCAAAGGGGCGGTCACGTTCCCGCTTCTCTCCGACCCGGATCATCGCACGATTGATGCTTACGGCCTGCGCGATTCTGCGTACAACGGCCAGGACAATGAGGGTATTCCGCACCCGGCCGTCTATGTGATTGATAAGGGGGGCCGCATCGCCTGGGTCAAGGTGGAAGAGAACTACAAGGTACGTGCGACGAACGGCGACATTCGAGCGGCGCTCGATGCCTTAAAGTAAAAGCCGTCACAATCAATCCCTATCTCGCTTGGGGAAAAGATGAAGAAGATTATTGCAACCTTGTGCTGTCTCGTCTGATTCTGCGTGGCGACAGTGGCCCAGGACACCGATTGATGAAAACAGCACTCATTATTCACGGCCATTTCTATCAACCGCCGCGCGAGAATCCCTGGACGGAGATTGTTGACCGCGAGCCTGGCGCAAAGCCCTTTCATGATTGGAACGAGCGCATTCACCAGGAGTGTTACCGGCCCAACGGCTACGCCCGCATTATTGACGGGTATGGTCGCATCGAGCTGATTGCCAATAACTATATCAACGCAAGCTTCAACTTTGGGCCAACGCTGCTGTCCTGGCTGGAACGCGAGCATGTAGAAACGTACGAGCGTATTCTTGAAGCAGACCGCCAGAGTAAAGGGAAACGGGGTGGTCACGGCAACGCTATCGCGCAAAGCTACAATCACACAATCCTTCCCTTGAATAATGAGCATGACCGCCGGACGCAGGTGCGCTGGGGACTCAAGGACTTTCAGTATCGCTTCAAACGTGAGGCCGAAGCGCTGTGGCTTCCTGAGACGGCCTGCGATGATCGCACCCTTGGGCTATTGATTGAAGAAGGGCTGCGTTACGTCATCCTTTCACCGCACCAGGCTGAGCGTGTGCGCCCCGCGAGCGGAGGCGAATGGCTATCCGTCAGTGATGGAAGCATAGACACGACACGTCCATACAAATATCTTCACATGGATGGATCGGGACGCTCTATGGCCGTATTTTTTTATGATGGTCCCATCGCCAAAGCAATCGCCTTCGACGGCGCGCTGGCTTCGAGCCAGGGTCTCGTGGATCGGTTCGAGAGGGCCACGCGCGGGGCGGGAAGCTGTGTCAATGTGGCGACCGACGGCGAGACCTACGGCCATCATTTTCACTGGGGTGATCGCACGCTCGCCTACGCGCTCGAAGTCGAAGCTCCGCTGCGTGGATTGTGGGTGACAAACTACGGCGAGTTTCTGGATCATCATCAGCCTGTGGTGGAAGTGGAGATCAAGAAGGGGCCGGATGGTCAGGGCACTGCCTGGAGTTGTGCGCATGGGGTGGGACGCTGGAGTCGCGATTGCGGATGCCGGACGGGCGCACAGGAGGGCTGGAATCAAAAGTGGCGCGCGCCGCTGCGCGAGGCGCTGGATTTTTTGCGTGACGAAGCGGCGCGCGCATTCGCGGCAACTACCGGTGATCTCTTTATTGACGCCTGGGCCGCGCGCGATGATTACATAGAGCTAATTCTTGACGCTTCGGCGCTCGTGCGCGATGACTTTCTGCGCCGCCACAGTGGCAGGCATCTCGGAGCCTCGGAACGGGTTCGCGCTCTCACGTTTTTGGAGATGCAGCGCTCAGCCATGTTGATGTACACGAGTTGCGGTTGGTTCTTCGCGGATATTTCAGGGATCGAAACCCAACAGGTCTTGAAATATGCCGGTCGCTTGATGGATTTGGGGGAAGAGCTGGGCCTGTCTTCACTCAAGAGCCGCTTTCTTGAAATCCTTGCCCAGGCACAAAGCAATATTCCGAAGCTCGGTAATGGAGCGGACGTTTACCGGCGCTTCGTCGAGGCTGCAAGAGTGACGCCTGCGCGTGTCGCTGCGCATCTGGGGATGACCAGCCTCGTTGACGAAAGCGGGGAAGCGGGAGAGGCAGCTTCATACCGTTTTCGCCGCTCGGATTTTCAGAGAGAGGAGCACGGGCGTCTCGCACTCGCCACAGAGCATCTGGAACTGGAAGCGAAAGCCACAGGCAAACATTACTCTTACGCGCTCTCCTCTATGCACTTCGGAGATGTTGATTTTTACTGCGCGCTCAAACCTTTTCCCGGCGCGGAATCTTTCAAGCACTCTGCCGAACGGCTATGGTCGCGCTTTCGCGCCGGATCGTTGCCGTCCATCCTGCGTCTCGCGCAGGAAGAGTTTGGGCCGGAGGAGTACGGGCTTGAGCACTTGCTGCCGACGGGGCGCGAGCGCATCTCCGAACTGCTGTTCGGGCAGATGGTCGAGCGCTTTTCGACGGAGTATGACCTGCTCTTCAAAGCGAACCGCCGGAATATAGAGATGCTTCAGAACGCAGGGTTCGAGCTGCCGCTGGAACTGCGCGCGGCAGCCGAGTTCGCCATCGGCCGCCGTTTTGAAGAAGAGATTCGCAGGCAGGGGCAGAGCCATGACGCGACCGCTTACCGCAAAGCTCTTGAGATCGCAAGAGCTGTGGCCCGGCAGGGACTAACGATTGATAGCCGATGTGTGCGCCGGACTTTCGAGGAGATGATTGCGCGAGCCGTTTCCTACGCTCTCGCCAATCCGTCGGTGGAAAACTTTCAGACTTCGCTCGTTCTGGTAAAGCTCGCCCGAAAACTGAATCTCGAAGCCGACCTGGAAAAGGCGCAGGAATACGTTTATGAAGCATTGAAAAGAGAAGCGGCAGTAACCCCTGAGATGCGGGAGCTATCAATAGTACTGGGGCTTGCGCCGGGACTCGTTCAGCGATCAGAATTCAAAGCGCCGGGCGACGCTTCGCACGCCTCGAATACCGAGGCCGCTTTGCCATGAACAAAAAAAGATCGGGTGTAGAACTTCGCGACAGCGCTAAGAGACGGGCGACGAAGAGCGCCGGCAAGCCGTCATCGGCCAGCAGTCAAGCGGCTCTTGAGCCGCTCGGTTACCCGACCGTTCCGGCTCGCGAACTGAACCGGCTCTTCCGCTTCACGCATCCTGATCCGCATTCAATTCTGGGGATTCACCCACACCCGAATGGCCTGATGGTGCGCGCTTTCAGGCCCGACGCGGAGAAGGTTGAGCTTCTTATCGGGAAAGAGCGCCCGCGACAGATGATTAAGTCTCACTCGGCTGGTCTCTTCGAGCTGCTTATCGCAGACCGCAGGGAAGTGTTTCTCTATAAGCTCAGGGTCTGTTACGCGGGCGATCAGGTTTACACGCAGCGCGATTCGTATGCATATTTGCCGACGTTGACAGACCTGGATGAGCATCTCTTTAACGAGGGACGACATGAGCGCGTCTATGAAAAACTCGGCGCGCACGTTCGCCGCATCGGGCAGATGAGCGGCGTCTCGTTCGCCGTGTGGGCTCCGCATGCGGCGGGCGTAAGCGTCGTCGGGGATTTTAATAACTGGGATGGCCGATTGCATCAGATGCGAAGGCTCGGCGTCTCCGGCGTCTGGGAGATTTACATCCCGGAGCTTGAGGCGGGCGCGCTCTACAAGTACGAGATTCGCCCGTTGGGTGGCCTGCCGTTTCTCAAAACCGATCCTTACGCTTTTTATACGGAGATTCCGCCGGACACTTCGGCAATCGTCCATCAATCGAAGTATCGTTTTCGCGATAAGAGTTGGATGGAGCAGCGTGCGAAGGCACAGCATCAAAGGCTTCCGCTCTCGATCTACGAGATTCATCACGGCTCGTGGCGGCACATCGCAGAGGAAAATGATCGCCCGCTAAAGTATCGCGAGATGGCCCCGGCACTTGCCCGTTATGTCAAAGAGATGGGTTTTACTCACGTCGAATTTTTGCCGCTCAAGGAGCATCCATACGGAGGCTCCTGGGGTTATCAGGTGAGCAACTATTATGCGCCTTCGGCGCGCTACGGCGACCCGGACGATTTTCGCTTCCTCGTTGACTACCTGCACAAGCACGACATAGGCGTCATCATGGACTGGGTTCCCGCGCACTTTCCGAAGGATGCATTTGCGCTTGGCCGCTTCGACGGCACGGCTCTTTATGAACATTTAGACCCGCGTATGGGCGAGCATCCTGACTGGGGCACGTACATCTTCAACTACGGGCGCAAAGAGGTGCGCAACTTCCTCCTGTCACACGCGCTCTTCTGGGCCGAGGAATTTCACATAGACGGCTTTCGCGTGGACGCCGTGGCCTCTATGATCTATCTGGATTACAGCCGCTCCGAAGGGCAGTGGATTCCCAACAGGTACGGAGGACGTGAGAATCTGGAGGCGATCTCTCTGCTTAGGGAGATAAACGAAACTATCCACGCGCGCCATCCGGGTTTCATGATGGTCGCGGAGGAATCAACCTCATGGCCGCTGGTGAGCCGTCCGGTCGCGGCGGGCGGATTGGGTTTCGATTTCAAGTGGAACATGGGCTGGATGCACGACACGTTGCAGTATTTTTCCAAAGACCCGATTCATCGCCAGTATAACCATAACCTTCTGACCTTCGGCCTCGTCTATGCCTGGAGCGAAAACTTTATACTGCCTTTCTCACATGATGAAGTCGTGCATATGAAGGGCGCGCTGATTAATAAAATGCCCGGAGATCGCGCTCAGAAGTTCAGTACCCTGCGGGCGCTTTACGGCTACATGTGGGCCCATCCCGGCAAAAAGCTGCTCTTTATGGGAGGCGAGTTCGGCCAGTGGCGGGAGTGGAATGAAGAGCGCAGCCTCGATTGGCATCTGCTTGAGCATCCTTTTCATCAGGGTTTGCAGACACTGCTGCGCGACATCAATCATGTCTATTTAGGAGAGCCCGCCTTGTGGGAAGCGGACGCGGAGCCCGCCGGTTTCGATTGGCTGGAGGTCAACGACGCGAGCGGGAATACTCTGGCCTTTATGCGTATCTCGCCTTCGACGGGTCGCCGTATGGTCTGCGTGTGCAACTTCGCGCCGCTTGTCAGAGGCGGCTACCGGCTCGGATTGCCTGTTAAAGGTGAGTACAGAGTAGCTATGAATACGGACGAGAAAGAATACGGGGGGGCGGGGATGAGCCAGGCACAGAGCTTCACTGCTGAAGCAAAACCGTGGCATGGTCAACCCTATTCGGCGGCCATCATGTTGCCGCCGCTCTCGACTCTCTGGTTTGAAGTCCCGCGCCAGGAAAATCCTGACGCGGATAAAAGAGCGACTTAATGACGGAAAATGGTTGAGCCTACAAAAGAAAAGCAGCGGCCTGAGGTTCGAGACACTCTCTTTGGTGATATGCCTCTTTCCGAGTGGCCGCGCGAATCATCAACACCTGCACAGGATGAGCCATGGCTTTCCTTTGTGAAAGCAAGGCAGCACATAGAGATTGGCGATCAGAGTAAAGGGGAAGAAATTCTCCGGCTTATTCTAAGTATGAAGGATTTGGAATCCAGACATTATCTTCAAGCCTGGCATTTCCTGAGAGAGATAGGAGAACAACCCGCTGCCGGTGAGGCGAAGAAACTTTATGGAGTGGTAGTCGAGGTCGCCTTAGAGAGCGGGCTTGATATTGTCGCAGCATACGCAGACAAAGCGGCCCGGTATTTTAACTACAGCGGCGCGGCAGTGATCTGGGAGAGGCCTGATGATTCCCTCAATCAAGCTGTCGAGGCGCTGCTCGAAGCCGGTCGAGTCGTGGCCGCGCAAATCGGCCCCTGGGAAGGCCGAAGACCCCCTGCGCCTGAGACGGGTCAGGTCAGGATCAGCATGCTGACGCCGAGCGGCCTTCACTTTGGTCAGGGGCCGTTAGAGATACTCGCCGCTGACCCGATGGGTGGCCCTGTGATCTCTTCTGCCATGCAGCTAATGCATGGGTTGATTGCAAAGACGGAAAAAGAGTAAAGCATCTCTACAGCACATCTCCGGCGGTTGAATAAAATGGATTTGTGCTTTTTCATTCCAGGAGAGTTTAAATCCTTTTCTCTCTGCTATTGAGATAAAGGATGCGGCAATACGATTTAACCAAAAGAAAAGGGGAAGGAGCGTTAACCAGTCTCGGCCATGATTGAATACGACGCGCACAGTTGGCGAGAGCATTTTTTCGATATCAAGGGTTCTGTAGTTCGGCAAATTTTTTGGCGAGTCCTTTTTTTCTTCGCATGGTCTGTGGCGGTCTTGATCTTTCACCAATTCGTGAAACCAGTACATGTGCCTTCGACGGTGCATACGCTGATCGGCGTCGCCCTTGGCCTGCTTCTGGTATTCCGCACCAACGCTTCATACGAGCGTTTCTGGGAAGGCCGTCGAATGTGGGGCGGCATCGTCAACGAATCGCGCAACCTTGCGAGGGGAGCGAGCGCCTTCCTCAGCGATCAACCCGCTCTGCTTGAACAGATCATTCGATGGACGGCGGCGTTTCCCTATGCTTCTATGCACTCGCTACGCGGCACGAGCGGGCTGGGGCCGGTCGCAGAACATTTGCCCAAAGACAAGGTCGCAGAGACGCTCCGAGCGCAGCACGTGCCATCGGCCGTCGCCCTGCGCATCAGTAGCCTGGTGGTCAAGGCGCGCACCGCCGGACACATCAGCGACTATGTAGCCATCGCAATTGACAACAATGTTCAGTTGTTGATTGATTATCTGGGAGCGTGCGAGCGTATTCAAAAAACGCCTCTGCCCTTCGCCTATGTCGTCCATCTGCGGCGCGCTCTTATTCTCTACTGCCTGACGCTGCCATTCGCCCTCATCGAGACATACGGTTGGTACACTATTATTGACATGCTGCTCATCGCCTACATTCTTTTTGGCATTGAGGAGATCGGCGTGGAGATCGAAAACCCCTTTGGTGAAGATGAGAACGACCTGCCGCTGGAGGCGATTTGTAAAACTATCGAAGAGAATCTATCGGCGGCAATTGCAGAGATCAGAGCCCCGGAATTGCTTAACAAAGGAGCAGGCGCATAGCAACACGAGTGAGCAACTCCGCTCGGCGTTCTTTGAGAAGAGACGATACACAGATTGTTGTGACCTTTTGAGGCGTGATGGCGGTTGATTGGGAATTTCTTCGGCGCGACTTTCCGGTGACGGAGCGGATCGCCTATCTGAACAGCGCGGCGGGTGGGCCAATCGCGCGCCCCGTGACGGAACAGGCCGCGCGCTTTTACCACGAGATGATGGAAGAGGGCGATGCGCGTTGGGATGAATGGCTCGCACGCCGCGAAAGCATTAGAAAGCGCGTCGCGGATTTCATCCATGCCGAGCCCGAAGAGATAGGTTTTACCATTAACACATCTTCGGGCATGAATCTGATCGTGGACGCTTTGGTTGAGCGCGGCGAGGTCATCTCATGCGATCTGGAATTTCCCGTCTCGACGATTCCCTGGATGCATCGCGGCGCGCAAGTCCATCTCGTAAAGGCGACGGACGGCGTGCTTCGCCCTGAAGATATTGAGGGCGCGATGACCGAGCGGACGGGCGTTATCTCGATCAGCCACGTGCAATACTCCAACGGCTTTCGCGCAGACTTAGAAGAGCTGGGCCGTCGCAAAGGCCGTCATGCGCTGGTCGTTAATGCGAGCCAGTCTGCTGGAGCCTTCCGGATTGATGTGCGACGGATGCGGATTGACGCGCTGTGTGCGACGGGCCACAAGTGGCTGCTCGCGGGTTATGGCTCAGGGTTCGTCTATTTGAGCCGCGAGCTGTTGGAGCAGACACGAGCGCGCAGTATCGGCTGGCTGAGTGTGGAGAATTCTTTCGGGATGGACAATCGCTCATATGTGTTGCGGCCCGGCGCAGCCGCGCGCTCAGAGCAGGGATGCCCTCATTTCGCTGGCATCTTCGCGCTCGGCACAAGCCTGGAATATATGTACGAGATCGGGCCTCAGCAGATAGAAGAGCGCGTACTCGCGCTCAACCGTCATCTGACGATGCGCCTTGAGGAATCAGGATGGAAAGTGCTGTCGCCTTTGCAGGATGAGAACATGCGCTCAGGCGGGACACTTGTTTTGGCTGAAAGACCCAAGCGCACGGTCGCGCATCTCGCGCGCAGGGGAGTGGCCGTCACGGAAAAGCCGCAGGGCATACGCGTCGCCACGCACTTCTTTAACAACGAAGCGGATGTCGAGCGACTCATCTCAGCCCTCGGCGAAGTAAGGCAATACGGCACGCACGCAGAAGGATTCTCTCTCTAAATGACTCGTTCTTTAAAGGCACTGGCTTGCTATTCGTAACGCAGTGCGACCATCGGATCAACTCTTGTCGCTCGTCGCGCCGGGATGAAACATGCGAGCAGTGCCACTGCGGCCAGAATGAAGGGGACGACGACGAATGTGATGGGGTCTGTTGAGCTGATGCCGAACAACAAACTCGACATAACACGGGTCAGGGCAAACGCTCCCACCAATCCCAGAGCCGTCCCAATAAGCGCCAGCAACATTCCCTGTTTCACAACCATCTTGAGC
>JBKKAL010000015.1:0-12300 GCA_046714695.1 Pyrinomonadaceae bacterium
GAGGGAGAACGAGAGGACAGATACTAAGGGATATAGTGGAGAGTCCGGAGGTGAGCGCACGCTTCCTCACGGAGTCAACGATAGTGATGCACTACTTCGGGTATTTGAGGAGAGACCCGGATGCGGCCAACCAGACGTGGATGGGGATCTACAACCAGACGGGAGATACGAGGAATGTAACGAATGGGTTCGTCAATTCACCGGAATACAGGGCGAGGTTCGGGCAGCCTTAAGGAGTAAGGCTGTCGCCTCCGCACCTGTATCAGGTGGCGGAGTGTCAGCATCAAGGGTATGGAGAGCGTCTTCGGTTTCAGAACGTTCTCTATACCCTTTCTTGTCTCAAGCTTCCTTTGCGTTATACTCTTCTTTCACTTATACCAAACCCGCAGGTAAATAGAAGCGTCAGGAATTATGATCGTACTTGGAATCGAAAGCTCTTGCGATGAAACGGCTGCGGCCATCGTGCGCGACGGGCGCGAGATAGTCTCATCGGTTATCTCTTCGCAGGTCGAGACGCACAAGCGCTTCGGCGGCGTCGTTCCTGAGATTGCCTCGCGCGAGCATCTGGACAAGATCGTGCCCGTCGTCGAGGAGGCTTTCGCGCGTGCGCGCGTGGGCAAACAGGAGATTGACGGCATCGCCGTGACGGCTGGCCCCGGTCTGGTCGGATCGCTTCTGGTCGGCGTCTCCTATGCCAAGGCGATGGCATTTGCGCTTGCTAAACCCATTGTCGGCGTCAATCACATCGAAGGCCATATCTATTCCGTCGTCTTCGAGAACCCGCCGGTTGAATACCCTGCGCTCGCACTGGTCGTCTCCGGCGGCCATACGAATCTTTTCTATGTGCCGGAGCCGGGCAAGTACAAGGTCGTCGCGCGCACAAGGGATGACGCGGCGGGCGAGGCTTTCGATAAGGTGGCAAAGATGCTGGGGCTGGGCTATCCGGGTGGGCCAATCATCGAACGGCTCGCACGCGAGGGCGACCCCAAGGCCGTACGCTTCGCCGTGCCGCGCATGGGCGACGGCCGTCCCGATTTCAGCTTCAGCGGATTGAAGACAGCCGTCTCGAAGCACGTGCGTGAGACAGGACTCGAACAGGTCGCTCCGGGCGCGGAACCGTCGCAGGGGATCAAGGACCTGGCCGCGAGCTTTCAGAGCGTAGTGGTGCGCTCGCTGACGGGGACGATGGAGCGCATGGCCTTGGAGTACCATCCACGCACACTGATCGTCGCGGGCGGCGTGGCCTGCAACGGCGCGCTCAAGGAAGCGTCGCGCGTGACAGCCGAGCGCCTCGGAATTCCCATCTATTTCCCTTCGCCGCATCTGTCCACGGACAATGCAGCGATGATCGCCGCCGCCGGAACAGCCAGGCTTCAAGGGGGCGAGCGCTCAGGTCTCGACCTCAACGCAGATGTCTCCCTGCGCTTGCAAAATCTGGATGTCGAAGACGAAGCGCTCAGGCGAAGCGGCGTGCATTACAGGTTATGAGTTAATGCGGATTGCGTAATTCGGATTGAGGATTGGGAAGAACGGGGGCATCTCCTGTTCAATCTACATTCCGCGCTCCGAAATCGGCACTCTTCACGACATTTGCCCCTCGTAGAAAACTTCCGTTATGCTACGAAGAAGAAACAGGCGCTCGTTTCATTTCATAACGATGAGGAGAGACTTTAAACAGCCCACATGAAACGTTATCTTCCTTTTATCATAATCGCAGTGGTTTTTCTTGGCGCGTTGGGAGCAGGGCTGGCGCTCTATCGCTCGGCGCGCAATCCCGCTCAATCGCCTTCGCCGCCCGCGGCCGCTGCTCCCGATATGTTCGAGTCTTTCTCGCCGCACACGCGTGGAGGAAACAATGCGACCGTCACGCTCGAAGAGTATGGCGATTACCAGTGTCCGCCGTGCGGTGCGCTCTCGCCTGAATTAAAAAAGGTCGAAGCGCAATACGGCCAGCGCTTGCGTTTCGTCTATCGGCATTATCCGCTGACGCAGGCGCATCCGCACGCTCTGGTCGCCGCTTACGCAGCCGAAGCCGCCGGCCTTCAGAATCGTTTCTGGGAAATGCATGATCGTCTCTACGAGAACCAGTCGAAGTGGAGCGCAGAGGTTGATCCGCGCCCGCTCTTTATCAACTACGCGCGCGATATAGGGCTTGATGTTGACCGTTTTATCAGCGATATGAGTGGGACAAAGGTAAGCGCACGCGTGACCTCCGACCGCATGCGCGGGAACTCTGTGGGCGTGACGGGAACGCCGACGCTCTTTATCAATGGGCGCATGCTGCGGCCCGAAGCGATGAGCCCGGAAGGACTGCGGACAGGGATAGATATGATGCTCGGCAAGCCGGGGAAATGAGCGTGCGTAAGCCGGGGGCTTTAGCTACCAAAGATCAGCAGCAACACGCAAGCTCGCGACCACCTGCACGCGGGCGAGCCGGTGTGCTCTACGTCATCGCTACGCTGCTCGCGCTCGGCGGACTGGCTGATGCCACGTATTTGACGATTAATCATCTGACAGGACAGAGCGCGCGCTGCACAATAACGGGCGGCTGCGGTGAAGTACTCGGCAGCGCCTACTCAAGTGTCGGCGGTGTGCCTATCGCCGCCCTCGGCGCGCTCGCCTACTTTACAGTTTTCAGTCTGGCGACACTGGCGCTCTTCGGTTACCGGCGCGCTCGGATGCTTCTCTTGCCGGTTGTCGGCATGATGCTTTTGACGACGCTGTGGCTGCTCTTCGTTCAGGCGTTCATCCTGCACAAGTATTGCGAATACTGTTTGCTCTCTGCCGCAATCACGCTGACGCTCACTGGAATCGTCATCGCCTTGAAGTTCGTCCGACCGGATAAAGACCGCAAACAGCGTGAGTGAAAAAAGGCGATTCCATCATCAGAATTAGCATCGGCGGAAGCTGAGAATATCAAGATCGAAAAGATAAAAGCCCTGGCACAGATGGCCGTCAAGTGCCTCAAAGAATAGGAAAGGTATCGAAAAGCATGATTGAAGCAAAGGTTGCGCCCTACGGCTCCTGGAAATCTCCGATAACTTCGGAGCTGATCGTGATGGGCTCTGTCGGTCTTTACCAGCCCATCCTCGACGGCGAAGATGTTTACTGGGAGGAGATGCGACCGTCAGAGGGCGGGCGAAGCGTTATCGTGCGCCGGAGCACCGACGGTCGAACGGCGGATGTGACGCCGCCGCCCTTCAATTCACGGACACGAGTTCACGAATACGGCGGCAGTGATTATGCGGTGCTCGACGGCACAATCTACTTCTCCAACTTCGCAGATCATAGACTCTACAGCCAGGCAAACATGCGGGAGCCACAACCCATAACGCCCCCTATCGAGATGCGCTATGCGGATGCGGTCATTGACGGGCATCGCCGCAGCCTGATCTGCGTGCGCGAAGATCACACAGAGGCCGAGCGCGAAGCGATCAACACATTGGTGCGCATCAATCTTGATGGAGGCGGCGACGACGCCGGTTTGGTCATCGTCTCCGGCAACGATTTTTATTCATCGCCGCGACTGAGCCCGGACGGCTCGCGCCTCGCTTGGCTTACCTGGAATCATCCGAACATGCCATGGGACGGCACGGAGCTGTGGATCGGCGAGCTGGGCGAAGATGGCACGGTGAGCCGGAGCAACTGTGTAGCGGGCGGAATAGATGAATCAATCTTCCAGCCAGAATGGTCGCCGGACGGCCTGCTCTATTTCGTCTCTGACCGGAGCGGCTGGTGGAATCTCTATCGCTACGGGCGTGAAAACAATGTCGAGCCGATGTGCCCGGCAGAGGCCGAGTTCGGTCAACCGCAATGGGTCTTCGGTCTATCCACTTACGGATTCGAGTCGGCGTCCAGCATTATCTGCACCTACAGCGAGCGCGGCAGTTCGTGCCTGGCGAGACTCGACACGCAGACAGGCAAGCTTGTCGTCATTGAAACTCCATACGCAGATATTACATACCTGCGCATCGATGCTGGTCGCGCCGTCTTTCGCGGCGGGTCGCCGACCGCGCCAGCCGCTATTGTCCGACTCGACCTGGCGACGGGAGAGACAGAGGCACTGCGCCGCTCGAATGATTTGAAGATTGACAGCGCTTATCTTTCCATCGCGCAGGCGATCGAATTCCCGACAGAGAACGGACTGACCGCTCACGCCTTCTTTTATCCGCCCCAAAACAAAGATTTCGTCGCGCCGGAGGGCGAGCGCCCGCCGCTGCTGGTTAAGAGTCATGGTGGGCCAACCTCCGCCTGTTCGTCCACGCTGAGCCTTAACATTCAGTATTGGACCAGCCGTGGTATCGCCGTGCTCGATGTCAATTACGGCGGCAGCACGGGCTATGGTCGCGCCTATCGCCAGCGGCTCAAAGATCAGTGGGGCATCGTTGATGTTGACGATTGCGTAAACGGCGCAAAATATTTGACGGCACGTGGGCTTGTTGATGGCGAGCGGTTGATGATTGACGGCGGCAGCGCGGGAGGCTATACGACTTTGTGCGCCGTCACCTTCCGCGATGCCTTTAAGGCCGGGGCGAGCCACTTCGGCGTGAGCGATGCCGAGGCTTTGGCGAAAGAGACGCACAAGTTCGAGTCGCGTTATCTGGACGGATTGATAGGCCCGTACCCGGAGCGCGCAGACCTCTACAGAGAGCGCTCGCCGATTCATTTCACGGATCAGCTTTCGTGTCCCGTCATCTTTTTTCAAGGGCTGGAGGACAAGGTCGTTCCACCCAACCAGGCAGAGACGATGTTCGAGGCGCTGCGCGCCAAGGGAGTGGCGGTCGCTTACGTCGCCTTCGAGGGCGAGCAGCATGGCTTTCGCCGCGCAGAGAATATCAAGCGCGCACTCGACGGCGAGCTTTATTTTTACTCGCGCGTCTTCGGCTTCGAGCTGGCAGACAGGGTCGAGCCCGTCGAGATCGAGAATCTTTAATGATTAAACGAGACTCTTTGTATGGAGTTGAGTGTAGGACGAATTGAGAACTCACCACCGCAGGCACCGCAGAGCACAGAGGTTGCACAGAGAGTTAAATATTCAATCCTCCGTGCTTCCTACGTGTCCTGCGGTGTCTTTGTGGTGAATGCCTCCTTCCCAACACCCAATTGAGTATCTCCGCTTTAGCGCTCTGAACTTCAAACACAGTCAGGGGAGTTTCCATTTATGCTCAGAATTTTAAACATGCGTCGCCGCATGGCCTTCTCCTTGTTGTTATTCGCTCTCATCAGCAGTGCGGCATGGAACTCTACGGGCGCGCAGCCGCAGCCATCTGCACAGCGCAGCTTCGATCAGAGCTTTTTCAAGGGGCTCGAATGGCGCTTGATTGGCCCATACAGGGGCGGGCGCGTGACGGCGGTCGCGGGAGTGACGACGCAGCCCTTCGTCTATTACTTCGGCGCGACGGGCGGCGGCGTCTGGAAAACGACTGATGCGGGCTCTAACTGGATGCCCATCTCAGACGGGTCGTTCGGGACCGGTTCTGTCGGCGGCATCGGCATCTGCGAAGCAGACCCGAACGTCATCTACGTAGGGATGGGCGAATCGCCCATTCGCGGGAACGTCTCGCACGGCGACGGTGTTTATAAATCAACGGATGCGGGCAAGACATGGAAACGAGTGGGCCTCGAAGACACGCGGCAGATTGGCCGCGTGAGAGTTCACCCGCGTAATCCTGACATTGTTTACGTCGCGGCCCTCGGACATACCTTCGGCCCGAACGCGCAACGCGGCATCTTTCGCTCGAAAGACGGCGGCAAGTCATGGGAGAAAGTCCTTTACCGTGATGACAAAAGCGGGGCGATTGATCTTATTCTTGATCCGACCAACGCGAACATTCTTTACGCCGGTTTCTGGCAGGTCGTGCGTAAGCCGTGGACGCTGGAGAGCGGAGGCCCTGGCTCCGGCCTCTTCAAATCAACAGACGGCGGCGACACATGGACGGAGATAACGCGCAACGAGGGTTTGCCCAAAGGGACTATCGGAAAAGTCGGCATCACCGTCTCTGCGGCCAATCCTGATCGAGTGTGGGCCATCGTCGAAGCCGAACAGGGCGGAGTGTTTCGCTCCGACAACGCGGGCAAGACGTGGACGAAAGTCAACGATGAGAGAAAGCTGCGCCAGCGCGCGTGGTATTACACACGCATCTACGCCGACCCCGCGAATGCTGAGACGGTTTATGTTCTGAATACGGGTTTTTATAAATCGAACGACGGCGGCAAAACTTTCAGTGCCATCTCGGTGCCGCACAGCGATAATCATGACCTGTGGATTGCTCCGAACGATGCGAATCGGATGATTAACAGTAACGACGGCGGCGCAAACGTCTCTTTGAACGGCGGCAAGACGTGGTCGGAACAGGATCAGGCGACCGCGCAGTTTTATCGCGTCGCGCTGGATAACGATTTTCCATATCACGTCTACGGCGCGCAGCAGGACAACTCGACCGTCAAGATCTTGAGCCGCACGACCGACTCCGGGATTGATCGCTCCGATTGGTATGACGTGGGCGGCGGCGAATCTGGCTGGATTGCTCCCTATCCGAAGGATTCCGAGATCGTCTTCGCGGGCTCTTACGGCGGGCTGATCACGCGCTACGATCATCGCTCGCAACAACAGCGCGATGTGACGGCGTGGCCTGAGAATCCTATGGGCCATGGTGCTTCAGACCTGCGCTACCGCTTCCAGTGGAACTTCCCGATTCTTTTCTCGCCGCACGATACGGAGACTCTCTACGCGGCGGGCAATGTCCTCTTCAAATCAACCGATCAGGGACAGAGCTGGGACATCATAAGCCCTGACCTGACGCGCAATGATCGCTCCAAACAAGGCTCATCGGGTGGGCCCATCACGAAGGACAATACGAGCGTAGAGTATTACGATACGATTTTTACGGTGATGGAATCTCCCGTCAGGCAGGGCGTTATCTGGGCTGGCTCGGATGACGGACTGGTACACGTCACGCGCGACGGGGGAAAGAATTGGGAGAACGTCACGCCGCAGGGGATGCCTGAGTGGATTCAGATCAACTCGATTGAGGCTTCATCCATGGATCCGGCTACCGCCTATGTCGCCGCGACCGCTTATAAGCTGGACGACTTTCGCCCTTATCTTTATAAGACCAACGATTACGGCAAGACATGGCGGAAGATTACTTTCGGCATTCCTGAGACCGCTTTCACGCGAGTGATCCGCGAAGACCCGAACCGTCGCGGGCTGCTTTATGCCGGCACAGAGACGGGCATGTATCTCTCTTTCAACGACGGCGAGAGCTGGCAATCGCTGCAACTGAATCTCCCCGTCGTGCCCATCACTGATCTGGCCATTCACAAACGCGACAAAGACCTCGTCGCCGCCACTCAAGGGCGCTCCTTCTGGATTCTTGATGATCTTACGGTTCTTCATCAGATGATGGATGCCGAGAGAGCCACTGACACCTATCTCTTCAGACCGGAGGAGACTTATCGTTTGCTGGCTTCAGATACTTCAGAATTGCCGCCCACCGCGACCATCGGCAAGAACCCCCCGAACGGCGCTGTCATCCACTATTATTTGAAAAACAGACCGGCGGGACCACTCACGCTTGAGTTTCTGGATTCGTCCGGCAAATTAATCAAGAAGTTCACGAGCAAATCGCCGGAAGCGCAACCCCAACCATCACCCGGAGCGGGAGCGCAACCTGCGACAATGCCCGGAGCGGGAGCGCCACCGCAGGTTCCACCCGAACAACCGCAAGCCCCTTCGGGCGAAGAGGTCGTCGCCGTTGCGGGCGTTGACGAGCAAAAGCGCGTTCCGGCAGAAGCCGGATTGAACCGTTTCGTCTGGGATTTACGCTACGCGGACGCGACAAAGTTTCCGGGCATGATCCTCTGGGCGGGCGACATGCGCGGGCCGCTCGTTCTGCCCGGCACATATCAGGTAAGACTCACGGCCGGGGGAAAGACCATGACCGAGAGCTTCGAGGTGAAGAAAGACCCGCGCGTCCAGACGACGCCCGCGGAATTCGCCAGGCAGTTCGAGTTGCTCATCAAGATACGGGATAAGCTGACCGAGACGCACAACGCCATCGCGCGCATACGCGAAGTGCGCGGGCAGGTGGATGACCTGGTCAAGCGCATCAAGGATCAATCGGATAGCCGCCCCATCGTCGAAGCGGCGCGCAGTCTCAATGCGAAATTGACGGCGGTCGAAGAGGAGCTTTACCAGACGAAAAACCGTAGCAGCCAGGACCCGCTCAACTTCCCCATCCGGCTGAATAACAAACTGGCCGCTCTGGTGGGCGTCGTTAATAGCGCCGACGCAGCGCCGACCGCTCAATCCTACGTCGTCTATGAAGAGCAGGTCGGTTTGATCAACGCGCAGTTACAGCGGCTGGAACAAGTCATGAATAACGAACTGGCGGCTTTTAACAGGCTGGCTCGTGAACAGAATATCCCTGCGGTCATCGTGAAGCCGTCAGCCCCGTGAAGAGCAAGGATGAAGGTGGAAGGATGAAGTAAAGAATCTCAAATTTTAGATACTGAATTTCAAAGCGCTTTGATCCTTCATCCTTGCCTTTCACGCTGGGCCTTCGATGTCACTTTTAAGTTGCGCGGGCGTGGCTGTTTCCAATTCCTTCCAGATCAACACGCTTCTGGTCTCTGTAAGGAGTAGCGATCCGACGATGAAAGTGATCAAAGCAACCGCTATCGGATAATAGAGACCTGCATAAATGTTTCCCGTCTGGGCGACGACAAGGAGGCCGATGAGCGGCAGCAATCCTCCGAACACGCCGTTACCGATATGATATGGCAGCGAGAGCGCCGTGTACCTGATCTTGGCCGGGAACGCCTCGACGAGATACGCGGCGATGGGTCCATATACCATCGTCACGAAGATGACCTGAATAAATACCAGCAGCACCAGTTTCCAGGTGATCGGATTGCCCACCAGACTGCCAAAATCCATGTAAGGCAAAACTTCCGCGGCAGGCTGCAACGCGCCGTCAACCATAGTCTGCGGGATAACAGTGACCGCGCCCGTGACCTCGTTCCTCTGCGCGGCGGTAGTCACTACGTTTGAGCCCGCCGCCGCCTGCATCGCTTTGTAGATGGGTATGTAAGAGATTGCGGCGAGCAGGCACCCGGTCATCATAATCCACTTGCGCCCGATGCGGTCGGAGAGCGCGCCGAAGATGACGAAGAAAGGCATGCCCAGAAGGAGCGCAATGGCGATGATGTAGTTGGCCGAGGTGCCGTTCACTTTGAGGATCGTTTGCAGGTAAAAGAGGGCGTAGAACTGACCCGTGTACCAGACGACGCCCTGCCCGGCGGTCGCGCCGAAGAGCGAAATGATCACGCGCTTGAGATTCACCCATTGCGTGAACGCCTCTTTGAGCGGCTTGGCCGAAGTCATCCCAGCACTCTTGATATGCTGAAAGATCGGCGACTCCTTCATACGCAAGCGTATATAGAGCGAGACACCGACCAGGAAGATCGAGATGATAAACGGCAGCCGCCAGCCCCAATCACTGAAGGCTTCTTTCGTCATCATGTTCTGCACGAGAAGGATGACGGCCAGCGAGACGAAGAGACCGAGCGTCGCCGTAATCTGGATAAAGCTCGTATAAAAGCCGCGCTTTGCGTCCGGCACATGCTCCGCGACATAGACGGTCGCGCCGCCGTATTCGCCGCCCAGCGCGAGTCCCTGCAGGATGCGTATGACCAGCAGAATGATGGGCGCAGCCAGCCCGATTGAGGCATAGGTCGGGAGAAAGCCGATGAGCGCCGTCGCACCGCCCATTATCAGGAGCGTGACTAGAAACGCATATTTGCGTCCAACAAGATCGCCGATGCGCCCGAAGAAGAGCGCTCCGAAGGGGCGCACGACAAACCCGACGGCGAAAGTAGAAAGATAGGCGATAAGCGCCAGCGTATCATTGCCCTTCGGGTAAAAAAGCGGCGAGATGACGGTCGCGAGGCTGCCGAAGATATAGAAATCGTACCACTCGATCATCGTACCGACGGCGCTTGCTGCGATGACCTTCCAGATCACATACTCACCCGCTATTCCGTCCACAGTTGTGACACCCGATGCTGATTTCAAAGGGATGGAGCTATTGCGAGCCACTATATGGTTGTTCCTTTGCTTATTAATTTTCGCTCGCCGGGAGAGCATTTCGCGCTGCCAGTATCTTTAAAACAAATCGGTGGTGGGCACACTATAACCGCATCAAGCTGGAATTCACCAGTACAATCAAATTCCGGTGATTGGTCAGAATGAGTGGATGGCAGACGATAGCAGGTAAGGAGTAGTCAGTGCTTTTTTAGAGGACAAGGCGGGACATAAAGCGGGCCGCTCGCTGCGAGGGCGAGCGGCCCTTATTGCCGGTGGGCGCATGGCGACGCTCAAGAGCAGAGCACATGGGCTCCTACCGGCGATGACGTGCGACCGCAGTCTGGTCTGATCGCATGGATATATTCCTGGCGAACTTCATAGGATTATCAGCATCCAGCTCGACCGTGACCGTATCGCCCTCGCGCAAATCCTGTAGCGCGACGACCAGGCCATCAATCGTCACTTTCGTATCGGTGCGGTCTATCGCAATCACATGCTCAACGCCCGTGCGCGCAACAATCGAAATGCGCGCGTCCGTGACTTCGACCACCCGTGCGTCAATCATTCGCGTGTCAGAATCTTCGTTGGCGTCTTCAAGGTTTGAGGCCCGCACAGAGGCCGTATAGGAAAGAAAAGTGAGCAGCATGGCTGCGGTCAAGAATTTTACGAGGTGTCGCTGTTTCATCTGTTTGCTCCCGCAAATGTGTTGGTCAAGGGAGAGTGCATCTTGATTATTCTGTTCTCAACAGGAGCAACCGATATGCCGCAATGCGGGCTGAGCCGTAAACAGCGCGTTTTTGGCTAAAAATATAGGTAAGAGCCGATTATTGTGAAATGATGGCTGGGGCTATGTGAATACAAACGGTGCAGCGGGCAGGTAAGATTCAACGGCGGGCTGTACTATTGCCAAACAACCACAGAGCAGATGTCAGATGCTAGATATTAGATGCTGGTCAAAAATTTTCACTAACATCTGACATCTAGCATCTGGCATCTTTTTTATTACCCAAAGATGTCGCGTACCTTATCCATCAAGCCTTTGTCTTCGAGGTCGCTGGTTTCGATCTTGGCGAGTTGTTCCAGGAGAGTCCTTTGCTCGCGCGTGAGGGTCGTCGGGGTGATGACGGTGACGGAGACAAAGAGGTCGCCTCGCCCGCGTCCCCCCAGCACGGGTACGCCCTGTCCCTTCAGACGAAAGACCGTGCCGGTCTGTGTGCCCGTCGGGATTTTTACCTGTTGCTCGCCGTCCAGAGTTTTGACGGTGATCTCTGCGCCGAGCGCGGCCTGTGCAAAGGTTATAGGGACGGATGAATAAAGATTGCTGCCCTGACGCTCGAACTGCTCGTGCTCGCCGACGTGTATGATGACATAGAGATCGCCTGTCGCGCCCCCATTCGTGCCAGCCTCGCCCTCGCCCGCGATGCGCAGACGAGAGCCGGTCTCAACGCCCGACGGTATCTTGACCTCCATCGTCTTCTCGCGCTCGACGCGTCCCGCGCCCTGGCAAACTTCGCAGGGTGTTTTGATGATGCGCCCCGTGCCGCGGCAAGTGCCGCAGGTGCGCGCGACCGAGAAGAAGCCTTGCTGGTAGCGCACCTGGCCGACGCCGTTGCAGGTCTGGCAGGTCTCCGGTTGCGTGCCTTCGGCTGCGCCCGTGCCCTTGCACTTCTCGCAGCCTTCGAGTCGCGGAAGCCGCAGTTGCGCGGTCATCCCGGCAGCGGCCTCCTCCAGAGAAATCTCCAGATCGTAGCGAAGGTCTGCGCCGCGCTGCCCTGCTGAACGAGCGCGAGCGCCAGCGCGCCCTCCGCCAAACACGTCGCCGAACCCGAACAGGTCCCCAAGAATATCTTCCAGATTCGTGAAGCCCGGTGCGCCCCACCCTGCTCCAGCGCTCGAAGAGACGCCCGCGTGACCGAAACGGTCATAGCGCTGCCGCTGCTCAGCGTCGGAGAGAACGGAGTAAGCCTCTGCGGCCTCCTTGAATTTATCTTCGGCCTCGTCGTCGCCTGGATTCTTATCCGGGTGATAGCGCACGGCAAGGCGGCGGTACGCGCTTTTGATCTCCTGGTCCGTGGCCGTCCGGCTCACCCCCAACACCTCGTAATAATCGCGTTTGCTCATCTGAGTATTGCTTCGATTCCCTTCCTATATTGGACGGATATTATAAGCGAAGAAGCGGGAGACCGTCAGCTTGAGCCGCACCTTTGCGG
>JBKKAL010000016.1:0-33991 GCA_046714695.1 Pyrinomonadaceae bacterium
CAAACAGCAGCGCATGCTGGAGGCCGAGGGCATCATGCTCGATAAGCGTGGCCGGTGCGATCTCAACCGCTACCGCTGGATAGAGGAAGAGGATGAAGAAGCGCGCCGCAAAAGAGAGGAAGATGAGGCACAGCAAACCCTCTTCGGCGACTGACCTGCTCCCTCAAATCGAAAGATAAAATATGAATAACGACCCCCTCCAACAACGCGCGCCTTATCTTATCAGCTCGCCGCGTTATTCCGTCTCGCACCAGATGGTGACGACCGCCTTCGAGCTTCCGAACTTTCGCGTGACGCAGAACTTAGGAGTAGTGCGCGGCATCGTCGTCCGCTCGCGCAACATCTTCGTCAACATTGGCGCGTCTTTTCAAACACTGGTCGGCGGCAATATTACGCCCTGGACGCGCCTGTGCGAGCAGACTCGCATGGATGCCTTCGAGATTATGATTCAACACGCGACGGAACTAGGAGCAAATGCCATCATCGGCGCGCGCTATGATACGACGGAGATTTCAACCAGCGTGACGGAGGTGCTGGCCTATGGCACGGCGGTCATCGTCGAGCCGACCGACCAGGGAGAGAGCTATCGCTCATGAAAGATGACGAGCCTGCCGGCCTCAGTCGTACGGAGAAGGAAAGGCTGCGCGAAATCTTCAGGACGATCCCTTTTGTTCAACTGCTGGGGCTGGAATTAGAGGAGATAGAGCGCGGCACTGCCACTCTGCGACTGGAATTGCGCGACGAGTTGATGCGCAACGGCGGCATTACGCATGGCGGCGTGATCGCCTCCCTGATAGATTCGGCCTCCGCCTTTGCCGTCATGTCACAGCTTGAGCCCGGCAAAAGTACGACGACAATCGACCTCACGATTCAGTACCTGCGCCCTTTAACCAAAGGCAAGGCCAAGGCACAGGCCCGCGTGCTGCGCGCCGGACGACGTGTGGCGGTCGTCTCCGTGGATGTCACGAACGACGCGGAAGTGCTTGCAGCAACTGCGCTTACCTCCTATTTGATCCTGTCCTGAGCTGCCCCTTCGCGCCCCCCGGAATAGTCCGGCTAAATACCTAGACAAAATTGTTTATTCGTGTAAAAATAGGTTTGCCTTGCTGTTCGCCTCCCAACGAGCAGCCCTTTTCAATCTTTGGTGAGCGCAAGCGCGCTCCCGCCTACAGCTGTACAGCCGCAAAATGTATTCCCTCTATAACGCACTGCTGATCCAACACTCGAAGCAGCTTACCTCCATTCGCTGCGCGGAGCAGACGATTGCGCAGATTCATCGTTATTTTGAGGATGTGGTTCTGGAAAACAATCTGTCGGCGCTTGTCGTTGAGGGACTACCGTTGACGCCGGAGCGGTCTCTGCGCGATCTGGCGCGCGTGCGTGAGATCGGTCGTGCGGCACAACGGGCCTTCTTTTTCGTCGGTCATACGGACGCGCTCAATAATCTGCCGCTGCGTGTTAACGAGCAGGATCGCGAGCCCATACTTTTGCGCCGTGCGCCGGAGGATACGGTCTTTGAAAGGTTTGTCGTCATCGCCGACGCGCGATTCTCCGCGCTGCTGGCCTCCGTGCGCAATACGGAAGAGGATGGAGCCGAGTCCGAAGGCGATGAGGTGATCTGGACCTTCGAGCCGGATGTGGTTTACTCCGCGCTTGAGTATTTGATGGCGCGCGTGGCGGCTGAGCGTCCTTTTCAGGCCGCCGGATTCTCGACTGCCGTCCGAGCCTCTATGCCAAAGGCGACCTCGCTTCAGTTGACCGTATCGGTCACGACCAAGCTGGCGCGTCTGTTGCAGGAACAGGCCGGGCGCGAGATCGCCGTCAACCGCATCGCCACCGCTATTCGCAACTCGCTGGAGCTCGACAGCATTCTGCAAACGACGGTCAACGAGGTCGGGCGCGCGCTCAATGTCCAGCACTGTGCGTTGCGCGTCGAAGGCGAGACGGGCGGGCCAGCCCTGACCAACTGTTATTTTCGTGACAGGGTAAAAGTCGAAGGCGATGAAGAAACAGGTTTGATTAAAGATTTAGAATCCTACGGCGAGCACCTTTCATCCGGTCAGAGCCAAGATTTTGTCCTCGATGGACGCAACGATGGCGATGTCCAGATCAGTGATGTCAATCCTCTGGCAGTTGTGCCGCTCTTTTATCAGGAAAGATTTATGGGCGTTCTGCTCGTGCGTTCTGATGATCCCGCGCGTACATGGCAGGAGAATGAACTGCTGTTATTACGCACTGTGTCCGATCAGGTGACGGTCGCCGTCAATCACGCGCGTCTTTTCGCACAGATGCAGCAACAGGCTCTGACCGATGGCCTGACAGGATGCTTCAACCGCCGCTCATTCGAGTTGCAGCTTGAGCGTGACCTGCATCTGGCGACTCGCATGCGCCAGCCCGTCTCTCTTATTCTGCTTGATATTGACAACTTCAAGCGCGTCAACGACACCTTCGGCCATGACGCAGGCGATGTGGCGCTGCGCATCCTCGCCGATAATTTGCGCGAAGAGTTGCGCGGCGTGGACACGGCAGCGCGCTACGGCGGCGAAGAGTTCGCAGTGATTCTGCCGCAGGCCGGGATGGATGGTGCGGCCATTGTGGCCGAACGCCTGCGCACTCGGATAGAGCAGATGGAAGTTCCGGGTGTGGGCCAGATCACGGCATCGTTCGGGATCGCCTCGTTTCCTCTACATGCTTCCTCGCGCGATGGCCTTGTCGTATGCGCCGACCGCGCGCTCTATGATGCCAAGCACATGGGTCGCAACCGCGTCTGTGTCTCCCCCGAACCCGTCACCGCCCTTGACGAGGAATCGTTAACGGACGACGATGCCCTCAGCGCGGAAGAGATCGTTGAGACTGACGCCGATGAGGCACAGATGGAGCGCACCGTCCCGATAGTTTAATCCTTCAGACACGGCCCAACTCTCTTTCATACTCCCTTCGGCTTCACACTTTCGCCACGCATTTCCGCTATCATCCCTTAGCTTGAACTTCGGCCTGGTCTCTTTGCGTCCGGGAAGAAAATCGCGCATCATAGTGCCTGAGCGACTTTCATTTCCGGTTGGGTAAGCCTTTAGGCTGCGGTTCTCGCTGTTTTTTATGGATGATCTGAGAAAATTCGCGCGCTATTTCAGGCCATACAAAAAATCTCTTGTCACGGGCATCCTCTGCATCCTAGTGGGGATCTTCTTTAACCTTGCTATTCCGCTCATCGTCGGGCGTGCGATTGATAGTTTAAGGGTCGAGGTGACATGGTCGAAGCTCACCTTTTATGCGCTGGCAACCTTAGGCGCGAGCGTCGTGAGCGGCATCTTCCTTTTCCTGCAACGTCGTATCCTGATCGGCATGTCGCGCGATGTCGAATATGACCTGCGCCGCGATTTTTACGCGCATCTGGTTGACCAGCCGCTCTCATTTTTTCAGGAGCACAGGACGGGCGATTTGATGGCGCGCGCGACCAATGATCTGGCCGCCGTGCGCCAGTTGGCCGGGCCGATGATCATGTACACATTGCAGACTGTGTTCGTCGTTATCGTGATCGTGCCGTTGATGCTGAGGATCAGCCTGCGTTTGACGCTGCTGCTGCTGGTGACAATGCCGCTCGTTTCGCTGACCGTCAAATACTTCGGCCAGCAGGTGCATATCCGCTTTGAGAAGATACAGGACTTTTTCGCGCAAATCTCTGCGCGCGCGCAGGAGAACTTTACAGGTGTCCGGGTCGTGCGGGCCTACGCTCAGGAGCAGACGGAGATTGATGCTTTCAATGATCTCAATCGCCAGTATGCAGAACGTAACCTGAGCCTTGTGCGGATAGATGCGGCGATGCGCCCGCTGATACAGTTCTTCATCGGCACGGGCTTTGTGCTGATCGCGTGGATCGGCGTTCCGCTCGTTGTTAATGGCTCGATGACGGTCGGCCAGTTCACGGAGTTCAATCTCTACCTGGGCCGGTTGATCTGGCCTCTGATCGCGCTCGGTTATGTAGTTAACCTCTACCAGCGCGGCACAGCCTCTCTCAAGCGCATCAATGCGACCATGGCAATCAAGCCGGAGATCGTGGACGAGGGCGCGGCGGGCGAGCATCCTCCGATCTCAGGTCAAATAGAGTTTCGCCATTTGACGTTTCGTTTTAACGAGCACGTCGAGCCCGTCCTCTCCGATATTGATCTGACGATTGCAGCGGGCCAGACGGTCGCGCTTGTCGGCCGCACGGGGTCTGGGAAATCAACGCTCGCCAATCTCATCCCGCGACTTCTGGATGCGCCGCCCGGCACAGTCTTTATTGACGATGTGCCTTTACGAGATTATTCGCTCCGGCAGTTGCGCGCTGGGATTGGCTACGTGCCGCAGGAGACTTTTCTCTTTAGCGACACACTGGCCGAGAACATCGCTTTCGGAGTCGAAAAACCCGTGCGCGCGGACATCGAATGGGCCGCCGAGATCGCTGGATTAACGGATGACATACGGGGCTTCCCAGAAGGATTTGAGACACTGGTCGGAGAGCGCGGCATTACTCTTTCCGGCGGGCAAAAGCAGCGGACGGCGATTGCCCGCGCCGTTCTGCGCCAGCCGAAGATTTTGATTCTGGACGATGCGCTCTCCTCCGTTGACACTTACACGGAAGAGAAGATTCTGGCGCAACTGCGCGGCGTGATGCGCGACCGCACGAGTCTTATCATCTCGCACCGCATCTCAACGGTGCGCGATGCCGATTTGATCTGCGTCCTCGATGAAGGACGTATTGTCGAACGCGGCACGCATGCCGAGTTGCTTGCGCTCGGAGGCGAGTATGCAGACCTTTACGAGCGACAATTGCTGGAGGAAGAACTGGCGGCGAGTTAGATGGGTTGCGAAGAGGCGACGATGAATCCGATTAACCAGGGATCGAAGGCAACTAGTATGGATGCGCGTTACACTGTCATGCTGACCATCTGGTTTGCGATGCTGATGACGGTCGGCGTGTTTTTTGTGGTCGTACAGTTTGTCGAACGTCCGGACACAGGTCAGAGCGAAGGCAGCATACTTCTACTGGTTCTCATGACGCTCGGCATCACAACCCTTCTCGCTTCCTTTTTGCTCAAGCGCAAAATTCTCGCACAATCCGTTACTGAGCAACGACCGGAACTGGTTCAGAGCGCGATGATTCTCGCACTGGCCTTGTGTGAGGCGACCAGCCTGTTCGGACTGCTCGCTTACTTCGCGACCGGGACGCCCTATTACTATATTTTCTTTATCATCGGCATAGTCGGCGAGCTGTTCCACTTCCCTCGTCGCGATCAACTGCTGGCGGCTTCTTACAAAGGGGCGGGCCTGGAATAGCAAAGAGAGACTGAACAAGAAGCACTGGTAAACATGTCAACTGCGGTCAAACAATTTCACGAAGAAGAGGCCATCGGCAAGACCTATGACTTTCGCGTGATGCGAAGGCTTATGGGCTACCTGAAACCGTACCTGCGCGCGCTTTTTCCCGCGCTGGCGCTGACACTTGTCCTGAATCTGCTGCGCACGACGCAGCCCAAATTTACGCAGTACGCGATTGACTGGTACATCCTCCCGCGCCAAACAGACGGCCTGACGCTGTTCGCGCTCGTCTATCTGGCGATCTGGCTCGTCGTCTTTATCTTCTCTTATTTTCAAGCCCTGCTCTTAAACACGGTCGGCCAGCGCGTGATGTACGACATACGCAGCCAGCTTTACGCGAAGCTGCAACATCAGGAGGTCGCCTATTACGACCGTAACCCGGTCGGCCGCATCATGACGCGTCTCACCTCGGATGTGGATTCGCTCAATGAGCTTTTGACTTCTGGCGTCATAGAATTGCTCGGCGATGTCGTGATGATCATCGCGATTGCCGCCATCATGTTCTGGATGGACTGGCGTTTGACTTTGGTCGCGCTCGTGACCGTGCCGATGCTGTTTGTGGCGACCAACTGGTTTCGCAAACACGCGCGGCGCGGCTACGACCGCGTGCGCACCCGCCTCGCCCGCATCAATGCCTTTTTGCAGGAGCATCTATCGGGCGCGCAGACCGTGCAGATTTTTAACGCCGAGGAGAAATCGCGACAGCAGTTTCACGAAATCAACGACGATCACCGCAACGCCAATATCGAGACGATCTTCTATTATGCCGTCTTTTTTCCGCTCGTCGAGTTGATCGGCGCGATCGGCGTGGCCCTCATTATCTGGTATGGCGGCTGGCGCGTGATGCAGAACTCGCCAGCGGACACCGTTCTCTCATTGGGCGCGCTCGTCGCCTTCATACAATATTCGCAGCAGCTTTTTCAGCCGATCCGCGACATCTCCGACAAATACAACGTGCTTCAGGCGGCGGTCGTCGCTTCACACAGAATCTTTAAGACGCTCGACCTGCCTGTCGCGATCACCACCCCCGCTCATCCGAAGAAAAGTGGCCGCGCCGAGGGCCGCATCGAGTTCGAGAACGTATGGTTCGCTTACAAGGAAGATGAGTGGGTCTTGAAGGATGTTTCGTTCAAGGTCGAGCCGGGCCAATCGGTCGCGCTCGTGGGCCATACGGGCTCCGGTAAGACGACGATCACAAATCTGCTGATGCGCTTTTATGATGTGCAGCGTGGGCGTGTTCTGCTCGACGGCGTGGACGTGCGCGAATGGGATTTGCAGTCGTTGCGCGAGAATTTCGCGGTTGTTCTTCAGGACGTATTTCTTTTTAGCGGCACGGTGGAGAGCAATATCCGCATGGGCCGCACGGAGATCAAGGAGGAGCGTGTCCAGTGGGCCGCGCGCGAGGTTCACGCCGAACGTTTTATCAAGCGTCTGCCGGAAGGCTACAAGGCGGAAGTAAGAGAGCGCGGGGCGGGCCTCTCGGTCGGACAGAAGCAGCTCATCTCGTTTGCGCGTGCTCTGGCTTTCGACCCGGCGCTGCTCGTCCTGGACGAGGCGACCAGCTCGATTGACACAGAGACAGAGCAACTTATTCAGCAGGCCATTGAGCGCGTCATGCGCAATCGCACCTCCGTCGTCGTCGCGCATCGTCTCTCGACCATCCAGCGGGCCGACCGCATCATCGTCCTTCATCACGGCGAGATCCGCGAGCAAGGCTCGCATCAAGACCTTTTGGCCGTACGCGGCCTTTACTGGAAGCTCTACAGATTACAGTATGCTGACGGCGCACACGGCGAGCAGGAGATCGCTCAACCGCTCGAAGGTCGTTTGCAGTTCGGCGATTAAGGTAAGAGACGCCTGCTCTGTGCGATCATCCGCACGCGCCGACCGGTGATCTACGACGGTGCTTTCAAGGAGAGACACATGAAGCTTTTTGCCCTTTTAATATTGATCTTGTTAGTCCCCTTTACGCCCTTCGGAGGCGGCCAGCCTGTGCTGGCTCAAACCGGAAGGACGCAGACGAGCGAGATCGGTTACAAAATGGCTAGAGTCCGGCGGACGAAGTTGATGTTTCCCAGACTCACGCGCTTTAGAGACAGAGCCGTGCTCGGCGCGGTCAACCGCCAGATTGATGTGCTGACGCGTGATCTCGGCTGCGAAGGCAGAGGACGAAACAATTATTACAAGTTGCGGTCAAGAGTAGAATACGCCGCCAAAGACGTGTTTAGTATCTACGCCTCGGCTGAATACTTCTGCGGCGGTGCTTACCCGACCAATGATAGTAATATCTCAATGACGTTCGACATGAAGACCGGCAAGCAGGTCAAGTTTGAAGAGTTGTTCAAGAATTACGAGGCTGATAAGCGGGAAATACTGGGGACGATATTCGCCAGCCTGCTTGCCAAGGCCTCGCGCATGGCCTCCGGCACTCCTAATAAAGAGGGAGATTGTGCAGGAGAAGCTGATATGTACACGATTGATCACTTCGAATCATCGTCATACGCCTTCAATTTCTCAAAAACAGGTTTGAGCGTGCAGCCGGAATGGCCTCATGTCATAGAGGCTTGCGCCGAGCGCGTCACAGTGCCGTACGCTAAACTGAGTAAATTCGCCGCCCCCGATGGAGCGCTCGCGCGCGTGCTGGAGTAATCCGTAAACATTTAACTGGTTCAGACTGCGCGATCAAGGCTTCAGAGGCGCAGCAGTGGGGACAACGGGCGGCGGGTTGAACCGCTTATCATCCACTGTTACGTTTGCCTTGATCTCCGTGAACTTGCGTGTCGAGCTGAAGTAGGTGTCTATGTTCGAGATGCGGATCGTGAACGGCAGTTTGACGCCGTCCACCTCCCGGTAGTCCTCGAAATCCGTCTGCCCCGGCACGGGAAATATTAGTGTGTTAGTCAACATCATCCGGCGCAGGAGTAATCCATTCTCCGTATCGAAGAAGAGCTTTTCAGTTCCGCTGCTATCGGCTGCCTTCATCTCAATCACGTAAGCTTCGCGGTCTCTGACCTTCTCCTTGCCTGTGACGATCATGCCCGTATAAGGCTCTCTGACTTTGATGACATCGTAGAGCGTAGCGGCGCGCTTTACCTGCGCCAACTCCGTAGCGTTCATCTCGCGCTGCATCTCATCGTTCTTGATCCATCCGGTCGTGCCGTTAAAGCCCTGATAGATGATGCCCTGCTGTTTGGTTGTCAGCACCACCAGATACTTGTTCGGCTCCTTCAAAGTGATTTCCACACCGGGATTGCGCCCCTGCGACTGCTCTATGGTTCCCTTAAAAACGCGCGTCTGTAATTTCGCTGCTGCCTCACGGCCTCCGACCGCGGCAATATACTTGTTCAGAATTTGCTCGACGCCGGGCAGCGCAACCGCCGCTGGCCTCCCCGTGACGGCCGCCGGGCCCTGTTCGTGCGCGGAGACCGTGAGCGGAAGCGTTGGAAATCTGGCGGGCTCGGTCGAACCGCGATGGCATGTGTAGCAGGTTACGGGTTGGCCGCGAAAATCCGCGCTATTGCTTTTGTTGATCGTCAAGACCATCTGCATCATTCTTCGCGCGGTTTGTTTCGTCTCCTTATCGTCTCTCTCCCATATCCAATTATCCAAGCCCTCGGCGTTTTTGCCCTCTTTGACATGGCAGTATGCGCAACTGACCCCGAGCGATGCCCCGATAAAATTCATCAGAGGGAAAAGCTGTGAAGACGGCAGGCCCTTGAGTACCTGTATGTTCTTGCGCGTTTGCTCGACGGGCTTGTCCTGACCGGTACCTTGCGGCGCAGCGAGGATGGGATTTGGCGGCTCTGCGCCCGCGCTCACGGCTGTGGCATTCCAGTTCGCGGCCATAAAACCCAGCACTAATCCGAGGGTGACGCTGGCGAGACCATATGTCGTGCTTTTTTTGGAGATCATAAAGTTAACTCCAACGCGACAATCGTTATCCGGCCTTTGGGAGAGAACAGCTAGTGAATATCTACTCCGACGTCATAACCTAATGGAGCGGCTAACTTTTAAGACTTGGCAGCGGCGTTAGCGTTGGCGTTGTCCGTTTTGAACTTGTCTCCGATCTCTTTCTGAAGTTTATCGGCCTGTGCTTTGAGGTCGTCCACCTCTTTCTTCAGTCGCTCAGAGCGCTTCTTTGCCTCCGTCTGTTTGTCGCGGCTGGCCTTGCCGGGCTTATTAATCGCTTCGAGGCGGGCGGCAGCATGGTCTTTGAGCCCCGCCAGATGCGCGCCGTGCTTGCGCATATATTGCGCGCGCACGTTGAGGTATTCAATATACTTCGCATCAATCTTGAGCTTAGTGGCCTGATCGTATTTGTCGGCGGCCTCGCGCGCGTCTGTAGTCGCCTGGTCATACAGCGTTACCTGTTCATCGCTAAGCTTCTTGATGCGCGCCTTGTCTTTCTTGGCGGCATTGATCTCATCGTCTTTCTGCGCCGCCTCCCTGTATGAGTCATCCACCTTGGTCGCCAGCGCGTCTGCTTCATTCGCCAGCTTGTTTGCATCTTTTAGTTGTGTGTCCTCTGTCTTGGTGAAGTATTTGCAGCCGGGAGTGAGCAGGAAAAGCACGATAAGCGGAAGAATATAGGCCAGTTTGCGAATCTTCTGAGTAGGCATCAAGATTACCTCGGTCGAGTGGCTGGTTGAAGTTGAAAGCGCCCGGAGGCGATAGGGGCTACGCGTTTAGTTAGAAGTTGCAGCCTGATGCGAAATAGCCCGCCTGTAGAAAGACACGCCCAGTGCTCGTCTTATCAAGATTGCATGGAAATTTCCTGATCGCGTTTTGCGCGGTGTCGAAGACAATACGACACTCCGACACTGCGGTCAATAGAGTTTGACGAGTTGGCCAAGTAGAAGCTTTTGGAACAAGGATATTATCTTTGCGCGCCGTAAGGGCGATTGCACACGCGAGGGGATGACGGCCTTTGCTCAGGCAACAACACCTCCGGCCCATCAACTCAGCGCGGCTTCATGGGAATAAGGCTGTCGAGCGATTTGTAGATCTGCAAATACATCTGCGTCTCGCGCGGGATGAGCGTGCGCCAAGACGAGCCGCCACGGTTGATGTAGCCCGGCAGGCGGGCCGGATTCGAGTTGTACCCGGCAGCCATCAACTCCGGCTGCGTGGCCATCTTTGCCTTCAAAGCGTAATCAACGTCAGGGTGTGCGGCGAGCAGTTTCCAGGTGTCGTTCATATAAAGCAGCATCGCTTCCAGTGCGTTACCATGATTGCGCATGCCGGGAACGAAATCCGGATTGAGTCCGATGCCCGGATGCATACGCCTGAGCATCTGGTAGGTTGAAGGGATCATTTGAACCATGCCGCCCGCTCCGGCAAAGCTCACAGCATAACGGTAAGTGTCCAGCTCGTTCAGAGCATAGAGCGCAAATATTTCTTCGTAGAGCGCGATGCGATTCTCGCGGCGAAAACGGTCGTGATCCGTATGCTCGACGATGCACAGGCGCTCGGCTATATCCAGAATATCCTTGGAAATCGGCACGCCCTTATCGCGCAGTCGCCTTGCCGCCAGATCAACCATCGTCCGCACGTATAATTGCCCGGCTTTAACGACCTCCGGCGAGAGCAACGCCGGATGTCCCGAAGTGTAATAGGCCATCTCGCTGAACCTGCCGCCGCGCTCAATCGGATACTCCACGATGAGCGGGACAAAGCTGTGGCCGGCTTCGTCAAAGATCGTCACGGCGGTGTTGACGCCGTTGGCCCTCAAGATTCGCAATTGAACCCGGCTTCCAGCCGAAGTAGTGATCGTGGCCTCAGCGCCCTTGCTCAAAAACAGTACCTTTGGCAGTGACAACAGATGGATTTTCCCGCTTGATGGCTCAAGCGCGGCCAGCGTTACGAAATCTATCGGCGGAGTAGTGATTGCCGTCGGTGCGGCCCGCGCCTTAAATAAACGCTGCGCCTCCATTTTACGCGCGCGCACTTTCTCCATCGAAAGACGGAGCGTTGCAGTCTGCGGCGGCGCAGTAGTCCTCACCTGTGACTGCGGAGGGAGGGTCGAGGGCGCGATCACGCGCGGCGCGGAAGGTTGGGAAGGCGGTGGCTGCGGCCCGCGCGGCAGCGGTGTTGCCGATGGCGATGGCGTTGTGGTCACACCGGAGGGCTGTTGCGAACCCGTCGGATTAGCGGTGACTGTGCGCGGGCGCGTCTGCGTCGAGGGAGTTTGAGTCTGAGCATGAACGGACGAAAATGCCGGAAGAGCAAGCATCAACAAGAAGATCGGGCTTCTTTTCATAAATAAGTCTCGCAAAGATAGAAGGGATGGGCCAAACAAAAGGATTGGCCGACTTTCCTAAGATTCCTGAACGCGGCGAGGGGTTGTCAACAGCGACGGGTCGTGAGTATATCAATTTTTGACGTTCGGGATAACAGTTAATTCTCTCGTCTGGATCAAAACGATCTACAGTCTGATCGAGAGAAAGCCTTGATTCCTGTCACAATCAGGAGATTGAAGGTGGCTTTATAATTTACTTGGAGAGCCCAAGAGCCGCGCCAGGGTTATACCTCGGACGCGGCTCTTGGGGTTATTCTTCCGGTGTGATTTGACCGAAAGGGTTTTAGTCTACGGCAAAGCCGACGTTGACTACTGCTGTGATGTCTTTTTCCAGCGAAGAAGTGTCGTTCATGCCGGAGTCGGAAACATCGTTGGAATCAGCCGGGGTGATCTGCATCACGCCCATCCTGGCCGTGCGTACACTGCCGATACTACTGCCGGTGCTGGACGCGATCTGCTGCGCACGCACTTTCGCGTCCTTGGCGGCCTCGGCCAGCATTTCGATCTTCAGGTCGCCGAGCTTCGTGTAGAGATATTCGGGCGGACTTGATTCGAGCAGGATGCCCTGATTGATCAGCTCTGTCGCTTCGCGCGCCAGTTTATCTATCTTGTCCACATCGGTTGATCGCACCATCAACTCCTGCCGTAGGGAGTATCCGGTGATCAGCCCTGTCTCTTCCCCGTTGCTGTTCTTCTCGTGAAGAGTCGTCGAAGAGATTGACGAGATGGTGATTTGATCTTCCGTGACGCCTTTCGAGATCAAATACTGTTTGACTTTGGGAACGTTGTCCGAGAGCGCCTTGTAAGCTTCGGATAATTGCGAAGCCTGGTATGAGACGCCCGCGCGCCAGACAACCAGGTCAGACTTGATACGCTTGCGCGCCGAGCCCGTGACGGTAATTGATTGCTCGCCGTTCTTGGCGTTGGTATATGCCCATGCGCCAACGATTGAGGAAAGCACTAGCGCTACGGCTATTGCGAACCCGGCGTTAAAAATATGTCCATTTCTTTCGATACTCATTTTATGTGGCACCTCCTATGCGCCGCCCTATTAGACGCACGCCGCTCAAGTCTTTGCATAGCGCGCCGTACGAACACGAAAGGTCCGTTGTCCGGAGTGCTCACATTAGAAAAAGTAACTTGTAGCCCCTGAAAGGGGCGACAGAGTGTAGCCCATGGCGTGAGCCGTGGGAGAGAACATTAATAAATTCAAAGCCCCTGAAAGGGGCGACAGATGTTCGACGTTGAAGGTCTGTCGCCCCCTTCAGGGGCTCATTCTCTTTGTGTGTAACAATTCCCAGGGCTGATGCCCTGGGCTAAAATCTTCCGCCCCTTTTCAGGGGCTGTTTCAAACAGATTCTTAGATTTCGCGCAGACTTCCGGCCAAAGCGCCCACGGCTGACTCGGCCAGGTCGCTCAAAGCGCCTGATTTCTGCATCAGGCGAAAGCGCGTGGCGATCATCTGGCCGATGCTGAAGCCCAGAGCGCCATCGAGCGCGCACAACTCTTCGGCGAGCGCTCGTTGCGAGACACGCTCGAAAGCATGCTGTAATTCGTTGATCGCCGAATTGACGCCCTCCACCAGCAAGACTTCGACCTCGCTGCCGCCGCGCGCCCGCCGCCGCGCGTGCTCACGCAGGCGTATGCGAGCCTCGTCCTGAATCTTTCCGGTCGCGACGACGACCAGGTGCGGGGACTCAGTCTCGACCTGCTTTTCCAGCGCGCGGCGTGCGTGTGCCGCCGTTAGGTCGCCGTCTCTGAGGACAAAGAGGAAGGCCTCCCCGCAAACGTCCGCCATCATGTGCATCTCGCCGTCGCTTGAAGACGACCCCATTGCGATTCTGGATTCGGGAATACCCAGACTGCGCAGCACAGAGTAGAGACGGGTCGAGAGCCATGATCCATTCTCCAGCAACGTCGAGGCCGTCTCGGTCGGAACGATCAACTCGTCAACCTTCTCGTCGGCTATCTTTGCGCCGCACTCGCTGCAAGTAGCATTGCTTGAGGTGATGACGCTCAGAGCATCCGGGGAAGGAAGCCGAAAGAGCGAGCGTCCGACTTTACGGCAACTGATGACGACTTCGCGGCGCAACAATCCTGCGTCGGAGAGCCTGCCGATCAGCGACTCAGTCCCGGCTTCCGCAGCCTCCACGTCCGGTTGAAGATCAGGGCCACGGCCCGCAGCCTGTGATTCCCTGATGCGCCACAGAAAGCGGCGCGCGCCGGCGTCTTCCAGTAACTCGACGGCGCGCAATTGCTCCACACCGGTCTCTTGACGCATGTCGGAAGCCTCGCCCGTACGCCCTTCCATGAAGCGCGCCAGCCCGCTCGCATCTTGCGGCGCGCGCCGTCGCCATGCGACCTCCTCCACGCCCGTCTCATTGCTGCTGCCGTCATCACCGCCGCGCATCGCCTCAAGCGCGTCGCGCACGTTCCGACAAAAAGAGTCGAGCGAGAGCAGCGGGGCTGTCGCCTCGGCTTCGTAAACGATCCCTGCGCGAATGCCTGCCACATCCTCTTCTTCGTCGCCGAAAATCAGGAAGAGCACAATATCCTCAAAGCAGAATATATCTCCACGCACGTATGGCATATCCTCTTCGACTTTAGTCGCTGAAGCGATGGCGCGCTCCATCTCCGGCACGCGGTCTGGGCCCATCAGGGCCAACTCAAAACAGTGTAAGCGCGCCGAGCGGATCAGGGGAGCGAGCCCCTTGTCTTGCAGCTTTTCCAGAAGGCGCAATCGCGCCTGCGCATCAACTTTCCGGTTCGAGATTTTGCTTTCGATAAACAGCATGCCTATTCTCCTCCTCGGCCTTTGCCGCGCATGCTATCACGACAGATGGAAAAATTTCCACGTTCAAACGGCATAAGACGCTTCACATTGACCGAATGTGTTCCGTCATGGAACGTGTGTACGCTCGCGGTTCAACATCATAATGGCAATCGCATCTATCCCTGAACTCTTTTCGTTCGTTAATTTAAGAGGGGTCGTGCCCTGTCACGAAACGGTCACATTGCTTGTTGTCGTATGCGTCTCCGGCCTGTAGAATGCTTTTTGTGGTCAGGTAGTACCCCCCCTCATTAAAAGAAATCAGAAAGCAAGAATAAATTTAATAAGAGAGAGTAGTTCCCTGTCTATGGTTCTTAAAAGAATGTTCCACTGCATGCTGATAGCATGTTTTGTCATCAGCCTGCTTACAGTCACAGCCTCAGCGCAAACCGCAGATACCCGTCCAACACAGGCCACCACCATCAATCAAGCTAACGGCGTCACGCGATTGGAAACCGATCCGGTTATCATCTCACGCGCCGAAGTCGTGGTAGAGCAGAAACCGAACTCGACGCTGCTTGCGCCGCGTCCCACGGTGACTTTTAACCAGCTCCTGACGGCGGCGATAGATATGCGACTCGGCGCGCGCTACGTCTACGGGTCATCCGGGCCCAACGTTTTCGATTGCTCTGGATTTGTGTGGAGCGCCTTTCAATCAGCAGGCATTCGTTTTGAGCGCGGCAGCGCGCGCACGCTCTGGTCGCGCTTTGCGCCCGCGCGCGGGGACGAACGCTTCAAGTTCGGCACGCTTGTTTTCTTTAGCGGCCTGTCGCACATCGGCATCGTCGCCGATGAGCATGGCTTCTATCACGCTTCGCGCAGCCAGGGGGTCATCTATTCGCCTTTCAACGAGTACTGGTCGAGCCGCGTAGATGGTTTTCGCCGCGTTCCAATGCCGACACAAATGTTGGCGGAATAGCTAAAGAGACAGCCGTACAAAATTATGGGCCGACATTCTGATTAGTAGAATGTCGGCCCATAGCTTTTTTACCGGCTCGACCGAGGGTTCGAGTTTTAAACTTCCGCCGGGGCATTTCCCCAAACAGGTTGAGAAGCGCCGCATTGACGCTGCCATTGATGAACGCAGGCGCGCTCCATACACCACATCGTCTCTTCATCAACCCGGCTTTGAGAGGCGGGACTTACATGTTCAGCGGTTGTTGCCGATCTGTCCGGAAACGAATCCCGCGCGATGCTCCGTGTCGCGCGCCTCCCAGACGACCGCGATCTTATCTATCGCCACGTAGCACATCAACTGGTCATCGTCCTTGAGGTGCAACACGCCACCCTCGACCTTGACTACCTCACCGCGCAGGCTCGACGCGCCTCCGCAGAAGATGTCTATTTTGCGCCCGATCATTCTTGAGAGAAATTCCTGCATCCCGTCACACCTCCCGTTAGTGCGTTGACAGGCCACGCGTAAGTCCCGTGGCTGCTCACCTGTCAACTATTCTTACCGTTACTCCACTCATAGATTCTTTCGCTGCTGTCAGAATCTTTAATCACCTTTTTTCTGACCTTGCGAAAAGTGATCTGCACCAGCGGCAGAACATTCACATCATCCTGCTGGCGGCGCTCGAACTGCAAAAGATCATAGTAGTTGCAGCGCGTCCGTGCGGGATATTCACGACACACATTAGGTCTGCCGTGATAGATTGTGCAGCCGCGCGTCTCCTTATCCAGGAACTGGCACGCCATCCCGAAGATCGGGTCTTTCTTACGACGCAGCACGCGCTCGCCGCTATGCCTCTTCGTATAACGCTTCTCTGTCGCTTCGACCGTCATCTTGAAATACTTTGCCAGACGATTAAGGTCGCGCTTGGTGACCTCCACGCGCTCGTAGATCGAGCAACAATAGGCTGGACATTTAGAGCAATCGTAATGCACCTTCTTTTGCTCGTCCGTCAAAGTTCTCCCCATGCATCCCCCTTCGAGTTATTCTTTAGATACGATCCTTGATTCTCTGCCTACTACTGTGTCATGACAAGGTAAAACAGTTGTCGCACTCGTGTTGGGCCAACAATTAAGTCTATATAACCCGTAGCTTCAACGCCGTTTCGATTTTTTATATTCCGAGCGCAACAGATCCATAAACTCCGCGCGCCGCTCATAGAGACGTTTGGGCTCGCGCGGCTCGTGCCTGGCTAGAGCATACGCCGTTATGATGGGCAGTGCCACCGTCGCGTCAACATAACAGACGATAGCGTCCGGCAGGCGATCAGGATCAATCTTGCCCCAGGAGACTGCCTCGCCCGGAGTTGCGCCGCTCAGGCCGCCTGTGTCCGGCCGCGCGTCCGTCACCTGAAGAAAATAGTCGTGGCCGCGCTCGTCTATGCCGAGGACTTCCTGAATCTGCGGCTCTGTTTGCAGCATAAAATTCTTGGGGCTGCCGCCGCCGAGGATAAAGACGGCAGAGCGCCCGCCGTGCTTCGTCCCCTTATCACCACGCCCGTGAATCGCCCCGCGTTTTCCGGCGAGCACTATCGCTGCCGTCTCGTTAACGTCGAGCGAAGGGTCAAACGCCAGCTTATTGCCCTGCAAAGCTTTGGCAGCAACGTTCATGCCGATGGAAGAATCACCCGGGCTCGAAGTGTAAATCGGCACGGCGTACTCGTAGGCGGCCGCCAGCAGCGATTTATTTTTTATCCCGAGCTGACTCTCGCGCTCATGAACGTAGCGCCCGCAGAGATAATGAAACTCTGCGGTTGACATCGGCTTTTGAAATTCTTTGCTCTCGATTATCTGGCGAAAGAAAGCGTCTGTATCGAGCAGCACGGAGTAATCGAAGAAGATATCGTAGATGCGCACGACCTCCTCTTCGCGCAGCACGATGTCGGACACCTGCGCGTTGCCCTGATGCATCGCCAGCGCGAGGCCGAAGTGCGTGTCGTGATAAAGGTTCGCGCCCGTCGAGATAATCCAGTCAACGAAGCCCGCCTGAATAAGCGGGATCAGCGCAGAGATACCAAGGCCTGCGGGCGTCAAAGCGCCGGTGAGGGAAAGCCCGACGGTCACGTCAGGCTCAAGCATCTTCTGTGTAAAGAGCTGGCAGGCTTCGCGCAGGCGCGCGCCGTTGTAAGCAAGAAAAGATTCGTCAACGAGGTCTGCCAGGCTTGTCTGCGGCGTGATGGGTTTCGGATCAATGCGCTTTCCCTGTAAGAACTTACTTCTCTTTTTTGCCATTCTCTTCCCTCTTTTTCGCCTTCTCTTCGAGTGTCCCGATGCTGCCGCGCGCGGCGCTACGGATGATGTCAATCGCCTCGCGCTCGTCCACGGCGCGTAAAGCCGGAATCGCACGGAGGTCGTCGAGCACGGCCAGTGCCTTGACGGAGGCGAGCCGCACGCGAAAGGTTTTATCTTCGAGCAGCTCGATCAATCTGTCGTAAATCTTTTCGCGTTCGTCCCTATACTCCTTGCCGAGCGAGGCCAGCGCCATCGTCGCCGCGACGCGCACAGAAGGTTGCACGCCGTATGCCGTATGGTCAATAGCCAGCGCGATGCCGCGCCTGTCACTGGCAATCGCCAGAGAATCGAAGACGCTCGCGCGCAGTACGTCCTGATAAGACTCGCGGCCCAGCATGCCGATCAGGGTCTCGTAAGCTTCTCCAGCGACCGCTGCGTGGGCTAATGCCCGCATCGCGAAGGCAGTCACGAAATAACTGGCGTCGCTGGAAATGGTGCGGGCGAGGGCGGCCAGAGCCTTTTTGTCCCCGCGAAAACGCCCTAGTCCCCAGCAGACGGCTCGTCGTACGCGCGCCTCCGCATTCTTCTTCAGTCCTTCGATGAGCGCATCGCGCGCCTCAGCGCTTCCCGTCTCGCCGAGCGCGATTGCCGCTGCCATCCGCACGCCCCCGAACTCATCGCGCAACAGAGCGCGGCGCAAGCTTTCCGTCACGTCCTCATCTTTAAAGGCCGAGAGGTCGCGCGCCGCGCGCATCCGCGCCGTAAATTCAACGGCGCGGCGGAGCTGGTACAGTAGCTCCTGCTTTGATTTCTCGTGCCGTAGAGTCTTCAGTATGCGGTCGCCCGCGTCAAAGACAACCGCGAGCGGGCGTTCATCAAAGGCGAAGTAAAACTCTTGCTCGCCCTTTTCCACAAGGACGGGAAATTTCCGCGTCGTCACCTTGCCCATCACTTCGATCTCGACGGGCATGCGAAACAGCGGCGTCGCATCGCTTGTGTCCTGCACTTGCCTGACCGTGACGCGAAGTTGTCTGTTCGCGCCGTCATAGATATGGATTACTTCGTACTCAGGATAGCCCGCACGGTAAAGCCACTGGTCAAAGAACCAGTCCAGATTTTGTCCCGTGGTCTCTTCAATCGCGACCTTGAGATCATTGGTCTCCACGCTCTGCCATTCGTGCTTGTGCGCGTAGTGGCTGAGCGTGCGAAAGAAATCTTCGTCGCCCATCACGTCGCGCAGCATGCCGAGCACTATCGCGCCTTTCTGATAAGCGTGGCGGTCATAAACCTCGACCGGAAACTCGTAGCGGTCGTCAACGATTGGACGGCGATAACGGTCGCGGTCTTCCGTCAAATAAAGGTTGCGCTCCTGAATCAAAGAGTAGCGAGCCTCTCCCTCACCTTCGGCATGCTCAAGCCACAGCGCCTCCGCGTAGGTCGCAAAGCTCTCTTTGAGCCAGACGTGCTTCCAGGACTTCGGCGTCAGTAGATCGCCCCACCATTGATGGGCCAACTCGTGCGCCACCACGTCGTGACAGTTGAAATCAAGTTCCGTCGCGGCGTCATGTAGAAAGCGATCAGAGTGAGTCGTAATGGACGTATTCTCCATCGCGCCGTAGATAAATTCGTCAACGACGACCTGTGCGTACTTCGGATATGGATATTCGTAGCCGAAGATTTTGGAGAAATGGCGAACCATCTCAGGCGTCTTGCCCATCAGGCGGCGGGCTTCAGCCGTAGTCCCCGGATAAGTGTAATAAGTGATGGGCAACTTGATGTTGCCGCGCGCAGTGATCTCTTCGTACTCACCGATGACGATGGAGACAAGGTAAGCCGGGTGCGGCTCGTCCTGCCGCCAGTGAAAAGTTCGCTGTCCACGCTTCGCGTTGCGCTTTTCAGAAAGGAGCGTGCCGTTGGAAAGAACTGTAAAGCGTTCGGGAACGGTGATGATCGTCTCCGTGGTCTGCCGCTCATTCGGCGAGTCAGTACAGGGAAACCAGGCGCGGCTATCTTCCGCCTCGCCCTGCGACCAGACTTGTAGCGGCTTGGCTGCGTAGCTTTCGTCCGGCTTGACGAAGTGCAGGCCGCGACGCGGGCGCGCGTTGTAACTAATCTGTAGTGTCAGGGTTTTTCCGCGACCGAGCGGTGAATTGAGGGCAACGACGAGCCGTTCGGGGAAACTTTCAAACGGGAGCGAGCGTGTTCCGTGTTTTACCTCGCGCACATTTAATTCCGACGCATCGAATTCCACAGCGTCCAACTGATCGCGGAAAGCGACGAGACTGATCGTGGCCGTGCCTTCGATAAATCTTTCAGAAGGATCAATCGAGAGCGCGAGACGAATATGCTTTATATCGAAGTCGCGGCTGCGCGTCTCATTCGCTGGAGCTTCGGTCGGTTTTTGCGCGGGCGGCGGCGTCTCATCATAAGGATTAAGCGCGGCCATAAAGCGCGGGTCGAGAAAGACCGGATGAAAGAGTGCATCTTTGTGTCGTGCCAAATTTTTCTCCGTGAATAGATGTTCCGGGCTTAGAAACGATACTGATAACGAACTGTGACGCTGCGTCCCGGCCCGTCTATGCCCCAACCGGGCGCGCGGTAGCTCTTGTCAGCGATATTCTCAAAATCAATTAAGATTTCCTGTCTCTCATTAAATCGCAATCCGCCGCGCACGTTGATAAGCCCGTAGCCGGGGATGGCTATAAAGAGCGGCGCTGATTGGGCGCTGCCAAGCACGCGGTTCTGCACCTGTGCCAGGGTTTCGCCCGTCGCGATCAGAATACCACCGCCGGACCCGCACTGGCCGCTACTGCCCGGCGTAGTCAGCCCACGCACGCACGCGCCTCTACGGAAGAAATTCTGAATGTTTGTGCGCGAGCGCGCCGCGCCGGTTCGTCTGTCGGCGAGGTCAAGAGTGGAGAGCCTGTCCTGACGGCCTGCGAGCGTCGAGTAACCCTCAATCCAGTAATGCTTGCCGGGCGGCTGGTAACGCAGACGTATGAAGCCCATCTGCGGAGGGATGCCGCCCCCCCCCAGATTCGGCACATCCCCGCTTCCCCGTTCTTCGGCGCGCACGTAAGTATAATTACCGCCCAATGTCCACGAATCATTCAAACGATAATTGATAATATATTCCAGCCCTTGAAGGCGCGTCTCGCCAAAATTCGCCTGCACCAGCACGGGCGACGTTGAGAGAGGAACGAAGACAGCGCCGCTCGCATTCTGGCTCTCTATCTGCTGGCTGCCGAGAAAACGCCCGACCGCGCCCTGTGGCAGGACAAGCGTCTGCCGAACAATAGTATTGCCGTAATCAATGATAAAACCTGTCAGCTCCGTATCAATGCGGCCCGTATGGTAGCGCAGGCTGAGGTCGTAGTTGTTGCTGGTCTCTGATCTGAGGGGCGACACTTCAACGCCCGTCGAGATAGCAGTATCGTCGGCAGTACTCCCAAGGGTTGCGCCGAGACCTAAAACATCGGCGGTTGAAACCTGAAAGCCGACGCCGACCAGACCGAGCGAGCCCAGATTAGTAATATTCGGCGCGCGAAAACCACGGCTGTAGTTAAAGGCCAGATTAAAGCCTTCGGCCATTGTGACGACCATGCCGATACGGCCAGAGAAGTCTGCGACTCGAAGGGAGTCGTCCGGGAAAAGAGGCTGGCCATTCACGAGCGGGCTATTTTCTGCGCGCGAGCGATATGATGCGACGTTATAACGAAGCGCACCGCTTAAGCGTAAATGATCCGGCACGGCCTCGAAGGAGTCCTGCACGTAAATGCCTGCCAGTATATAGCGAGAGCCATCGGGCACGCGCGGGCGCGTCAATGTAGTCGCGCCCGTTAAAGGCTCGAAGGTGTAAGAGGGCGCGGCGACGCGATCGCGATAGATGTCTCCGCCGATAAGAAAACTGTTGCGGCGCGTGATCTGCTTATCAAGGTAAAAACTGAAACCCAGCGCGGTTGTGCGCTCCTTGTCGTGTGTAATGGCGGCGAGGGGGTTACCCTGACCGCCCTGATTGACGCGCTCCTCGCGCTGGCTGTTGTAAGAGATGGTCGCCGAGAAGTTATCGAAAACGCCAACGCCCTGCTTGAAGTATCGCGCGTAAAAGAGATCGAGCATCAGGTTACGCAGATCGGCGATCAGATTGCCGTCGCCGCCGAGCGTCTGGTCATATCTTTTACCGCCATCCTGCTGGCTTCGCTGGTAACGAAAACTGATCTGCTGATCCACCCTCGGCGTAAACGTCAGGTGCAGTGTTCCGCCGTACTGCGTAAAGGCCGTGTCGGTCAGTCTCGTGCCGAGAATGTCTGAGCGCAGGCCAAGGAAACGCGTCACGGCAGCGTGGCTGTCAAACCCGCCCCCGGCTCGCAGCGTGTTGACGCGACGCGCGGCCAGATTAGCCAGCAGGCCGAACCGCTTCGTGCCGTAAGTAACAAGCGCGTTGCTGCCGTATGAGAGGTCTGCGCTTGTAAAGAAGGTGTTGAATTCTCCATGCGTCTCCGGCGAGGGCAGCCCGAACTCTGGTTGGCGCGAGATCAACTGCACCGTCCCGCCGATTGAGTCCGAACCGTACTGCGCGGTGTTTGGCCCGCGCAGCAATTCAACGGCGCGCAGGCTCGACGGCTCGTTCAAATTAAAAAAAGTGTTGATGCCGCCTCGTTGCGTCGAGATAGTGTAACGAACACCATCTACATAAACCCCGACTTCCGTGAGACCGCGCACGACAACTGCCCCGATGGTCGGACTGGTGCGTTGTAGAGAAACGCCTACTTCCTCCTCCGCCACCTGAGCGAGTACCGCTGTGGCTCGCTGGCGTATGGCATCATCCGGAATAACGTTGACCGACTGGATAACCCTGTCCTTATCTTCGACCCTGCCCGTCTCGGCTGTAACGGTGACCTGCTCGGCGACCTGGCTAAGCTCAAGCAGAATTGTTAGATCGGTTGTCTCGCCGGGGACGACCTGGAGGGCGACGCGCCGGCGGCTAAAATCCGTGCGGTTCACCATCAGGACATAGCTGCCAGCCGGCACACCCGTAAACTTGAAGCGCCCGCTGGTATCGGTCTTGGTCATCGCCAGCAAGCCTTGCTGTGCCGTGATGATCGCCACGCTGGCTTCAGCGACGACCGCGCCGGTCTGATCCGTGACGACGCCCGTGACGCCCCCACCCTCGCCTCTCTGGGCCTGCGTATGAGTGAGCGGGAAGGAGATGATGATGATGATGGCCCACAGCATCAGCAGCAGTGTGAAGGCTACGCGGCACGAGATAAAAGGAGAGAGTGTGCCCTTTGATCTGAATAAAGTCACCCTATCTGTTTTCATCGTAAACGAGCCTCTCTAGCTGCCTGCAATAAAACCTTGAAGCACAGCATTGGCACTTCAAACCGTTGTCATACCGCGACGACGAGAATAGAACCAATGCCTCGAATAACGCTTTGCTTTGGTATGTGTATGGTAATGATTAGTGCTGAGAAGTCAAACTAAAACATCCATTTTGAAAGGGAGCGATTACCTGTCCGTGAGGACAAACTTCGATGTGATGGGGAACTCGAAGCCGTATCGCCTGGGCAATCGTTCGGCTTTTAAAACATTCATCTATTTTTGAAAACGGCCCACTCATTCTGTGTGGGCCGTGTGCTCTTCGGCGGCGCGGCGCAAGCGCAGGCGAGAGATGCGGCGGTTGTCGGTTTCCAGCACTTCGACATCGAGGCCGCGAAAGGTAAGACGTTCGCCGGCGTTCGGGACGTAGCCCGATTCGCTGATGACCAGACCGGCGATGGTCGTGAAATCGTCATCCTCGATCTCCAGGTCGAACAGTCTCTCGATCTTGCCGATCTCGGTTGAGCCCAGCACATCGTAGTAACCGTCGTCAGATTCGACAATCTCAACGACATCCTCGCCCTCCGTATCTTCGTCTTCGATCTCGCCGACGATCTCTTCGAGAATATCTTCGACCGTGACCAGTCCGGCGACGCCGCCATATTCGTCTATCACCATCGCCAGTTGCACATGGGCCTTCTGCATCTCTTCCAGAAGATCTGAGACCGATTTGGTTTCAGGGACGAAATAAACGGGGCGCAGCAACACGGCAATGCCTTCATTTTCACGCTTCTCGGGCCAGCACTGGAGCAGGTCGCGGACGTAGATGAGCCCCTCGACGTTATCAATCTGTTCGCGATAGACGGGCAGGCGTGAGTATTTCGACTCGATGATTATGTCGCGAGCTTCGCGGACGGTCGCATCAACGGGGAGTGCGACGATCTCCGTGCGCGGCGTCATCACTTCGCTGACCCGTGTATCGCCGAACTCGAGAATGGAATGGATCAGCTCGCCCTCTTCCTCCTCCAGTATCCCCTCTTTTTCGCCGACATCTATCAGCGCCTGTATATCATCGCCGTTATCATCTTCATCTTCGTCCGCGCTTTCCGGCAGTGGCCGCTCACGCCGCATGCGGTCGAATGAACGATGCCAGGGGCTCGCGGCGACTGAAACCAGTCGGTAAACAGGACGCATCAGGGGCAGCATCACCAACAATACCCCTTCCGGGTTACGCAGGGTGACGAGGCGCGGAATGAGCTGCCTGAAGATAATCGCGAGCGTAATGCCTGAGAACAAAGCGATGAGGATAAAGCGAGAATTGGGAAACCACTGCTGCGAAATGGAGGTGATTAGGACAGAGGTGGCGACCAGCAGTATCTGACTGACCGCCGAGATGGTGATGCGAAAGCGCGGCCTGTTCTCAAGTATCTCTTTCAGGAAAGGGGTCGAGCGCGCAATCGGCTGCTCTTCGGCTTCAGTAATCAGACGCCGCAAGCCAAAATCGCTCAACTGGCCGAAGGCCATATCAACCGTGGCGAGAAACGTCAGCGCCGCGAGCAGCAGGCAAGTAATCCCTATTTCGATTCCCATAAAGAAGTAATCAGCAATTAGAAATCAGTAGTCAGTAAAAGCATCGAGCTTATGACTGACGACTAATGACTGACTGCTAAACATTATATGCCAAGTCGGCGGCGAAGGCGGAGTTCGAGACGGTTCATTTCCCCCTTATCCGTCTCATGATCGTAGCCGCATAGATGCAGCAGACCGTGGAGGATCAGTTGGGCTACCTCTGCCTCGAAATCGAGCCCGTTCTCGGCGGCCTGTGACGCGGCGCGCTCCACAGAAATGACGACATCGCCTAGACCGACATCCGAGAGTTTCTCAAACTCTGTCCTGGCAGCCGGAAAAGAGAGCACATCGGTCGTCGAATGATGCCCGCGAAAGCGACCGTTCAAATCTCGCATTGCGCGATCTGAGACGAATGCGATTGTCGCCCCTTCGTCCCTTTTACCAATGATGTTCAGGGCATTGAGGGCAAATTCGCTCCAGCGAGCGGCATCTATATGTCGGCGGCGTTGCCGGTTTACTACCTCGATCATACTGGCAAATGAACAAATGACGAGCGGAGAGACAAGTATTCAACTCGCTACCTGTCATGCTTTAAATACTGTTCTTATTTGAATGCTTTTCGTAAGCCTTGATGATCATCTGCACGAGGCGATGCCGCACGACATCCTTCTCTGTGAAATAGACGAACTCGATCCCTTCGATATTGGCGAGCACGCGTTCCGCTTCAATGAGGCCGCTGCGTTTCCCCGTTGGAAGATCAATCTGCGTTACGTCGCCGGTAATCACAGCCTTAGAGCCGAAGCCTATGCGCGTCAGGAACATTTTCATCTGCTCGCTCGTCGTATTCTGCGCCTCGTCTAAAATAACGAAGGCATCCGAGAGCGTGCGACCACGCATGAAGGCGAGGGGCGCGACTTCGATTACGCGCTTCTCTAAAAGTTTTGTCGCACGCTCGTAGTCAATCAAATCGAACAAGGCGTCGTAGAGCGGTCTGAGGTACGGATCAACCTTGTCCTGCAAATCGCCCGGCAGAAAGCCCAGTTTCTCGCCCGCTTCGACCGCCGGTCGGGCCAGTACGATGCGATTGACCTGCTTCTGCATCAACGCCTGCACGGCCATTGCCACAGCCAAATAAGTTTTGCCCGTACCCGCAACTCCTACGCCGAAGACGACATCCTTGTCCTGAATGGCTTCTATGTAGCGGCGCTGCGTGGCGGATTTGGGCGCGACCTGTTTTTTTCCCGCCGGGTTAAAGCGCGCTTTTGTGAAATAGTCGCGCAGGGAGTAGGCGCGGTCTTCGGCGATCTGCGCGAAGGCTTCGCGCAGCTCTTTGTCGGTGAAGGTCTTGCCTTCTGTAAAAAGGTCTGAGAAATCTTCGAGGATGCGCTCGACCGTGGCGACATCCTTCGGGTCGCCGTCAACGCTCAGGTCCTGACCGCGCGCGTTGATGCGCACATCCAAGAGCGATTCAAGATATTTGATGTTCTGGTCGTGAACGCCGAAAAGCGTCTCAAGACCTCGTGGTGGAAGTTCGATCTTTTTCAAAAGATAAAGCGGTCTCCTTGTCGCACGGGAAAATATAAGTTCACGTCGGTAAGCTTATGAGGATGCAAATGAGTTTTTCGCATAAAACGGCGATAAAGACGCTACTACATGGCGCGCAGGGGTGTCAATTAGCGTCAAAGGATTTGAGCCTTTAAGCATACTCCTCGCCTTGACACGCGCACGCCCGATCCCTATACTTCGTCGCTTGCGCCGAAGGGGCGGAAAACACCTTCAAAAAAGAGCGCATAAGGTTATTTAAGAACTGTTACGGAGATTTACATGCCTAATCATAAATCAGCAGAGAAACGGGTGCGGCAGAACGAAAACCGCCGACAGATCAATCGCAGTAACCGGACTCGTCTGCGCTCTTCGATAAGGAAGCTGCGCGCCGAAATTGACGGTGGCAGTCCGGGCGCACTTTTGTCCGAGACCATCTCAACCATTGATAAAGCCGTACAGAAGGGCGTTCTGCATCGCAACGCCGCCGCGCGCTACAAATCGCGGCTGACCAAGCACGTCAACCAGGCGAGCGCGAAGTAAAGAATCAACCACATAGATTTCCCGAAGGGTGAGGCGGATCGAGACGTTCGATCCGCCTCACCTTTTTGCCTGCGTCTCAATTCTGAAGGAGTAAAGAGGATGAACGAGCCAGAGAATCTTTACCGGAACGCGGATGAAGTCTGGGTCGTCGTGGGAAACTTTGAAGCGTGTACGACGCTTCCCGCAGAGTTCACACATGAAGCTCACCTGACCGTCGCGCTGTGGTATCTCTCGCGATTAAGCATGATGGACGCGACCGAACGCATGCGTGATGGCCTGTTTCGTTTCCTTAATCATTACAATGAGCGTGGTTATAACGAAACGATCACCGTCTTCTGGCTCAAGTTGGTTCAAAGCTTCCTTGCGGGCAAGACTAATTCGAGTCGCTCTATAACGGAGATGGCGAACGAGCTGGCAGCAACGTATAACAATTCGCGGCTGATCTTCGATTACTACAGCAAAGAATTGCTCGCATCAGAAGAGGCAAAGGACAACTGGGTCGAGCCGGATTTGCGACCGCTGGATTTTTAAAAGGGCGGCTCAAATCCTCACACCGCGCTCAATAGCGCGCCGCCTTGGTTCGATCATCCGGACAACTCGCAGACGAGCATCTCAAGTTGCAGACGCGGCGTGGCCTGTGAAGTTTTGATGGCGAGATCGGCCTCGGCAATACGCTTGATGCTGCGAGCAAGGGCCGAAGCATCGCTGCGGCGCGCGGTGGCGAGAAACTCTTCACGCTTACCGAAGATTCCCACCTGTCTATAGACTTCCGGGTTGGGCGCTCCGCGCGACATCAGCTCTTTGGCGAGCGCGAGCCGGTGATAATTGCTGGCGATGAGCCCGATAAGCATCAGCGGCTCTACACCATCGTCCAGAAGTCTTTGTAAAGTTTGCAGCGCACGCGGGCGATTACGCGCAATCAAATGATCCGTCAAATCGAAGTTCGACAACTCGCGCGAGCGGCCCACCAGTGTCTCGACCATCTCCATCGTGATCAGGCCCGTCTGTAAAGCTGCTGTCCCCAGTTTATCCAGCTCATTCGAGAGCATGCGCACACTGCTCCCGACTAGCGCGATGATCTGATGAAGTGTACGCTCATCCGCCTCGACCTTCAGTTCTTTAAGACGGCCCCTGGCCCACTTAACGAGGTCTGTATCATTGAGCGGAGCGAACTCTACGCTCACGCAAGCCTCGATCATCATCTTGGTCAGCTTGCGTCTCTTGTCCAGATCGTCGGCAATGAGAATAACTATGCTGGATTCGGCGGGCCGCGCCAGGTATCGCATTAACGCTTCTTCATCCGCTTCGCGAAGCTTTGAAAAGTCCGCGATGCGCACGACGCGGCGGCTCGCCATCATGGGAAGCTGACAGGCCGTGGCAATCGCCTGCTGCACATCCGTACTGGACAGGCTATAGCTCGTTTCGTTGAACTCGCGGAGCGGCGCATCCCTGAGCGCCGTCTCGCTGATGGCATGCGCCGCGCGGTCGCGCAGGTAGCTCTCTGCGCCGAACAGCAGGTAAAGCGACGCGATCTCTTTTCCTTTGACGGCACGCCGAAGTTCTTCGCGCGAGACGAGGCTCATTTCTCTTCGTTCACTCCGAAGCCGTTGATGAGGGTGGAAACGACCGATTCGGCGAAGTTGCGGGCCATCCGCTGCACCGCCGGGTCTTCCTCGTTGAAGAAAGTGCGCGGGTCGTTGGCGAACTCGAACTCGCCGCGAAACTCATAGTGCTGATTATCGTAGAGCACGCGATTTTCGACCTGATCTCTAACGGTCACGGCGGCGATGATTGTCACCTCGAAGATACGCGCGCGCCCCCTCTCGTCGAGCAGCACGCCTCCAAAGCTAAAGCTCTTGATGACGCCCTCGACGACCGCATCCGCCCCCTCACGGTCGCCCTGCACGCGCAGGCCGCGACCGCGCCGCACGATCTCGTTGATGACGGCCTCGCTGAAACGCGATTCGATCTTGTAGCGCAACGCCTCGTTCTGAAACGCCGGCACCGCGACCGTGCGAATGTGCTTCGGCAACTGGTTTTTCGTCACAGGCTTATAGCACTCGGCAAAGCCCGAAACGAAAACCAACATCAACGCGAGCGCACACGCACGCCACAACTTTTCTATTAATGTCATCAGTCATTCTCCATCATCGAAGGTGTTTGCCTCGTCTCTATTCTAATGCCCAGCGCGCTTTATTGCATCAGCGACACGCACGGTCTCAAGGGCGGCGCGCACGTCATGCACGCGCACGATATGCGCTCCATTCAGAACAGCCGCAGTGACGCTCGCCATCGTGCCGTAGATGCGCTCATCCACGGGCGCGCCTTCCAGAAGGCGTCCGATGAAAGACTTGCGCGATGTGCCGATCAGGAGAGGGTATTGCGTGAAACGACGCGCGAGTTCGTCCAGCCTGGCAATCAGCTCGACGTTTTGCTCAAGGCTTTTACCAAACCCGATTCCCGGATCAAGCACGATTGCTTCTTCGGCGACGCCGCGTCGCCTTGCCATCGCGATGCTGCTTCTCAGGCTGCGCGTTACTTCCTCTAAAACGTCCGGCACGGGCGGCAATCGGTGCATAGTTGCCGGAGTCCCGCGTGAATGCATAAGCACGAGCCCCGCGCCCGCTCTCGCCACTTCATCCGCAATATAAAAGTCGAAACGAAGGGCGGAGATGTCGTTGATAATCTCTGCCCCTGAGGCAAGCGCAGCGCGTGCCACCTCTGCTTTCGTCGTATCAACGGAGACGGGCGTGTCTGTTTTCTTCGACAGAAATTCCACTACTGGAAGGATGCGCCGCAGTTCCTCTGCAACCGTGACGGGCTCTGCGCCAGGGCCGGGCCGCGTTGACTCGCCGCCGACATCTATAATGTCAGCACCCTCATTGATTAACTCCTCTGCGCGCGCGCGAGCCTGCTCGAATGTGTAGCACTCTCCGCCGTCGCTAAAGCTATCAGGCGTGACGTTAAGCACGCCCATAATGAGCGTGCGCTCGCCGAGGGAAAGCGTGCGGCGGGCGATCTTCCATTCACGTCCGGCGGATGTTGATGCTGCTGCTGCCGTCTCATCCATGTGTAAAGAGAATAAAAGGGAAAAGGGAAAAGGTTAAGTCCCTTTTCCCTTTTCATCATCTTAACTTTTGCCCCCTGTTTCAGGCAGTGGCCGGATTGCTGCCGGTGATCGGCGGCAGGATAGGCTTTAAGGGCTTAACCGCGGGTTCTTTGAGCTGCGGATGCTCGTCCGTATCCGAAGCAGGGCGCTGATCTTCGTCAAGCGGCAACCCGGCCACGATGCGCCTGATCTGCACGCCGTCGAGCGATTCACGCTCCAGCAGAGTTTCGGAGAGACGCACCATCGTTTCGCGATTGTCTTCGATGATCTGACGCGCGCGTCCGTATTGCTCCGAGATGATCTTCTTGACTTCCTGATCAATCTTGATCGCGGTGTCTTCCGAGAAGTCGCGATGCTGCGCAATCTCGCGGCCCAGGAAGATTTGCTCTTCCTTCTTACCGAAGGTCAAAGGCCCAAGCTCCGACATGCCGTACTCGCAAACCATCGCGCGGGACAATTCCGTCGCCCGCTCGATGTCATTTGACGCTCCCGTCGTGATGCCGTTCAGGAAAACCTCTTCGGCGATACGCCCGCCCATCAGGATTGCGATCTGTCCCAGCAGATACTCCTTGGAGTAGTTGTGCCGGTCGCCTTCGGGCAATTGCTGCGTGACGCCCAAGGCCATCCCGCGCGGAATGATCGTCACCTTATGAACGGGATCAGCGTTCGGCACCTTCAAGCCGACCAGGGTGTGGCCCGCTTCATGATAAGCCGTGATGCGCTTCTCCTCATTCGAGATAACCATGCTCTTGCGCTCAGCGCCCATCAAGACCTTGTCCTTGGCCAGCTCAAAGTCCGGCATCGCGACAAGTTTCTTGTTATAGCGCGCCGCGTTCAGAGCCGCCTCGTTAACCAGGTTCGCCAGATCAGCGCCGGTAAAGCCGGGCGTGCCGCGCGCAATAACGCTGATGTCAACGTCCTCGCCGAGCGGAATCTTACGCGTGTGAACCTTCAGGATGCCCTCGCGCCCGCGCACATCGGGGCGTGAGACTACCACGCGGCGATCAAAGCGACCGGGGCGGAGCAGCGCCGGGTCGAGCACGTCCGGGCGGTTGGTGGAAGCGATCAGGATCACGCCGTCATTAGACTCGAAGCCGTCCATCTCGACGAGCAACTGGTTAAGGGTCTGCTCGCGCTCGTCGTGACCGCCGCCGAGGCCTGCGCCACGGTGACGACCGACAGCATCAATCTCATCAATAAAGATAATGCATGGCGCATTCTTCTTACCCTGCTCGAAGAGGTCGCGCACGCGGCTTGCTCCGACGCCGACGAACATCTCGACGAAGTCCGAACCGCTAATGGAGAAGAAAGGAACATTTGCCTCGCCCGCGATGGCGCGCGCCAAAAGAGTCTTACCTGTTCCCGGCGGCCCCATCATCAGCACGCCCTTCGGGATACGCCCGCCAAGTTTCTGAAATTTTTGCGGCTCTTTGAGAAATTCAATTATCTCCTGCAACTCCTCTTTGGCCTCTTCGACGCCCGCCACATCCTTAAATGTGACGCGCTTCTGCTGGTTATTCAAAAGCTTGGCGCGCGACTTACCAAAGGAGAGAGCCTTGTTGCCGCCTGACTGCATCTGTCGCAGCATGAAAATCCAGATGCCGATGATAAAAAGGATGGGAGCCCAACTCAAAAGCACGGGCCAGATCATGCTGCCGCCGCCTTCTTCCTCGACCTTAGCACGCTGTTTGCCAGTACTGTTGCCGTTGTTATCTATGCCGCTCGCCAGGTTCATCAAATCTCTTTTGACGAACTCGTTAGCCAGTTGCGTACGATATTCCTTGTTTTCCTTATCAATGGCAACGACTTCCGACTGCTTAACAATCATGCTGGCGATCTGATCATTTTGAACCTTCGCGACCAGTTCGCCGTAGGAAAGCTGGCCGGGTTTCGTTCCCGCAGGATTCACCAGGAACTTGTAGAGCAAGAGCGCCCCAACCACTATGAACAACCAGAAAATTATTTGTCTCGCCGTAGAACTCAAAATGTTTTGTGCCTCCGATGCCGATCATACTCCATGACGGCATCTTTTGTCGCTCTCCGAATACTCATCAATCAAAGGCTTGCCGGAAGGAGAGCGCGTTAGCTTTTATTCCGGCTTACCGTAGCAGTTAAGATGCCCGCGAGTGTACCTGCGTTGTGCCCTTTTGCGGCCACTTCGGCGACTCAAGGGTCTCGCGCGAAAGTGTCAAATTTTAATCACCGTTCTTCTTTTTCTCGACAAATGTCGCCAAAAACGGCAACTCCCTGTATCGTTCCTGAAATCCCAGGCCATATCCGAAGACGTAATCCTCGTGCGTCTCGAAAGCGCGCCACTGTGGCTGTAAATCGAGGCGGCGGCGGTCGGGCTTATCAACCAGCACGCACAGCCGCACGCTTTTCGCGCCGTGCGTGCCCAGTTGCTTTATCAAATATTCCTGCGTGACGCCGGTTTCCAGAACACCTTCAACCAGCACCACATCACGACCCGTCAAATCCATTCTCGTACTAAAGGAAATGTCCTGAAGACCCCCGAGCGATTGATGATCGTAGCGTATAAAGGCCGTGCGTGCAGGTATGTGAAGTGCGCGCAGAAGATCGGCGAGAAAAACGAAGCTATCATCGAGCATGCCCAAAATGGTCAGCTCTCGGCCTTCGTATGCTTGAGCGATCTCCCCGCCGAGTGCCTGCACCCGTTCGGCGATCTGCGCCGCGCTGTAAACTTCTTTAATCTCGGCCATCTCACGCCTCAAAAGGGAGTCCCAACGAAAAACCGCTCGCTTAACCACGGCGGCGGCTCGACAAGTTTTGATTTTAGACGGCGGCGTCCCCTTTTTCAACTCTTTTGAGGTCGAAATAGATTAATCCGCGTTTTCTTGAGATCCTTGCTCCGCACGGAAGCTCAATCATTCGCCCTCCACGCTCGCCCAGGAGTAGGCTTTCGACCGCCAGCAGGTGGGCCATCTCGATGCGTCTCAGATGCCCGCGTCCGCGCGCAATCCATTGACGCAAAGCACGCCTGCGCAAGGCCACCGGCGCGCATCTCAGCACCTCAACGCGAAGCGGAGAGACGGCTCTCGCACTATCCTCACTTGCCGCCAAAAGCAGTTCAGCCGCGACCATTTCCAGCACCGAGGCATCTTCTCGCAGCAATTGGGCGGTGCGCGCCAGAGCCTCTACGACGCGCCCGTTAAAGGTCTGCATCAGCGGAAGCAACGTCCGGCGCACACGCACGCGCGCAAAGCTCTCGTCCATATTCATCGCGTCAACTCGCGCCGCGACATTGCGCTCGCGGCAATACTCTTCGGTTTCCGCACGACGCGCCCAATAAAGCAAGGGCCTCGCGAGCAAGACATCCGTTTCTTCAAAGAGCTTTCGCACCGCCTCGATGCCGCTCAAGCCTTCAGCGCCGCTCCCTCGCAACAGCCGCAGCAGCACTGTCTCCGCCTGATCATCCATCGTATGCGCGGCGAGAACCATATGCGATTTCCGTTCCAAAGCGACCTGCGACAGGAACTGATAACGAGCGCGGCGCGCCGCCTGTTCCAAATTATCGCCGCTCTCCTCCGCGCTCACCTTTACAGAGGCGCGCCCCATGGCAGCCTCGTACCCTAAACGTGCCGCCATGTCCGCCACCCACTGCGCATCCGCTTCGCCAGCCTCCCCGCGCAGCCCGTGATCCAGATGCGCAACCGTCACTTCGAGCGCGAGCCTGCCCGCCTTTGATAGCTCGTCGAGGCCCAGCAGCAGCGCCATCGAATCCGCCCCGCCCGACACGGCGACGACGATGTGCCCATTTTTCGTCGGCAATTCGAGGCGTTTCCACTCGGCGTACAGTCTTTTTGCGAAGACGCTCCTTCTTCGCCCAAAACGCTCGCCCGTTCGCGCATCACCTTTTCCCACAACTTCCATTTGAAGAGGATTGTCAGGTGTTGACAGTCAAACGGTCAACATTAAAAGTTAGTGACGAGGGATGAGAAAAAAACTTGCTTTTTTGTAACTTCTCACTCGTCATTTGTCATTGTATTCACAGGCACGCTCTTTGCCGCGATACAAGCTCTTTACGAGCGAGCTGGCTTGAAATCAACAGATTTACGTTACAAAACGAGCGAAGTCTCAGCAATCTCTCGATTGAAGGGTTGGTCAAACTACGTGATCGCGGCGATGGAGAGTAACAACGAAGGGGTGAGGGCGGAACGAAGGGTTGAGAGATGAAGTAATTGAGTCGAGGTTCACCTGTATCAGTCACTCATTCCTGCTC
>JBKKAL010000017.1:0-2555 GCA_046714695.1 Pyrinomonadaceae bacterium
ACGTACAGGCGCAGCCCGGAACAAGCCTACAGGAGAGTAATCGCATCGGACAGATCGCCGAGCAATTACTACTGCAAGTGCCTGAAGTAAAGTCAACGGGGCGGCGCACAGGCCGCGCCGAACTGGATGAGCACGCCGAGGGCGTTCACTATTCGGAGATTGATGTTGATCTGAAAAAGAGCGACCGCTCGCGCGACGATATTCTGCGTAACATCCGCGAGCAGTTGGCCGTCATCCCCGGCGTCACGGTTAACGTCGGACAACCGAGCTCGCACCGTATAGACCATTTGCAGTCGGGCGTGCGCGCACAGATCGCCGTCAAACTTTTCGGCGACGATCTGGGAACGCTCCGTGCCAAAGCCGAAGAACTCAGAAACGTGATGAGTACGGTCGCGGGTGCAACCGACGTGCAGATTGAAAAACAGGTGCTGATTCCGCAGGTTCGTTTCAACGTCAATCGCACGGCGGCGGCACAGTACGGGTTGCAGCCCGGTGAGATCGTCGAGACGTTGGAGACTGCCCTGAACGGCAAGAAGGTTTCGGAGGCCGTCGAAGGGCAGCGCCGTTATGATGTGATAGTGCGATTCGACGACGCGTCACGCGGCAATCTGGACGCGCTCAAAAACGTGACGATTGATACTCCGCAGGGCACACAGATTCCGGTCTCGGCGGTGGCCGACATCGAACGCATACCGGGGCCGAACCAGGTGCTGCGCGAAAATACGCAGCGCCGGATCGTCGTCTTGTCCAACGTTGCGGGGCGCGATCTCGGTTCCGTCGTCCAGGACGTGCAGCAGCGCATCAAAGCGCAAGTCCAATTGCCCGAAGGCTATTTCGTCGAATACGGAGGTCAGTTCGAGGCGCAGCAGGAAGCGACAAAGAGATTATCGCTTTTGACCATCTTTTCGCTGGTCGCCATCTTCTTCCTGCTCCTCAAAGCTCTCGGCGACTGGCGCTCTGCATTACAGGTGATGATCAATATTCCGCTCGCCCTGATCGGAGCGATCTTCGCCATGCATTTGTCGGGCAGTGTCTTTTCCGTCGCAACCTTAGTCGGCTTTATTTCACTGGTCGGTATCACAAGTCGCAATGGCATCATGATGATCTCTCATTACATACATCTGATTCGTGAGGAGGGCGAAGACTTCACCGAGAAGATGATTATTCGCGGATCATTGGAGCGACTCGTGCCAGTCCTGATGACGGCACTCACAGCGGGGCTTTCACTCATTCCACTCGCCCTTGCTGCGGGAGCGCCGGGCAAAGAGATTCTGCACCCGCTCGCGGTGGTTGTGCTGGGCGGCATCCTGACTTCGACGCTTCTTGATCAACTTGTCACGCCCGCCGTCTTTTACAAATTCGGTAAGCCCATCGCCGCGCGCATTGTCCGAGAGCGCGAAGGGCGCGCCTCCGGCGAACAGAATGAGTTGGGCGAAAAACGTTGGGGAGAAAAGGATGTACCGCCGTTTAGCGAGAAGATGCCTGAGCCTGCGACCGGAGATTAGCGGGAGTACGAAGAGCAATTCTTAGAAGTAACAAAAGCAGGGCGCGGGGACATTAATTGATCGCGCTGCAAGAGATATTCAGGCATCATGTTAGACTTGATTAAAGCGGCGAATATCCGCGCCCTTGAGGGCAACTGAAATCGCTCTCCCTCGTTTTTGATCTGAAAGAGACCGAAGATGTTTAGACGTTACAAGGAAATATTTTTCGGACTGCTGCTCGGCATCGCCATGTGGATAATGGACGCTGCCATGCACGTCCAGATCGGCTCGGAGGTTCATTCATCCGGCAGCTTCGCGGATGAACTCCTGCATCCTGGTCCCGCGCAGCTCATTTTTCGCACCGGTTTTACTGTCATTGCCGCCGCCTTCGGCTGGGCGCTGTGGCGCTCCAACTGGCGAGAGCGCGAACTGCGCGCTCTCGAAGATGCGATCATCGCTTTCAACCGGCAACTCGGCAGTCCCGCGATGCGGATTGTGAGCCACGTCAGAATGCTTCAGGGCTGCCCAGGCGTCGCGCGCGATGAAGTGGCGATGAATCTGGCTGAAGCTATCGGGACGGACGCCCACACCATAGATCATCTGGCGCAGCAGTACATTCATTTCAGCGAACAGGTGATGGAGGGCCGAACCTCGGAGGCCATTGAAACCCTGCGTTCAATCGAAGCGTGGCTGAACAAGAAACACCCGGTCACGTCAAAACCCACGACACAAAGCCTTCCGCCTTCTCTCTCATAAAAGAGATTATTGAAGAAGATGCCCGGCGAAGAGCAAATAACAAACAGAGAAAAGGGATTGTCCACCGTCCTCATCGCCGATGATGATGACAGCCTGCGGCGCGTCCTGGAATTTCAGTTGCAGGAAGGCGGCTATGAAGTGTTGACCGCGCCCGACGGGCTGACCGCGCTCAACATCTTTACCGAACAGGAAGTCGCGTGTCTTATCACCGATCTAAGAATGCCCGGCCTTTCCGGACTTGATCTGCTCAGACTCGCCAATGCGATTCATCCTGAAACGCCGGTCGTGGTCATCACCGCCTACGGGGATGTGGAC
>JBKKAL010000018.1:0-6106 GCA_046714695.1 Pyrinomonadaceae bacterium
ATCTTCATGATTATATCTATGATTTTGGCGGAGACCTCGTAGAGCGCCTGAAGCGCCGCCAGAAGGGGCGCGGAGACGCTCTCAGGAATCAACGTGATGGCAATCCCAAGTATGAGCGCAAAGAACATCAGGTGCAGCATGTTCGGCGTCTCGCTGGCGACCGCCGTGATCGGATTCATAGGGACGAGAGTCTTAACGACCTGCATCATTGCCGAGTCGGTGGTCTCCGTCTTCTTTGCATCCTCGACGCGCTTGGTGGCGTCAGTGCCGTAGCGCACCTGCAACTGAGCCTTAGTTGCCTCGTCAATGCGCGTGCCGGGACGGATGGTGTTGGCGAGCGTCAGACCGATGATGACGGAGATCGCCGAGATGACCAGCGTATAAGCAAAAGCCTTGACGCCGACGCGCCCGATCTTGCGCACATCGCCGATGCCCGCGACGCCGACCACAAGCGAGGAGAAGACCAGCGGAATGACGATCATCAGGAGCAGGCGCAAGAATAGCTGGCCGATGGGCTCCGTGATATTTCTGACCGTCCAGACGATGCTCGGATGATCGCCTCCGAGCGCGGCATTGACCGCAACTCCGGCGATGACCCCGACCGCCAGACCAATCAGGATGCGCGTATGCAGCGGCATCCCCTTCGGGCGATCCGGCGTCTCGTCGTCCAGGTCAGTCGTGACCTCTCGCTCGAAAGCGTCGGCCGGTATCTCAGGATGGGGCAGCTTCTCATCAGTTTTATCAGCCATCTTTTAACCTCAGTGACAGGTGATGAGTGATGAATGACGAGCCGGAAAGACGAGTCGTTAACCTTTCACTCGTCAATCATCACTTCTCACTGTTTTTATCTTCCCCAGCGCAACTTGTCGCGCAAAACCTCGAAATAGTTTCTGTTGGTCGGTTGAACCAGATTGAAGGTCGTGCGGCTCTTTCTGATGAGCACGCGGTCGCCGACCTCAAGGGGAAACCCGACCTGCCCATCCAGCGTCAATGCCACCTCTTCATCCGGCGTCTTCAAAGAGAGTTCGATTGTAGCGTCGTCGGGAACGACAATCGGGCGATTCGATAAGGTGAAGGGACAGATCGGCGTGATGACCACCGCGTTCATCGAAGGATAGATGACAGGGCCGCCCGCAGAGAGGTTGTAAGCGGTCGAGCCCGTCGGAGTAGAGACTATTAACCCATCTGCGCGAAACGAATTGACGAACTGGTCGTTGAGCCGTGCTTCGATTTCGATAATGCGCGCGAGCGCCGACTTGTTGATGACGACATCGTTGAGGACGCGTGTGTGCAGCAGTCGCGCCCGCTCGCGAAAAACTTCTGCGGCCAGCATGACGCGCGAGTCCAGGCGATAGTCGCCTTCGAGGATTGCTTCGAGCGCGGGAAACATCTCCTCCATCCTGAACTCTGCGAGATAGCCCAGGCTTCCGTAGTTGATGCCGAGTACGGGGACTTCCGAGTCGCCGAGCATCCGCGCAGTGGCGATCATCGTTCCATCGCCGCCGAGCACGACCATCAGATCAACGCTCTGGGCCAGCCTCTCGCTCTCGACGACTTCAATGGCGCATCCGGTCTCGTGCTCAATGCGCTCGCGCTCGACTTCAGGGCCGCCGATGAGCTTGATGCCCCGCCCATTGAGCCATTCGACGAGTTGACAGATGGTCTTCAACGCATCCTGTTGATGCGGCTTGACGACCACGCCGACACGACGAATAACAGATTTAACCATCGCGCTCCGATTGAAGATACAAAAAGAGACCGGACGCGCTTCCCGTTCGGGAAAGAGCAAGGGGGACTTGTTCGAGCGACCCTTCCGGCTGAAAAGTTTCTGATGATCTTGATTACTTTCGAGAGACCGAAGCGGATGATACCCGCGCCCGCTTTGGAGTGTCAACGAAGAGCAAGGATGAAGGAGAAAAGCAAGGGATGAAGGCGGATGGATGAAAGCGATTTAAAATTTCGCAATCTCAAATTTGAGATTCTTTACTTTATCATTGCGGTTCCTTATCCGATCACCGGCAAGCTTCGACGAGGTCGTTGTCCTTCACGCATTAACCGTCGCGCCTGGTGAGATGAGTTGCTTTCGCTCTTGATGCGACGCGTGGCCCAGGAGAGCGCCAGTCGCTCAAGCTCTGCACCGTCCGAACGGGGATCAACGAGGCACAGCCAGAGTGGTGTCGGCAGCCACGCCCATGCCGCGCCGTAAACAGCCGTGTTCAATTGCTCGATGCGATGTTCTGCGCGCGACTGTAGAGATTGGGGCGGTAAGTCCTCCCAGTTGTCGTAGCACGCATGTTGAATGCAGGGCGCGGGCTTGGCGCGGCGATGCACCAGGCAGCCCATGCTCGGCTCATAAAGCGGGCACGCGTAGGTCTGCTCGAACGTCTCGCCTGCGGCGCGCAAACGGTAATAAACGACCGCTTCCCTTGCCCTTCTGTAAACAGCGCGCTTCGCCTCGTCGCTCAATCGCGGGGTGCGTTCCAGTGTCTCGCGGATGGCGACGGCTTCGAGCCTTGTGATGTGAACGTTGACGAAGTGCGCGTCCGTGCAGCAGACGCCGCGCACGGGGCAGGTGCGGCAATCCCTGGCCGCGTGCTCGTAATTGAGCTTGATACGAGTTTGGTATAAAGCCTTGGCGCGCTGAAGGTGCGCGAGCGCCGCTCGTTCAGCCAGACTATTTATCATCCTCGAAGCCCTTCTCGTACAAAGCCAGAAATTCCACGTTGCCATCCGCGCCATGAATCGGCGACTCAAGTAGCCCACACACCTGCAGGCCCAGCTCAAGCGCCGCGAGGTTAACCTCTTCGATCACACGCTCATGCTTAGCCGTATCAGTGACGATGCCGCCCCTGCCGACTTCGCCGCGCCCGACCTCGAACTGCGGTTTGATGAGCGTAACGATGCGCGCACGCGCCGTCAACAGCGGAGGGATTGCGGGAAGGATTTTAGTCGCGGAGATAAACGACACGTCCATCACCGCCAGATCAAACTTCGCGGTAAAGTCTTCGGGTTTCAAATATCGCGCATTGATTCCCTCTCTGACTTCGACGCGCGGATCATTTCTCAAGCGCCAGTCTATCTGATTGTGGCCGACATCAAGGGCGACGACACGCCGCGCCCCATGTTGCAATAAACAATCCGTGAACCCGCCCGTGGACGCCCCCACATCAAGACAATAGAGGCCATTGACATCAAGGCGAAATACTTTGAGCGCCGCTTCCAGTTTCAAAGCGCCGCGCCCGACGTAGCGCGCCGCCGCGTCGCCCTCGCCCTTGATGCGTATCTCTACCTGTGGATCGAAGCTCTCCGAAGGCTTTTCAACGCGCTGCTCGCCGACGAGCACAACGCCAGCCATAACAAGCGCCTGCGCCTTCGTGCGCGACGGCGCAAGTCCGCGCTCGACGAGTAATTTGTCTATCCGCTCACGCTTCATCGCCCGATACTTTATCGCAGAAATATGCCGCGCGCAGATTATTCGTCGGCAGTAAGAGATGGTTGAAAGCACAAACGCATAAAGGCCCGGCATGTCTTTACGGACGTGTCGGGCCTTTGCGATAAAAGCTATGCGCAATGAAGCGCTATCAGCGGTTGAAAATTATTCAGGGGCGTTGTCCCTCGAAAATGTCCCGGATGCGATTCACCTCTCGACCGGCGCGCTCGATCTGCTCGTCGAGGTCTGCATTTCTCTCAACTGCGCGTGCGCGGCGTCGTTGCTCTTTCCTCTGCCGCTTGCTCTCGCGCTCGTCGTCGTCATCCCTGATTTTAACAGCGGTCTCGCGCTTTTCCTCACGCTTCTCCTCGCGCCTCTCTCTGGCACGCTCGCGTACCTCGACTGGCGGAATGATCTGCTCATCATCTTTCGGCGGTTTGCTATCGCGCACGATGCGCTCGGTCGGGGCGTTTTCAGCCCCGGTCGCACGTGAGCGCGACTCGGATGATTTTTCAGAAGCGATGGCGGGTAACTGCGCCCCCGGCGTCTGCTCCGTCGCATCCGAACTAACGGTCGTCGCTTCGGTAGTGGTCGCCGCAGTAGTAGTCCTGTTCAGTCGGCTCCTGTAAACTCCAATCGCAAATCCACCGGCGACGCCTGCGCTGATGGCAAGGATGACCACCAGTGCGAGCAACGGAAAACGGCTGGATGCTCCCTTTGGAGCCTCTGTCAGCGGCACGACCGGACGAGCGCTTATGGTCGCTTCCTCGTCGAAAAGTGGCGCGCGGACGGTCGTTCCGCCATCATAATCGCGGGCCGGAATAGCATCCTCTGAAGCGCCACCCAGCGGAATCACAATCTTTCTTTTTTGTTCCATCTCTTTTACAAGGGCCCTCGTCTTCCGAGAAGCACAAACGCCATCCTATTATGACAAACTTATCGCTCTAACTCACAGCAAAATCCGGGCCACCGATAGCCAAATACCGATTTATTTTCTTGACCGTTGAAAAACCACCCCTCGTCACAGGATTTTGATGCACGAAGGGCCTTTAGGGTAGGCCGATTATGCACGGAAGTTGAACGATATGGTGCATAAACGGACGCGCACGTCTGCCGGAAAAAAGAGAAGGAGCGATACCAGTCAATGGCCGCGAAAGGTCAAGGACAACTGTTTTTCACGACGCGCCCATGTCTATGGGACGAGGGCTATAAATGCGTACTCTCTGCCGCCTGGCCGGGGCGGTCAACAGGGTTTTCCGCGCTCCGTATCACCAAAGCGCAGCTATAAGCTTTTCAACTTTTCTTGAGGTACGTCTCGAAGAATTTAACAATTGCGACAGCCGCGCGGATGCGATTGGGCGTCTTACGCCAGCCGTGTCCCTCGTCCGGGAACAGCACGTATTCGACCGGCACGTTGCGCCGCTTCAAATTCTCGACCACCTGTTCCGCCTCAATCACAGGGACGTTCGTATCGTTCGCTCCGTGCAGAACTATAGTCGGCGCTTTAACGCGGTCAACACGGTGGATGGGCGAAAGACGACGCAGCATGTCCGCCTCTTTTTCCGGGTCTCCGTATTCGATCTTTGAGATGGCCGCCATCCATGGCTGCGTATTTTTGAAGAAAGTCTCGAAATTGACAACGCCGTAGAGATTAGCGCCCGCGGCGAAGTGTTCCGGGTAATCGGTTAAGCCAGCCATCACCATGTAACCGCCGTAGGAGCCGCCCATGATGCCGATGCGCTTCGGGTCAGCAACGCTTGCCTTGACCAGATGATCTACCGTCGCTTTGATGTCCTTAACGCCGTTCTCCCTGAGCGCCCCGTTGTCCAGATTGACGAATCGTTTGCCGAAGCCGGAAGAGCCGCGCACGTTTGGCGCGAAGACGGCGATGCCGCGTGACAATAATGCCTGGTAAGTGCTGCTAAAGCCGGGGCGCTCCTGCCCTTCGGGGCCGCCATGAAAACTAAGAACGATTGGGAGCGGGCCTGTGCCGCCATGCGGGCGATAAAGCCAGCCGCTCAGCTCCAGCCCGTCGTGCGCTTTATAGCGGACGAGTTCCGGTCGCACCAGCTTTGTTAAATCCACACCTGCGTGCGGGCTATTAGTCAGTTGAGTCAACTGCCTGGTGCGCATGTCGAGTACCCAGATGTCCGCAGGCGCTGTCGCACCCGACAGCACCATCGCGAGCCGCTGCCCATCTTCCGAGAAATCGAGTCCGCCAATAATATCAGCAGGCAGCTTCGGCCCGGGCATCGTCTTACCGCTCTTCAAGTCGTAAAAGGAGAGCTCGCTGCGTCCGCCTATGTTCCAGATGAGCGCCATCAAAGTTCCCTGCTCGTTCATCACCCCGCCGGAGAATTCTCCGTCTTCGCGCGCCTCAAGCACTTCGATGGGGCCGGGCTGCCCTCGCTCGTCCAAACGCACGCGCGCAAAGGCTATAAAATCTCTGTCCTTGTTTGAGGCGAGATAAATGGTGCGCGCGTCCGGCGAGAAAGCGATTCCACCAAACGTCCCAGGCCCTTCGTGCGGCGTGAGGAGCGACTCCTTGCCGTCGGCCAGGTTGACCAGGTAGAGGTTGTTATTCCCACGGTTGATGAGGCGGTTGACGACCGCATACCTGGTATCGCGGCTGACTTCGTCAATCCCGCCAATACCTTTATTCTCAGCCACCATGCG
>JBKKAL010000019.1:0-3421 GCA_046714695.1 Pyrinomonadaceae bacterium
GGCCCGCCTAATTCTCTCCGTAGTTTGTGGCGGGCGTTTGGTCGTTGGTGCACTTGTTTTGTGCGTGGGCGGGGGCGGGGGTGGTGGGGGTGGACATGCGGGCTGTCAGCGTCTCTGAAAGTCTCAGGAATCCTATGGCTACATTTAGCCCACCGGCTAAAGTGATGGCTACAGTGGAGCCACTTTGCGCAACCGTCCCACGTACCCTAGATACGCGAAAACCCCCGGAATCTAGCGGCTCCAGGGGCTTTCGAAACTGTAGCGGTGGGGAGGCTCGATCTCCCGACCTCACGATTATGAGTCGTGCGGCTGCATTTAATCCATTCGATTTAGAATGCACTCTACCGCTAGAACACGCGGAATCTAGGGTAACTTAAGCAACTCCCGTCACCCAAGAAACTCCAGGAAACTTCACGGAATGGCTAAAGTTATGGCTATAGTAGATACATGACCATAAAATGGACCGCAGTAGACGAGTTGAACTGGGCCGCCGACCGAGCCGTTCTCCGCGACCTCAAGAAGCGCGGCGAGGAACCATCCGCATGGCTGACTGCCGAGTACGCGGAACTCAGCGCACGCCGCAAGGCATCTCGTGGCAACTAGGGGTAAGGGTGAAGGCGCAGTCTACAAGCGCGCCTCTGACGGGATGTGGTGCACGTCCATCGAGCTCCCACTGGGACTCGACGGGAAGAGGCGCCGCAAAGTCGTTTGCCGCAAGTCGAAGCCGGATGTCCTGACCGAACTACGCAAGATCCAGTCTGACCTAGAGAAACATGGCGACTTGCAGACCGGAAGCGTTCCTCTCGCCAAGTGGGCCGCGTACTGGATGGATCGGATCGCGCCGAAGAAGATCAAGCCGCGCACACTCGCCGGATACCGTACCGTCATCGATGGCTACATAGTCCCCTTACTGGGGAAGAAGCCACTGGATAAGATCACGGCGCAGGATGTCCGCCGGCTGCATGAGGTTATGGAAGCCACACCCAAGGATCCGAAGCTGCGGGAATTGAAGGATATACCTGAAGGCGCAGTCATGCTGTCCAGCACGTATGTGCTGCTGACTCACAACGCCCTGTCGGTAATGCTTGACGCCGCCGTCGAAGAGGGCAAAGCCAAGGTGAACCCGTGCAAGATCGTCACGCGTCCCACCAAGCGGAACCTGGAGCAGGCCGCGCTCACTCTACCCCAACTAAAAGACCTGCTCGCACGGCTTGCGACCAGGAAAGATGTGGCACTCTGGGCAACCTACCTGCTGACCGGAGCCCGGCGCGGCGAAATCATCGGACTCGAATGGGACAGGGTCACTGACGTTATTGACCTGTCATGGCAGATGCAGCGCATAACCGACATCAAGGCCCCCGGTGACTTCGAGTATCGGCAAGTCAAAGGCACGCTGTACCTCACGCGGCCCAAGTCTAAATCCGGGTGGCGTGTCATTCCGCTGGTCGATCCATTGAAGTCCATCCTTGAACTGCACAGGGAGACCAGCGACGGCACAGGCTTTGTGTTCCGCGAGGACGGTAGGCCGTGGGATCCTGACCGCGTCACAAAGGCATGGAAGAAACTCATGGCGGAGACTGGGCTGCCGGAAGATGTCGTGCTACATGGTGCCCGACACACGACCGTGGATCTGCTCTACGCGGCCGGTGTCCCCGAAGATATCATCCAGGCTATCGTCGGGCACTCCACAAGGCAGATGACACGCTCCTACAGGACCCGCATAGACGCCGCCCGCCTCAGTGATGGCATGGAGTCACTATCCGCACTCGTAAGGCCGCAGATCGAAGCGTAACGCCAAGAAGCAAAAGGCCCCCACCTTTCGGTGGGGGCCTTTTTTGCATTCAGGGGCGACGTGATGCCATGACTGCGCGACTCAGGAGTTGTAGTAGGTCCTCTTCAAGCACCCGGCAAATATCTTCACAGTCGTTCGCAGTGAACGCCGCTTCATTACGGAGCCTTTTGGAAATGTAACTCTGCGACCGTCCAGTCATGGCGGCGAGCTGGGCGCCGCTTGTGCGGCGGTCCGTCAGGGCGTGGCGAATCTCGTTCGAAACGGCACGCGCAAACGGGCCGGGTTTCGGCTGTTTACCACTGGGCATCTTCACAATCTAGACCCTCTATGCGCTAAAAAACCCCTTGACCTGCGCAGACGTTGCATATGGCCCGAGTCATGCCATATGAACTAGCTTTCCATAGTCGTGACGCTACTCCACGGTAGGCACCGAGGCAAGGATTTAATTTAGCCATCAAGTTTATATGCGCTAGCTTTATCTCAAGATTCCCTCAACGGAAGCCACACTCCGAAGTGTCGGATCCGTGAGGTAGGGTCTCTACAAATCGAACATCAGTACTAAATGCGGGGGCGCCAAATGAAGCACTATCAAGCAATCAGTATCGAAGCAATGACTATCCGCGAACTGGGTGACCATGCCGCAGTGTCAGGCGTTATGCCGTCTGAGCTTCTGGCTGGATACGGGCTTCAGCGCGTTGCATCAAAACCTGAGGAGTGAGCCCCAAGACTTTAGCCACGGCAAAGAAGGTCGGCATCGGCATGGACTGGTGACCCTTGAGGTACCGGTTCATCGCTGGGCGGCCGACGCCGGCTGATTCGGCAAGTTGCGCTTGGGTCATGTCGCGCTCCACGAGCTCTACCTTGATTTGGGTAGCGAGCGCCGCTTCTAAACGTTCTCCGTATGTCTCCATATGGGCAACATTAGTTGTTGTTGCACACTAGATGCAACAACTTGAGCAAATCTTTACCATATCGGGTACATGAATTACAAACTCGTAAGTTACTCTTGAGTAGTACTTGATTTGTATCCGATCGAGTACTTAGAGTACTTATATGAGTACAGCAAAGGCCGCTGGGGCCAACGAAGCAGACATCGAAATCGCCGACCGAATCACCAACGCACTGATCATCAAAAACATCAGCGCACGATCCGTCTCAGACGCAACAGGCATTAGCTACCCCACACTAAGGCGCAGCCTCAAAGGTGGCCGCAGCCTCACGTTCCAGGAGTTCCACAAGATCTCCGCAGCAATCGGAGTACAGCCCTCCACCCTCCTGCCGGACTCACTGGCCGAGCGGAGCGCGGCATGAGCAAGCTTGCATACTCCATCCCCGAGGCCGCCGAAGTAGCCTCCACTTCCGTCAGTGTCCTTCGCCGCAAGATCGCCGCGCACGACATCACCGTCCGCTACATCGGGACCAAGCCGGTAATCCTAGCCGAAGAACTCGCTGCATGGTTGGCAGCATTGCCGACCGAAGCCAAGTACCAGTAACACCAGCCGCAGCGCTAAGCGCCGGCACCCCGCCCATTAGGGCACCACCCCACCCCACCCCAAATGGCTTTTTAGTCGGTCGTTTACCGTTATGCTATATGCCCTTTTGCATGAGGCACTCGAAGGAATGGACAAG
>JBKKAL010000020.1:0-16505 GCA_046714695.1 Pyrinomonadaceae bacterium
ACGCGCGCCCCCCGCATTTTCTTGCCCATCGGTCATGCATGCTCTTTGAAAATAGAAACGTTGCGTTTGTTGTAATCTCTCTTATGACGGCGGCAATTCGATCAGCATAAACTTACCGTCACGACGAATAATCCTCGTGCCGTTCGTCAAAAAAGCCTTGAAAATATCCATCTTCTCCACGTTCTGCTCACGCAAGCGACGATCATCAACAATCGGCGATTGATCATAATCGAGAAGCACGTCGTGTCGGATCATCAAATGAGTGATTCCGGCGGCGCGAGCCTGCGCCTGCACTTCTACTGCCGTATGCGCTTCTTCGACATAACGCTTTATCGTGTAGTCCTCAAACATGTAATCGGAGAAATATGGGCGCTCGATGTGATAGGTGTCGCGCCGCATATTGATGAGCCAGACGCGCGCTCCCGCTGGCAACTCGGAATTGACGATTGCGTAGTAGGGGTAATAATCCAGTCGTCGCGCAAGGTAACTCTCTCGCGCTTCGCCGCCCAGCACGACTCGCAAAGGATTCTGCTCCACGAACCAGGCGAGAATCGTCAGGCTGCCCGCGAGAGCGATGGCGATGAGCGTCCATTGCACAACACGACCATCACTTTTTCGTCGCCCGCCATTTGCGATCAAAGCGCCAGAAGCCACCACGGCGACGGCCAGCGGCGCGAAAGCGGGCAGTAGATACCGTATCTGTTCGCTTGAGAAGAGCCAGAAGATAAAGAGTATGCCAGAGACCGCCGCCCCGATCTTCAACTCGACATCGAGCCTCGATCTCAAGACTGCCCAGACGACGAGCGGCAGGCCAAAGAGAAACGCGACGCCAACGACGCCGTCATAATATGCGGGCAGATCAGGTTGGCCCATCACAGAGAGACGCACGGGCGCGGCCAGATAAGCAAACGCGTCCTTCGGATAGCCTCCGTACCTCGAATTGAGTTCCTGAAACAGGAGCGAGCGCTCAACGTCCCAACCCGGCACGCTTCCCTCCCAGATATTCAGATAAAACGGAAAGACAGGGCTACCGGTTTGTGACCACGTCCTTATGTACCATGGGCTAGCCAGCACGCCCGCCAAAACAAGCGCGCCCATTCCACCGAGCGCGATTCTGCCCACGGATGCTCCTCCAGCCGCTCCCTCTCGACCTGAACTTTCTCCCTGAGCCTGACGCGCTCTGAGGAGAATGATTAAGGCCAGCGGGAAGACCAGAAAGATGGCCGTCAGCTTGAGACAGAGCGCGAAACCGAGCGCCAGCGCCGCATACACTAGATGTTCGCGATCCAGTATTGTCCACCAGCGGGCCATCGCCTGAACAGACAGCGCCATGTATAACGAAAGGGCAAGGTCTATGTAGCCGTTGCCCGCGACGTAATAGGCAGTCGGAATGGACGCGATAAGTAGCGCCCCCGTGAGCGACCACGTTCGATCAAGCCCCTGCTGTCTGGCCCACCCGTAAACGAATGCGACAAGAAGGGGAAAGAAAGCGAACTGCGTTGCGCCTGCCGCGGCCTCTGCCGTGCGCTCGCCTGCGATTGTGCCCAGCAGCATCGCCCAGACGCTATGCATCTCCGCGCCGAGTGGCAGGAAACTTGCAATATTGTAAGGCACGTCGGTAAAGCCACCGGCTGCGACGAAAACTTTGGGAAGGGATAGGTGATAAAGCAGCGTGTCCTTGGCCGTCGGAGGCGCGAGCGCCGCAAGGAGCGCCAGAGCCCCGCTCATGATAATGAGAAAGAGCGCCACGCGACCCGGCCAATCTGTGGTTTCAACGCTTTTTCGAGTTCCTCTATGACGTTTGTACGCCAACAGAAAAAGACACAGACCGATAAGCAGTGCGACCGCTGCCGTAGGTATTCGATAGAGCTTTAATGCTCCCAGCGCAAACCAAAGCAGAGACCAGACGCCCGCGCCGAGCGCGCAGGCGCGCGCCCACTCGAACGCCTTTGACGATCTTTGATCAGAACTAATTTCTTCGACGCGCGGCGTCCGCACTAAATGCACTATCAAATCGCCGAGGCCGTACCATGACAGAGAAACAAGAGCGGCGATGAGGACGCCCAGGACACTGGCAGCGAGACCTGACAGAGCGAACGGAGAGCTTGTCGTGAGAGAGCGGAAGAAAGAGAAGGCGTGTGCGGGCAAGCGCCCGACATCAGAACCGCGAAAGCTGAGGAACGCGACGATGAGCAACATTCCCCAGGCGAGCAGAATTGCGCCAGCAGGCATGTTGGATCGGTCTTGTGTCGCCCGTTTCACTCGTCCTTCCGTCCCTCTTCTGCTGTACCTCGCCATAGTATCATAACGAAAGGGAGCGCCCACATGAGTGAGACTTCAAACATGGACGATCAAGAGCTATGTTATTATTCCGATGACCGGCCCTCCACTTCGATGCGCCGGGATGCGGTCGGATTCTCAACAACTATCAAAACAGAGATGAGTGAACCCCCGGTCAACGTTCAAGAGCGAGCGATAGAAGGCGAGGCTGCATTACAGGAGCGAAGTGGCGTTGCTGCCGTCCATGTGCGCGGCTCATCAATCCGCCGCATTCTGACGATAGCGCGTAATGCTTTCCGCGAGGCCGTGCGTGATCGCGTGCTCTACAACCTGGTGCTGTTCGTGCTGGGGCTGACGGTAGTGGCGATCTTCGTCGGCGAGCTATCGGCTGGACAGGAGGCCAAGATTATCGTTGATCTTGGCCTGAGCGCAATGCTGCTGTTTGGAACTTTTATCGCCATCTTCGTCGGCGTCGGCCTTGTCTATAAGGAGATAGAGCGGCGCACCGTTTATGCGATCTTTTCCAAGCCGGTCGGGCGCGGCGAGTTTCTGGTTGGTAAATACCTCGGTCTCTGCCTGACTCTGGCCTTAAACGTCGCGGTGATGGGTTTGGGAATTACGCTTGCGCTTATCTATGTGCGTGGCGGTTGGAATCCGCTCGCTTTGAGCATCTGGCCCGCCGTGCTTTTGATCTTTATGGAGTTGATGATTTTGACAGCCGTCGCGCTTCTCTTCTCCTCATTCTCTTCGCCTGCGCTCTCGGCGCTGCTCACTTTCTTTATCTTTATCATAGGGCATTTCAGCGCCGATCTACGCAGCTTCGCGGCCTCTATGGGAACGACGAGCGCTCGCTGGCTTTTCGGAGCGCTCTATTACCTGCTGCCCAATCTTTCCAACTACAGCTTTATCACGCCCGCCGCCTATGGACAGACGCCGACTGCGGCGATGATCTTCGGCGCGTTCGCATATGCTGTCCTCTACAGCACGGTTCTCCTCTCGGCTGCCACGCTGATCTTTAACCGTCGCAACTTCAAGTGATGAATCCTGTCAAAGACCAGTTCAAAGAACCGCGCGCCTTTACGGGGCGAATAAAGACCGTGGCGCTGTCGCTCATCGTCGTGATGGGGATGATCGCGGTCTTTGGCGTTAGCCGCTGGATGGATGCGCGTCGTACCCCGGTCAATAGTGCGGTCGAGGAGGAGAGGCTCTACCTGACGGGCGCGGCTGCGCGGCGCGCAAGTCTGAGCTTCAACGGTCTGATCGCAGATTGGTACTGGATGCGTGCGCTGCAATACGTCGGGCGCAAGATTATCAAGCACGAGAGCGAGCAGGGCGAGCTTCAACTAGATGATCTGGGCTCCCTCGACCTGCGCCTGCTCTATCCTCTGCTGGACACGACGACGACGCTCGATCCGCAGTTCATCGCAGCATACGAGTATGGCGCGGTAGTGCTGCCGGAGATCAACGTGGACGACGCCATAAGGTTTTTGCAGAAAGGGATCGCCGCCAATCCTTCAGGTTGGCGACTCTATCATCATCTCGGCTATATACACTGGCAGCGCGGTGACTACCAAAATGCGAGCGAGATTTATAGTGAGGGCGCACGCGTGCCGGGCGCGGCCCCCTGGATGATGTTGATGAGCGCGCGCATGACGGCCGAGGGCGGCAGCCGCTCCACTGCCCGCGAGATGTATCGCCGCATGTACGAGCAATCGGATGATGAACAGATCAAACAGATGGCCGAGCGACGCTTGATGCAGCTCGATTCTCTGGATGAACGCGAAGTGATACGCAAAGCGCTCGTCGTCTATGCAACGCGCGCCGGGCGCTGCGCCAGCTCATGGCAGGATGTGGCCGCGCTCTTGCGCGCCCTCGGTTTGACGCTCGACCAGGCGGGCACGCCACTCGATCCATCCGGCACGCCTTATCTACTGGTCAATCAGGGGTGCGAAGTAGAACTCAGCGGGCACTCTCAAATCCCGTTAAAATGAAAGGATGAAAGAGCAGATGCCAGATGTTAGATGTCAGATACTGGTCGAGGCCTTTAACTAATATCCAGCATCTGATATCTGGCATCTGCTCTTCCACGATTAATATGCCTGCGGTTGTTGAGATTGAAAATTTAACTAAAGACTACGAGGTCGGCTTTCTGCGTAAGCGCAGGGTGCGGGCGCTCGACGGTTTGTCGCTCGCGGTCGAAGGCGGCGAAATCTTCGGTTTCCTCGGCGCGAACGGCGCGGGCAAGACGACGACGCTCAAGCTCTTGATGCGGCTCATCTATCCGACCGAAGGGCGGGCGCGTATCCTCGATCACGACATAGGCGATGTCCGTATGCATGCGCGCATCGGCTACCTGCCGGAAAACCCGTACTTCTATGATTACCTGACGGCGCGCGAGTTTCTGGAATACTGCGCCGAGCTGTTCGGCTACGACCGGAGCGCACGCTCACGACGGGCGCGGGAACTACTGGCGCGCGTTCACCCGGATGAAAAGAGCTGGGACAAGCAACTGCGCAAATTCTCGAAGGGCATGTTGCAGCGCGTCGGCCTCGCGCAATCGCTCGTCAACGATCCTGAGATAGTTTTCCTTGACGAGCCGATGAGCGGCCTCGACCCCATCGGCCGCCGACAAGTGCGTGACCTCATCAGTAGCTTGCGCGCCGAAGGCAAGACCGTTTTTATGTGCTCGCATATCCTCTCCGACATAGAGGTGTTGTGCGACCGAGTGGCGATCATGCGGCGCGGGCGATTGGCCCACACCGGACGCCTCGAAGAACTGCGCGAGAGCGCCGGAGGCGATACCCGTCGCATCGAGATCATCGTCGCCGGAGCGGAGGCCGAAATGATTGCACATCATCTGCCTTCTCTGGAAAGCTCGCAGATCAGCCCGACCGCAGGCGGCGCGCGCATAGAGGTCGCCGACGAAAGGGATGTTGACGGCGTGATTATTGCACTGCGCAGCGCGGGAGGCCGCCTCGTCTCCGTTCAACCCATCAAGCAGTCGCTCGAAGAACTTTTTATGCGCGAAAACTGAAAGCGAGCCGCAGCCGAAGAAGATATGCTCAAGCGTGGAACAAGAGGGTCGCATCGCGCGGTGGTGATATTGGCGGCGCTGCTGTTGATGTTGTTCGGGCTGCTGACCTGCTCCCCTTATGTCTCTTCCGTTTGGGCCGCTTTGCCTTTACCAAAGGCGCAGCAGAGCGAGCTTGATAATCTTATCAAACGCATCGAGACGCGCTACGGGCGCATGCGCGGGCTGGCCGCAGACTTCGAGCAGACTTATAGCGCTCCCGGTGTACGCACGCGACGCGAACGGGGCCGGTTATTTCTTCAGCGACCGCGACGGATGCGATGGGAGTACGACCCCAAGCCGGGCAAGCTCTTTATCGTTAACGGACGCGAGGTCTGGTTCTATGTCCCGGCAGACCGCGAAGCGACGCACGCGGACGCCGGAAAAGTTTCGGACGCGCGCTTTCCCTTCCTCTTCCTTCTCGGAAACACGAACCTGCGCCGCGCCTTTCGTTCGATCACCCTCGTCGAAGGAAACAATTCGTCGCCGGACGCACGCTACCTTCGTCTCGTTTCGCGCGACAATGTTTCCGGTCTGCGCGAGATTTTTTTAGAGGTCTTCGCCGACGGAAGGATTTCCCGGATCAAAATCATAGACGAGGCGGGCGCGACCTCAGAAGTATCTTTAACCAACATGCGCGAGAACTTTATTGCGCCCGATGAAGCATTCGATTTTCGCCCGCCTCCGGGTGTGACGGTGAGAAGACTCAAATAGGAGTTAAGTTCCTCCGATTGTTATAAACCGTCATTTGCGCGACGGCAATAAATACCTGCTCTATTCCCTTCTCTTTTCCAGATCACTCACCTCCCAACTTCTGTATCTGAACGACAACAGAAGCAGTCCCGGCACAGCGGCCAGTGCCGAGAGCAGAAAAAAATTTTCCCAGCCCACCGCCACAGACAAATAGCCGGACGGCGTCTTCGTCATCGTTCTGGAAAACGCCAGCACGCTGGTGAAAAACGCGTACTGCGTCGCGGTGAAACGCTTATCGCAAAGGCTCATTAGAAAAGCTATGTACGCAGCCGTTCCCATCCCGCTGGTAAAACTTACGATCACGATTGATCCAACCATCATTCGATAATTGTGTCCAAGATTAGCCAGCAGGCTAAACATGAGAATGGCGAGCGCCTGTAGAATTCCAAAGATCAAAAGTGAGCGATAGATTTTAAGGCGCGAAACGATTGCGCCTCCGATGAGCGTTCCCAGGATCAGGGCGACGAGCCCCAAGCCCTTGTTAACCCCTGCGACATCAGTATTGGTAAATCCCAAGTGACGCAGAAAAGGGACAGTCAACCCGGTCGCCAGCACGAGACCCAATTTGTAAAGCAGGATAAAAAGGAAAATCTCAAACGAGCCTTTGGCGCTGAAGAATTCTAGGAACGGCAGAACAACTGCGTCTCTGAAAGTGCGTGGCGGCCTCGCATCAAGCTTCGGTTCGGGCGCGACTATCGTCGTCGTGATGCCGACCAAAAGAAAAGCCGCCATCAAAAGATAAACGAAGCGCCAGCGAAGATTAATATCAGCGACCGGGAGATGATCTGCCAGAATAAGCGCCAGACCGCCTGAGATCAGCAGCGCCGCCTGATAACCCACGACACCGAAGCTCGCGCCCGGCCCCAGCTCTTCCCTGCGAAGCACTTCTGCGCGGTAAGCGTCAACCACTATGTCCTGGCTCGCACTGAAAGTAGCGACCAGAAGCGCTAAAAAGAAGAGCGTGCGAGGCGAAAGAAACGGATCGGGCGAGAGCGCCAGCGCGCCCAGGGCGATCATCAGCATCATCTGGGCGATGAGAATCCAACCGCGCCTTCTACCTAGAAATGGCGGGACGTAGCGATCCATCAATGGAGCCCATAGCAGCTTCAGAGAATAAGGAAGAGTAACGAGCGAGAAAAATCCTATGACCCTGACATCGAAGCCGAGGTCGTGCATCCATGCTTGCAGAGTGTCGCCCGTCAAAAGGAAGGGGAGACCAGATGAAAATCCCAACAACAGGACAGCCGCTATTCTCCTGTTCGCATAAAGATTTAAAAGCGACTTGGTGCCTGGGATCATCTGGATCGTTCCTGACAGAGGGCGAAAATGTTTTTCTTTGGGTCTATGGTTAAGAGTGGATCGCTTTTCAGGTGAGTGGCAGGAACATTGAAGCTCACCACAGAGGCACAGAGGACACAGAGGACACAGAGGTTGCACAGAGAAGAACTTTCAAGCCTCCGTACTTCCTCCGTGTTCTCTCTGTCTCTGTGGTGAGATTTACGTTCCATACATTCAATTGAGAACCAAGATAGATACGGTTGAAATCAGATATTGAAAGGAGAAGTGGCAGCGAGGGAGTTTGATTGTTCCCCTGATGCTGCCTCTTTCGCATGTGAAAGCTTGCCGGTCTGTTCTTCTATTTTATTTTGATGGCTGCCACTTCCATCACGATGTTAGCGCGGTCAGCCTCTTTGCTCATCCCGTCTATCACGATGGGAACCAGCAGCGCCCGGTTAGGCTCAAGCTCCGTCTGGCGATTGGGAATGATAATCACCGTACGCTCTTTGACGGGTTGACCCTGTAGGTCAACGACTGCCGCGCGCATCTCCAGACCTGTAATCGTGCGCCCGGTGAAATTGCGTACGGTGGTCTGCAACGTCATCACGATGTCGCCGATGGGACGCGTCGCCTCGGTCGCTTCCGGCTTATCAAGAACGATCTTCGACTTATACTGCTCAAACTCCGGCGCGCCCGCGCGCAAAGCGCCTTCCAGCCTTTGCGGCCCGTTGCCAGTGGTCGCGCCGGGTCGCGTCATCCAGTAGAGGAAGCCCGCAACAAGAATGGCCGACGCGATGCCGACGATGATAAAGATCATGCGCCGCGAATCATCCGCACTGTCAATTTTACGTTCGGTCGAATCCATCCTGCTTATCCTGTTCTTGCACCTCCCGGCAGAGGTCTCATCTCTCCCTATTATCACTAACGCGCGCGGGCGCGCAAGCTTTCGATCTCGTTCGGCGCAGGCACCTCCTTTTCGACGAGCGAGCCCGTTCCCGTGCGCTGTCGCACCTTTCGCGGCCAGGTGATGCGGAAATGGCTGCCTGCTTCGGGCTCGCTCGTCACACTAATCTCGCCTTCGAGCAACTCGACGATCTTGCGTGTAATCGCCAACCCCAAACCCGTCCCGCCGTAAGAACGCGCGAGGCGGTCATCCACCTGTCGAAACTCGTCGAAGATATAGTTTAAATCATCGCTTGAGATACCGATGCCCGTATCGCTCACCTCCAGAAACCAACGCTCTTCGTCGAGCGGCCCCGCATTGATTGTAATCGCGCCGACGGATGTAAACTTGAGGGCGTTGCCTGTCAAGTTTAAGAGCACCTGCTCAAGCTTATGCCTGTCGGTCAGCACCGGGCCGAGATCGGGCGAGACCTTGATGTGCAATTCGATCCCTTTGTCTTTCGCCTCCGCGTCAAAATCTTTGACGATTGATTCTGCTACCTCCGTGACCTGGACGTTTTCCAGATGCAGCGCGGCGCGTCCCGCCTCAAGCCGCGAATAATCGAGCAGGTCGTTGACCAGATCGAGCAGCGAGCGGGCATTGCGCTCCATGCGAATCACCGCTTCTTCCTGCGGCGCTGCGAGCGGCAATTCCCGGTCGCGCTCAAGCAACTGGCACAGGCCGATGATCACATTCAAAGGCGTGCGCAATTCGTGCGAGATGTTGGAGACGAAAGCGGACTTTAAGCGATCATGTTCGCGCAGGCGATCATAGGCGGCGACCAACTCGTCGTGCTGCTTCACGTTTTCCGTAATGTCGCGAAACACGGCGACCGCGCCCTCCTGCTGCCCGTCCTCGCCGACGAGCGAGGTGGCGCTGATTGCGATAACGCGCTCTTCGCCGCCGGGGCGAGCAATCTTCAGTTGCTCGCCTGAGACCTGCTCGCGCAGCTCAAGCGCGCGCATGATCGGCGTCTCTTCAGGCACAAGCTCGCGGCCCTCCATATTACGCAGCGCCATGTCTGTGATGAGACCCTGCGCGTAGTCGCGAAAATCGCTGCGCTTACGGCCCATGATCTCGGCGGCAGCCGGATTGAGCTTATAGCGCTGGTGGCGGTCTATAATAACGACGCCCTCGTTCATCTGGTTGATCACGCTCTCAAGCTCTGCGGCGCGCGTGCGCTCGGAAGCGAAAGCGGCGGTCGCCAATTTTTCCGCCCGCACACGTTTAGAGACTTCCGACAAGACCAGAAGCAGGTCGCCGCGCGCCGCGCTACTCTCCATCATCGGCCAGATCGTCACATCCCAAAAGTTTGACCCTTCCGTCTCGTTCGTCTCCGCACGTTCAGGGCGCGCGATCAGGTTAAGCGGCAGACCGTAAGCGACGAAGGGCTTGCGCGAGCGACGCACGTCTTCCACCACATCGCTCAACACGGCGAGCCCGGCCGCCGCTTCGTAGAGCCCGCGCCCGGCGAGAGCCTGCGCGTCGCGACCGACAACCTTCGCAAAAGTCGGATTGGCTTTGCGTACAATGAGGCTCATATCAAGCAGGGCGACCCCGAAGGGGAGACCATCGAGCACCTCTTCAATAAATGCGCCTTGCGTTTGCAGCTCCTTGAACTTGGTCTCAAGCTGTCCGGCCATGAGATTAAAGTTCTGGGCCAACGCCCCGACCTCGTCCTGCGTTTCGACGGCAAAGCGTTCCTGAAACTCACCCTAGCCGAGCGAAGAGGCCGATACCGCCAGTTTTCGTAAAGGTTTGGTAAATCGTCCGACCGCCCAGAAGCCGATCAGTATCGAAGCCAGGAGCGTGACGGCCCAGGTCGCAGCCAGCGCGATGATTGCCTGTCCCGCGCTAGTGTTTTCCGCTGCCGGTACACCGACGACCACGCTCCAACCCAATGGCTCAACGCGCCTTATACTTGTCAGCCGCGCCACCCCGTCGCTCCATTTAATTCTTTGCGCATCGGTCGACAGATTGCTCATCGTCGTCGTGGGCTCACCGGCTGAAGGATTTTGCACTGCGCTGCCCCGCGCGTTAAAGACGAGAACGACGGCGTCCGTGCCCGGCGCTACGTTCTGTTGCAGGTAGGCGTAAAGGTTCTGCGCTTCGGCGTTTGAGAAAGCTTCGGGTTGCGCGGCAAACGTTGGATGATCTTCGAGCCAGGAGGCGAGCGCGCCTGAGGCCGCCTGGGTCTTGATCTGCGCGATGGTCACCGCCTGATCATTCAAGCTCCGGCGGTAGTTATTCAACTGATAAAGGCTCAGGACAAGCAGGGGCAGAGAGAGCACGGCAAGCATGATGAGCAGCTTGGTGCGTATGCTGCGCAGCAACGGCGTTCCTCTGCCCTGCGTCCTCCCTTTCATCATCGCGTCTCGCTCTCCGTGAAATCTGTTTTGCGGCGGCGCGGCGGCGGCCAGGACGAAGAGCGCGTTTCGACAGGTGGGCGCAAAGAGGCGGCGTAAATCACCAATGATTGCGCGATCATCTCGTCCATCAAGCGATTCGCGCGCCTGAGCGCGTCACGCAGCTCTCGAAGATTTCCCTTAATCACACTCGTGCCTTCGCGCCACAGAAAATCCTCAAGCACACGGCGCAGAATCATCAACTCGCGTGCCATCTCGTCAATCAGGATGCCCTGATGAAAGCGGACTTGCGCATGTGTACGCAAACGTCTCGTCGCTTCCACGATTTCAACATCCGGGGACCCGTCGTCCAGCACATGGCCCAACTCTTCAAGGAGTTCCGGCAGATGGTTGACGAGCTGGCCGTAGGAGAGACGCACGGGCAATTCCGTCCGACGTTCCCGGTAAAGCTCATCCATCCAGGCACGTATGATCGCCTCTTCGTACTGTCGTATCAATGTGATGAATTGTTCGGGCATGTGAGAGGGGCGCGCGCTTCCTTGCTCTCTTGGTTAATGCTTGGTCAGGAGTTTTCCTAAGAGAGCCTCTAGCTGGTCGAAATCAATCGGCTTGGTGACGTAGTCATTACAACCGGCGGCGAGCGCATCGGCGTGAAAATCAGCCGTATCATGGGCGGAAACGGCGACAATCGGCACGTCGCGCAACGCCTCCTCCTGGCGTATGCGACGGGTTGCGGCCAGACCATCCAAGAGGGGCAGGCTTAAATCCATCAGGATCAGGCTGGGGTGCTCGCGTTTGGCAATCTCCACGGCCTCCTCGCCGTTGACGGCCTCCAGCACCTGATAACCGCTCATCTCCAGTAACCGTCTCATCATAAAACGGTTATCCTCAAAATCTTCGACTACCATGATGGTCGGAAGTCCGTTTCTGTTGCTCGCTGACTCACTCATCTTTGTTTATTCCACAGGGCGTCTTCCTTACACTAACGGAAACTCCTTAACCTGTATGATCCGATGCATGACTAGCATACGGTGGTTTTTTTTGTTAAGATGCCGCATCGAAACACGACACAAATAGCCGCCCCTTTTGGGCTCTATTCATACACGCGAGTAGCTTGAAAGTCGGCGAATGCGCGTATTAAAAATCTCTTGCGCGAAGGCTCGTGAGCAATATGAAGCCGTTAATATCGGACACACAGGACATTGACGCCCTGCAAGAACTGGGGCGCATGTCTGTTCAAATCGTTCACGACCTGAAAAATCAACTTAATGGTCTCAAACTTTATGCCACGTTCTTACGCAAGCGCATGGAGAAGAGCGAACGGCCAGCGGACGAGCAGGAGACCATCAGCAAGTTGATCAACGGCCTTGAGCGCGCGGCGGCCGATATGACGGCGCTCGCGCGTTACGGACGCCCGGTCGAATTGCGCCGCCAGCCGCGAGTTGACCTCGTCAAAATACTGACGACGATCTCAACCAGCGACCCCCTGGGCAATTCGAGCATACGCCTTGAGTCAGACCTTGATTCGCTTGAGGGCGAGTTCGATGTCGCGTCCCTCACCGAAGCATTGACAACTATTACGGCGGGCGCAAGCGGCATGAGAGGCGCGCAGGACAACCTGGAGATTCTGATTCACCTACGCCGCGAAGAGGATGCAGGTGGGCCCACGATGGCAGTGATCGAGTGGCGCGGCGTGAAGTCAATGGACGGGATTGATCCGTTTCATTCTTTTATCGGTAGCGATGCCCTGCGGATGTCGCTGGCCGCCAGGATCATAGAGGCGCACGGGGGAGAAGCAGGAGGCGCGGGCGATTGCTTATTACGCGTACGCCTGCCGATTAAATATAGTAATGATGAGTGACAGGTGACGTGTGACGAGCAGTCAGACAAGGTCTTCTCCTGTCACATGTCGCCTGTCACTGTTTTAGGGGGAACAAGTTGCAAAATAAAGACGCACGTATTCTTGTGATTGATGATGAGCCGATGATGTCGGATTCGCTAAAGCAGAATCTGGCCGAGGAAGGCTATACGGTGGACACGGCTGCTACGGGTGCCGAGGCCATAGAGTTGTTCGACCGTGGCGGGCATCATCTCGCCATCTGTGATCTACAGCTTCCAGACATGGATGGTCTTGAGGTCTTGCGCCACATGAAGGACACGCGCCCGGCCACAGAGATCATCGTCGTCACGGGCTACGGCACGGTGGCGCGCGCCGTCGAAGCAACCAAGGCAGGCGCTTTCTATTTCGTAGAAAAACCCTTCGACTTCGAGCAGATGCAGCCCCTTGTGGAGAAAGCGCTGGAGCGCCGCGAGTTGATGGCCGAATCCGAGAGCCTTCGCCGCCAGCTTTCCACTCGCGCCGAATACTTCAACATCATCGGCGCTTCCAAGCAGATGCAGACCATCTATGAAACAATCGAATCGGTGGCAAAGTCCGATGCCAATGTTTTGATCGTCGGCGAATCCGGCACAGGCAAAGAATTGATCGCCAACGCCATTCACTACAACTCCTTGCGCTCCAAAAAGCCCTTTATCAAAGTCAACTGCGCTGCGCTTCCAAAAGAACTTATCGAGTCAGAGCTGTTCGGCCACACGAAGGGCGCTTTCACGGGCGCGCATGCCGATAAGGAGGGATTGGTCCAACACGCGGCGGGCGGCTCGTTAATGTTGGACGAGATCGCGGAGATGCCGGTTGAATTGCAGCCGAAGCTGCTGAGAGTGCTGCAAGAGCGCAGCTATCGTAAGATCGGATCGGAAAAAACTTATGCCGTGGATTTCCGTCTTATCTGCTCGACCAACCGTATGCCTGCTGATGCCATCCGCGATGGGCTGCTGCGCGATGATCTTTTCTATCGTATCTCGACGATCACGATTCACGTTCCGCCGCTTCGCGAGCGCGCAGAAGATACACAACTCCTGACGGAACACTTTCTAAAGATGTACTCTCGCAAGTATGAACGTCCGATTACGGCCGTCTCTCAGGCCGCTTACCAGCGATTGTTCGCTCACGCCTGGCCGGGCAACGTGCGCGAGCTGCAAAACGTCATCGAGCGCGCCGTGCTGCTGGCGAAATCCAATAAGATTGAGCCCGTTGATCTACCATTCGATAACGGCTCGCTGCCGGAAGGTTCTACGGGCAGCGCGGCCTGGGATGTCCCGCCCAACATGACGCTCGAAGATATAGAGAAACTGGTCATCGAAAAGACGCTGCAAAGGACCGGCGGCAATAAACAGGCGGCCGCAAACCTGCTTGGCATCTATCGCCCGCGTCTCTATAGCAAGATCAGGAAATACAACATAGACATCGGCGCGCTCACCGCTTCCTGAACCCCTGAACAAAAGATTAGAGGCGCTGGTTGAACTTATCTCTTCAACCAACGCCTCTTTTTTCGTCACTGTTTGACTTAGTTAACCTGATCGCGCTTTGCCGAAACTCATTTTAATCCACCTCGTAGGTCGCCACGCTGGTCGGCGTCTCAAAGCAGCGAACCTTGTACACCTGTACGCGATCATCGCCGACCTGCGCTGAGACGCGCTCAAGAATATATCTCGCTAGGTTTTCCGCCGACGGATTCAATTCCTCGTCAAACGGCGCAAGCTCGTTGATATTGCGATGGTCAAGATAGCGCACGACCTCGTCGGCGGCCTCCTTTAGCTCGCCGAAATCAACGAGCAGACCGATGTTGTCCAGCTCGCGCCCGCGCGCGTAGATTTCGATCTTATAGTTGTGCCCGTGCAGGTTTTCGCACTTTCCCTTGTAGCCGCGCAGTTGGTGCGCGCTGGAAAAGTTGCGCTCGATCATCACTTCAAATTGTCCGGCCATAAATCAAAGTCTAAGGGCAGGGGAAGAAAGTCGCAAGCCGGAAAAGAAAGTCGTAAGTTAAAGACTATCCTTCGGCACTGGACTTAGGGGTTGGAACTAGGTAGTGACTTGGTCGGTCTCGAAAATGCCTGCCACGTCTTCTATCTCTGAGGTGATGCGGCACGGCGGCAGGCTTTCCAGAAACATACGCCCGTAGGCTTTGGTGCGCAGGCGCGGATCGAGCACTGCAAGCACGCCCCTATCGGTCGTGCTGCGGATCAGTCGGCCCAGTCCCTGCTTTAAGCTGATGATCGCCTGCGGCACGCTATACTCATAAAAACTGGAGCCGCCCTGGTCGTCTATGTATCGCTGGCGGGCTGCGACGACCGGATCAGAGGGGACGGCGAACGGCAGCTTGTCTATGATGACGCAGGAGAGCTGCTCGCCACGCACGTCCACGCCCTGCCAGAAACTGGATGTCGCGAAGAGAACTGCATTCGGGGTTGTGCGGAATTTTTCAAGCAGTCCGGCCTTAGATGCAGTGCCCTGCATAAAGCACGGATAATCAATCGCGCGCGCGACCCCGTCATAGAGAGCGCGCATCCCGGCGAAACTCGTCGAAAGGACGAAGGCGCGCCCCTCTGTCGCGCTCAGGATTTTTATAACTTCGTCGGCGGCTGATTGGGCCCACTGCGGCGAGCGCGGGTCAGGCATACGCAGCGGCAGATAAAGCACAGCCTGGTTCTCATAATCGTAGCTTGAAGGCGCGATCAGGTCATCAGTTTTTTCAGCTAACTCAGCCTGTTCGTAGAACTCGTCAGACTCAGCGAGGCCAAGCCGTTTACGTATATAGTCAAAGCGGCCCGCGCTGGTAAGCGTAGCAGAAGTCAGCACCACTGTCTCGATGCGCTCAAAAAGCTTATCCTGTAGCAGGCGTGATACATCAATGGGGGACGCCCGTAGAAATGCTCCGCGTCCACGTCGTTCTAACCAGTAAACAAAAGCCTCGCCATCACCTGCCACTATGAACTCTAAATCGAACCGTAGCTGTCTAACTCTCCGTAAATAGTTTTCGACCTCTAATGGTTTATCCCTAAGCTCATCGAGAGTTGTCTCAATTCTGTTAAGTGCTCCCTCCAAGCTTATGTATGCTTCTCCAAGCACTGTTCTTTGTATTTCACCTTTTGCGTTTTTAAAACCGAAAGTCCCTGGCAATAATGGGAATCTACCCTCTTCACCTCTCCCGTCGCGGAAGCCCATCCAAAACCCGTCAGCAAATCGCATCACACGCCCCGCAGTGCGTGTCAGTTCCTTATTCACATCAACATTTATAATAGGAAGCTGCGCTAAGTCGCGCACAAGGTCTTCCAACTGATAGCTGGAAACCTGAGCGCCGAAATACTCCGACGCCACGTCTTCGACCAGATGCGCCTCGTCGAAAACGACCGCCGAGTAATCCGGCAAGACCTGCCCGTACTCGCTGTTGCGCAAGGCCAGATCGGCGAAGAAGAGGTGATGATTGACGATCACGATGTCTGCATCCATCGCGCTCTGACGCATCCGCGTGATAAAGCACGGGTCGAAGTCGGGACACTTTTGCCCCAGGCAGGTTTCAGAGCGCGCGTCTATGTGACGCCAGAACGGAAGATTCTCCGGCAGCGCAGTTAATTCTGCGCGGTCGCCCGTCTGCGATTCTCTGGCCCACTGTCGAACCTCGTCGAAATAATCAAGCTCTTCAAGCCCGTCGAGCACTGGCGAGTTCTCCGCACGCTTGATGCGTTGCAGGCAGGCGTAATTAGTCCGGCCCTTCATGTATGCGGCCGAGAACTTTCGCGGCAGGACGCGTTGCAGGAAAGGGATGTCTTTTTCCATCAACTGCTCTTGCAGATTCTTCGTCCCCGTCGAGATGATAACGCGCCCGCTGGGGGCGACCGCCGCCGCAATCGCCGGGACGAGATAAGCCAGAGTCTTCCCTGTCCCCGTGCCCGCCTCGACGATCAGGTGGCGCTTCTC
>JBKKAL010000021.1:0-22950 GCA_046714695.1 Pyrinomonadaceae bacterium
GCGCCGCCTGCTTGCGAATGATCTGGAGGTTGCGTTCGCGCGTGTCGGGCGGCGCATCTTTTTTTGTTAAAAGCTGTTCGGCGCGTGCATCAATGACATTTAAGGGCGCGCCCATCTCATGCGCGACCCCGGCGGCGAGCCTCCCCACGCTGGCGAGCCGCTCCGAGTGGCGCAGTTCGCGTTCGAGCCGCAGGCGTTCCTCCGATCCGCTCGCCGCCAGGTCGCGCTGCTCAGCGAGCGAGTCCGCCATACGATTAAACTCGCGTGCGAGGCGCGCGAACTCGCCACCTGCTCGCGGCACGATCACGCGGTAGGAAAGGTCGCCGCGCCCGACCGCCGCCGCGCCCGTGAGAAGATCATTTAAGGGGCGCGCAAGGTGACGGCGCGTGACCGCGAAAACAACCCCGAAGATTATCAGGGCGAGCAGCAGCGTCACCAGCACAAAGTTGCGGCGCATTTGCGCCACATCGCTTTCGACAAACTCAAGCGACTCGGCGACTTTGAGCGCGCCGAGCGTCTCACCCGCAACGACGATAGGCAGGATGACGGAGAAGACCGGAGTCTCGCCGAAGCGCTGGGTGACGCCGACTTCTTCTCGTCCGGCAAGAACACGCCCGATCTCCGGTGTTTCGCGCACTTCGCGGGACGCGCGCGAGTTCGACACGATCACGGCGCGCCCTTCACGGTCGAAGAACACGACGGCGTAGAGCCGCGCGTTATCCCCCAGTCGGCTGATGAGCCTCTGCGCTTCCGCGTCGCGCCCGGCGGCGAACTCTTCTTCGAGCGCGATGCGTAGGGTCGCGGCGTGTGCGCGCACTTCCGTCTGCATCGCGCGCTGGAGACTCCGCTCGCGCTCGCGCAGGATGACGAAGCTCGCCGTCGCCATCAGCGCCCCAACCGCCAACGTCAGGATCAACACTAATCGCGTTCCCGTACTCATCCGTTTGACTCCAAAGATACAACACACTGCAAACCGCGCTCCGCAATAACGAAGACGGAAGGATAAGAGCCGAAAGCATCAGCGCTCAACTTGATCTACCGCTTTTTGATCTCTCTGCCTTCATCCCACATCCTTTTTATTGTTGCTTGCGGAGACACCGTTGTCCCAAGTTGCCACAACTGGAGTTCGCCGACCATAAGTTCGCTCATGGCACGAACGTCATAAACAGCCCGCTTAACCCTAATGATTGGCGGTGGGGCTGTGTGGCATCCGAGTTGTAACACTTCGAGCCAAAGATTTTAGCTTTAGCGGCAAGCGCGACAGAACTAGAAGAGAGTGTACAACGAGATGAGCATGGCTGAAACAATTAACGTGGCGACCGGCATCGTCGGAATGAACGTGCTCGATGTTGAGACCGGGCAAAGCATAGGGAGCGTCACCGACATCATCGTTGACCCGGCACGCGGAGAGCTGCTCGGATACCTTGTAAAGGGTCGGGATTCAGTGATGCGCGCCGTCGCTTGGCATGAGGCGACACTTGATTCGGTTGCGTTGTTGACGCGCGTACGTGCGCTCCAGCGTCGCACGAAACTCGGCGACGCCTTCACACAAAGCGTGCGCGCAATTCGCAAGATGGTGGGGGCGAGCGTCATCACCGACATGGGCAAATTGCTCGGCACGATCAGCGAAGTGCATTTCGCTCCCTACTTCCGAAAGGTGTCATATCGTCTCAAGCAGCCTGGTATTAAAGGATTTTTCGGAGGCACATTGCTGTTGCCGGGCGATGCGCCGCACGTCTACTCGAGTCCCGGCAACCGGCTCATCTTGCCTAGTGGCTCGGAAGAGAAATATACGACGGATGACGCGCCCGGTTTAATCGCGGCGGGCATCAACACGGCGCGGACGCTGCACGCCGGATTGGAGCCATATTGGCTGGCGATCTGGTTAGCAATGACCTTGCTCTTGATCGGCGTGATGCTCTGGCTCTGAGTGCAATTTCATCCCGCGCGACTTTTATCTTTTACTTCGGTTGAACCTTTGAAGGTTTGTATGAAGGCGAAAACCGCAGATGGTCTGACTGAAGATAGTGGAGGCATTATGAACAATAACGAAACATTCGCCATTGATAACCTGTTCACCGACGGCCACAAAGATGAGCAAACCCCGAACCCGCTTTCAAACAAAGCCCCGTTCAAAGTGAGCGACGACACGCAACGCGACATCGAACGCGGCGGGTTCGCCGCCAACATCAGCGTCACAAACGATGCGGTTCTCGCTGCGCTTCGCAGCTTCGATTACGAGCCGGATGACGTACCGCTCTTGTATCTTGTGCCCCTCGTGCGGACGGCATGGGCGGAAGGCGTCGTGACGCGGCGCGAGCGCAGGCTTATTCTCGAAGCCGCACGCCAGCATGGGATTGCACCGGGAAGCCGCGCTTGCGAGAAGCTTTCCGGTTGGCTCGACTTCGAGCCGACCGAAGAGTTTTACAAAAACTCTTTCTCACTCTTGGGCACATTGCTACACAGCCAGCCTTCGGACGAGAGCGAACTGAATCGCTGGAACATAGTCGATCTCTGCGCTCACATCGCCGGGACTTCCGGCGGCAGCCCTTCTCACGTGGGCGGCGGGCGGCGCATTTGCGACGAAGAAGTGGAGATGGTCAAAAGCATCGCGGCGGAACTGAGCGAAGCGAGCAGACGCGAAGCTTCCGGCTGGCTCAACATCGCCGTGACGACCGGCATCACGGACGTGAGTGTGCTGCGCGATTTACACGAACTTGGTTACACGGCTGAGACCGCGCGAATGCTACCGCTCATTCCTCTTATCGAAATGGCGTGGGCGGAAGGCAGTGTGACAAAGAGCGAACGCCGTATCATCACGAACGACGCTCGCTTGCGCGGCATCCGTTCCGGCAGCCCGGCTTACGAACGGGTGACGCAGTTGCTCGACACCAGACCGTCGGATGACTTTTTCGAGCGTTCATTTCGTGCCGTCATGACGACGTTCGAGGTGTTTCCGTCTGAACTGCGTGAAGTGGACGAGTGTGACTTGCTCTCCTTCTGCGAGCGTGTCGCCGGAGCGTCAAGCATCAACTCGGATTTCAGCGATTTCAATAATCGTATATGCGATGAGGAGCGCGAGCTGCTTAATCGCTTCTCCGCGAAGCTGAGCGGTACGCACCCGCTCGCTGTTGTTTAACGGCGCGGAAACTCTTGCGGGAATTAACCGGCGAGTCAAGCAAATTACGTTTCACCCGGCGACTTCATCCGTCCCGATACGGACTACATTGGTTGCGAATGTGGCTTGCAAAGAACTCAGGGCATAAAAGTTACAAGCGCGTCGAGCGACTCGGATGGAAAGAACGCTTTAACTGCGTGCCCGTTTATGACGGTGGGAGATGCAAAATGATTACAGCGGAAAAAGTGATTAACTCTACTAAAAAAACAGTTGTCGAAAAACCGCCTGAAAAACCGCGAGAACCGACAATCGCGGTTAAATCGTCCAAGTGGAGTCTGCTACTTCTGGGCATCGGATTGGCGGTCGCGGCATGGTTCGCCTTCGCTTACCTTTACACCGAGTATTTTTGGTTTTCGGGGATGGGCTTTGCCGGGGTTTTCAGCACGGTTTGGAAGGCGACGATATTAACAAGTTTGGTTGTCGGCATCGGCGCGGGCGTTTTAACGTGGCTCAATTTGCGGTTGGCGGCGCGTCTCGCATCCGCGCCTTCGGCCCTCGCGGATTTTGACGCCGTGCCGGAAGTTTTGCCAACCCTCAGACGCGCGCCGATCAAGGTGGCGATTTTCGTCGGGCTGTTTGCGGGTGTGACCGCGCTCGGCGCATGGGAAACGGTCATGCGCTATTTTTATCAAGTTCCTTTCGGTGCTGCCGACCCTCTGTTCGGGCGCGACATCGCCTTCTACGTTTTCACCCTGCCAGCGCTCGATTGGATTTCGACTGGGCTGTTTCTGCTCTTGGTCGTCAACATAATCGGCGCGGCGGTGATGTATTTCGCCAGGACGAATTTCAAGTCCGACCGGCAGAAACAACAATTTACGAGCTTTAAGTTTCCGCGAAAGGGACGTGCTCATCTGCTCGGCTTAGCGGCGGCGGCTTTTCTGCTTGTCGCCTGGAAAGCTTATTTGGGCATTGCGCATTTGCCGCTATCTTCGGGAACGGGATTTTTCGGCGCGAGTTACGCGGACGTGAATGCGGCGATGCCGCTGCTCTGGGCGCAAATCGCGGCGGCGACTCTGGCGGCAATCTTCGCCGTCGTTTGTATTTTCCGTCGAACCAATCGTTTGATTTTGGCGGGCGCGGCTTTGCTTGTACTGATTATGGCGGCGGGTTGGATTTATCCCGAGCTGGTTCAGCGGTTTTCGGTCGCGCCGAACGAACTGGCGAAGGAAACGCCCTTTATTCAACATAACATCCACGCGACGCGGGCGGCTTTCGGTTTGAACGAGGTTGAGGAGCGCGAACTTTCCGGCAACACGGCTTTGACTGCCGCCGACATCGAAGACAACCGGCGCACGGTCAACAACATTCGTTTGTGGGACCAGCAGCCACTTCTCGATACTTTCGGGCAGATTCAGGAAATTCGCACTTATTACGAATTCCATTCGGTGGACAACGACCGCTACAACATCAACGGCGAGATGCAGCAGGTGATGATTTCTCCGCGCGAATTAAACTCCGCGACTTTGCCGAATCGGAACTGGATAAACGAACGTCTGACGTTTACGCACGGCTACGGCGCGGCGGTCGGTCCGGTTGACAAGGTAACCTCGGAAGGGTTGCCGGAATTGTTCGTCAAAAACATTCCGCCGGAGACGAACGTGCCGGAACTGAAAATCGAGCGACCGGAAATTTATTTCGGCGAAATGTCGAACGACCGCGTTTACGTCAACACGAAAACGCAGGAATTCAATCATCCGGCGGGCGAGGAGAACGTCTTCCGTAACTACACCGGCACGGGCGGTCTGGCAATCGGCTCGACATTCAACCAGATGCTTTTCGCGTCGCGTTATTTCGATTTGAAACTGCTGTTGTCGAATGACTTCACAGCAGAGAGCAAAATCTTATCGGTTCGCAACATCCGCGAGCGTCTGGAAAAAGTCGCTCCCTATTTGCGCTACGATAACGATCCGTACATGGTCATTAACGACGGCAAACTCGTGTGGATTGCCGACGCCTACACGACGACGAACCGTTACCCGTATTCACAACTCGTTGACGGAATAAATTACATCCGCAACTCGGTTAAAGCGACGGTTGATGCTTACAACGGCTCGATTTCGCTATATGTCGCCGACGAGAGCGACCCGATAATCCAAACTTACGCGAAGATTTTCCCGAATACCCTCAAGCCGCTGGCTGAAATGCCCGAATCTTTGCGGGCGCACCTGCGTTACCCGGAAGATAAATTCCATCTTCAAAGTCGCGTGTTTGCGACCTATCACATGGATAAGCCGCAGGAGTTCTACAACAAGGAAGATCAGTGGACGATAGCCCAGATGCCGACCGCAAACTCGAACGAGGAAGCCAAGGCGATGGAGCCGTACTACACGATTATGAGGCTGCCCGGCGAGCAAAAAGAAGAATTTATCTTGATGATGCCGTTCACGCCGCAACGCAAAGACAATCTAGCAGCGTGGATGGTCGCCCGCTCGGATGGCGAGAACTACGGCAAGCTCGCCGCGTATCGTTTTCCGAAACAACAATTAGTTTTCGGTCCGAAACAAATCGCCGCCCGGATCAACCAAGACCCGGAAATTTCCAGACAACTGGCGCTGTGGAATCAAGGTGGCTCGCGCGTGATTTTCGGCACGCTGATGGTCATCCCGATTAAAGAATCCTTGATCTACGTGCAGCCACTTTATTTCAGGGCGGAATCAGGCAGAATCCCCGAACTGCGCCGCGTCATCGTGGCGAGCGACAACCGGATTGCGATGCGTGAAACGCTCGACAAAAGTTTGGTGAGTTTATTCGGCAACGAGTTGAAGACGGCTAACGAAATAAAACCGCAAACCGTCGCGGGCGAAAATCAAACAGCCGCTCCGACCGAATCCGTTGCCCTGCCCGAACAGGCGAAAGAGCAATACGACCGCGCTTTGGAAGCACAGCGGGCAGGCGATTGGGCGAAATACGGCGAGGAAGTTAAACGACTCGGCGAAACGCTTGAAAAAATGTCAGGGCGCAAGCGTTAAAAGTTGCGCCGCACTTCAAAACTTTAATGAAAGGAGATTGGCGAAATGAAATCGAACCAACCAATTTACTCGGGCGTGCCGAGGTATTCAGATCCTTTAATCGTTACCGGAATTGCCATTTTGGCGGTTCTGGCGGCGGTGATTATTCTGGCAATACTGCTTGGCGAGTTTGCTTGGAACGTCGCGCCATAATCGCAATTTCTTTGAATATGTGCGCGGCATCATTGCTCGAACACTCAGTTTTCGATATTCGAGCAATTATGCCGCGCCGGATTGCATAAAGGAGGAAATTTGGTAGTGTTGCGAATAATATTTCAGGGCGGAGAAAAGACTTGAGATTTTTCTCTCTGCCGCAACTTGGAAGAGTCCTAAGACAAACTTCGCGTGACCAATTGCATCATTCCTGAGTAATCTTTTGACCTGACCCTTCCTTATCATGTTCATCGCTTCAATGCTTTTCAGTGTTCGCTCCGCGGTGTGAAAGTACTTGAAGCATTGCGAAGCTCGTACCTTCTTCTTGATGAAACGATGGTCTTGTTCAATCACATTGTTGAGATATTTTATTCGACGAAGTGTACATTCCTTCGGCAAGACTTTTTCGTCATGGGAAGAAGTGAGAGCTTCAGGATAGGCAGCATTCTTATCCACGGAGATTGAAAACGGAAGTCTCCGATGATCGGCTCTCATCATCTTCCTAAAGAAGCGTTTTGCTGCCGCTACGTCGCGTTTAGCAGAAAGCATAAACTCTATCGTGTTGCCTTGCTTGTCTACGGCTCGATAGAGATACTTGCACTGTGTTCAGACCTTGATGTATGTCTCATCAACTCGATAGGAAGCACCTGCTAATTTCAAGTAAGGGCGAATTCTCTGGTTTATCTCAGGGCCATAGCGTTGCACCCATCTCCAGACAGTTATATGGTCCACAGCAAGTCCTCGTTCTCGCACCATCTCCTCAAGATCTCGATAAAAAAGTTGGTAGCGGCAGTACCAGCGGACACAGAGGAGAATGATTGTCGGCTCCTAATGACGCCATTTGAACAAGGACTTATTTTGTTTCAATAGTAGGGTTCCCAGAGAGTGATGGACGAGCTGACGTGAGGATTATAGTCGGAGCAGCGATTCCTGCAACACTACCGTCTCAAGTGCTGTTTTCCATCTTTGGGTGGTGACGCAGCACGAGCCTAGGTCTGGTTCGAGCGCAGCAACGTGCCGACCAGCATACTCGGTGATAACCTCCAAGCCAGTCCTCCGCGCCTGAAGACTCTCAACGGCTTACGTGACACCGATCAATTTCAAAACAGAGGGGCCGGTCAAGGCAACCAGCAGGCAGCCTAAGACCATTAACACGAGGCCGGTTGAGAGGAGATCGGAGGACTTAATACCACCTTCGCCGTAGACCATCGCGTTCGCAGGCCTGCTGATGACGGCAGTAAACGGGGCATGTAAGACGGGCTTTTCGTCTCCCATCCTGCGTTTGGACGGAATCTTTGAGCTCTTCGGGCCGGTCATTCGCCTGTATCGCCCCAAGAGCGCAAAACTTCTTTACGATAAGCGGCGAACTCATCATCGGACATCGCGAAGATTCCTTCCTCTTCAAACCTATCGTATAGGTCTTCCTCGTGAAGTCCCTCGTACTGGACTAACATGTCCAGCAGCGCCGCCTGCTGGAAGCGGCCTAACTCGGCGAAATGTGCTGGGCGGAGCGGGTCCTCGCCTACTTCCGCTATCTGCCGGGGAACACCTCCTACTACTAGGTGCGGAATCCCGTGGATAATGATTTCCCTACCCTCCATCTCCGGGTCAAAGATCGGCTCGTGCTTCGGGAGCAGCTCAATTTTTTTGACAATCCCGAGTTCCAGCGATTGCCCATCCTCCAACTCGTTAACACCTACCGCATCATTGTCGCGAACTTCCGTCGCATCGAATACACGAACCTCTAGAGGTTCATCCGGGCGGTAGATCAGAGCAAGCGCTCCGTCTTTGGCAGCGCCCGCATCCCTGCTCACCTCGATCCGGGCGAACAAAACATCAACCTGTGAATCGTGCTTCATAAACCTTCCCTCACTTCAAAATCTCTGCTCCCCATTGATTCGAAAGAGCCCGTCGAGTCACAGGAAATGAAACAACTAGATATCTGTCAAGAATTTTTTTACTCAGACCTAAAACATTTTTTCCGGCAGGAATTAATCGTTGACCAAGTACGTTTCGTTTTATAGGCTTACCTATGAGGATTAACTGAAAGGGGATTTATGGAAATTGAAACTTACGGCGGACGATGCCCGCAGTGCAGCTTGCAGATGCTACAAAAGCATGGAGGGGGCAGTTCCCTAGCTCTCGCCTACGATGCCTGTCCGCACTGTGGCTTCGCTTACGGCACAGGTTACTTACCTGCCAGAGAGTGTGCTGGTCGGCTCACGGTGGATCAAATCTGGTCTGCGATTTTTCGTCATTACGGGGTGAAGAATCGCTTTGAACTGATCAGGAAACTCCAATTGTCGACCGCGCCGGGCGTTCCAGAACAGAGTGAAGGAATTTGGCCGTCAGTCTTCGCCTATAGTGAGCCCTCATGAGCCTCACCCGCGCACCTCGCGACAGCCTTCGGCGACGACGCGTTGTGGAGTTGCGCTTCGCAAAGATCAGCGTTGAAGAGTATTCGAAATCCTAGATTTACCGCTTTTTGCCCTTTGTGGTCGCCTTGCGCTTAAGGCCTTCGCTCTTCGGATTTGCCGGCAGCTTCTCTGGCAGATCAAGCTCATCATTGACGAGCACGTCCATCCACACACCTGCTATCTCGGCGGTCAATAGAAGAACTGGTAACGAAGGAATGCGCACATTCCTCTCATAGGCACTCCATTCAGCCTGCGTCAACTCATCCGCAAGGCCCAGATGGCGTAACATCCCATTTTGCGAAAGCCCCAAAGCTTGACGGATGGAGAGCAATTTCTCGCCCAATCTTGCCGACCTGCGCCTCATCAGGAGCTACCTCCTGCTAAGACACTTACCTTTGCTTCGTTCTTAGCAAAGTAAGCGGGCGCTTGCGGTCGAGCCTTGCTAAGAGCGACTGTTCTTAGTAAAATCCTTCTAAGAACGATTGTTCTTAGTCGTGGGATTGGATTTATCTGCGCCGGGAGCCTGCACTTTCTTGGCCTCCCGGCGGCTCCCATCACTTGTGAATGTGTTGAGCCGTAAGTTGCATAGGCCGCTAGCAGATATTGTCAAAGATGGTTGGGTATCTTTTATACCAAAGTAGATGACCATCCGTCACCTTGAAAAGATTAAATCACCACAGGAAACACCTAGCATGAAAAGTAGATTGGCGTACAAGAGAATATTATCTGGAGATTCTATTACTTTCCTCTTTAGCTTCATGCTGCTGTTTTCCGTGGCTTTCTTCGATGAACGCAGTGACGCGCGAGGTGTTCCGCTCCAGAATGGGACACAGGACTGGTCTGGCTGCTTCTACGAAATCTACGGTACGCGTCCGCAGGGATTCGAAGAATTCGTCAACTTCTACGTCATCTCCTTCCCCGGCCAACCGATCTCAGGGGGCTTGAGCACCAAACTAAAGAAGTCCGCCTATGCCTTTGCCACAGTCAGGGTCACTGGCGACTATCTCACTTTCACCACTATCACTTTTAAGAGCATCAAGTATGGCTTCGAGGGACGGCTTCTTAAAAGGCCAAGGATAGAGAACGAAGAGATTGTCAGAGAGCCTGTCGCAGAAGGCACTCTCCGCAAGTACAGAAGAGGAAAGCTGGTGGCGGAGAGCAAAGTAAGTTTCGCTTGCGTTGCAGGCGATGATTGATGAGGAACAGATTATGAAGAATCAGGCCGCTCGAATACTAGGTACAATTTTTATCTTTGTCCTATTCGCAAGCTGTGCAGAGGCGAAAGACTTGTCGCGTCCCCGCGCGCTAGCTCTCATCAAAGATGCCAAAGAGTTCAAAGAACCGGCGATGATAGTGCTCAGAGACGACTATGGAGAGGTGTCTGTTCCGGCTCAGTCGGTAGATGAGAAAGAGGTGGATGCACAAGCGCGTGCAGTTGAGGCTTTTCTTGATAACCATCCAATGCTGGCCGTGCTCAAACATCTGAACCTTATTGAAGTCACAGCGGAGGTTATCCAAAAGCCGAAGGTGGTAAAAGCTCCTGAGATTATTATCGAAAGACCTTCTGGCATCACTACAAGAAATCCAATAGATAAAGACAGTCTTGAGCCATGGAAGTTCAATGTCCGCGTCAGCCTGACTGCGAAGGGCAAAGAAGCTGCTGGCAACAATGAAAGAGCAATTCCTATCTACACTAAGCAGGTGCTTGAAGTAACCGGCATTATCACAACACAAAATGGCGGGGCGCAGGCTGGGTTTACTTGGCGCGCTGTCCCGACTGCCGTAGGTGAGTCGTTCGACCCAAAGAGTGCGGCGTATCAGAGACTACCGCTGAAACTACAGGAGACGCTCAAGAATCCGACAGGACTGCTTCAGCGCACGCCGCTTGCAGAAACGTCAGAGGTTAATGCTTCCGTCAAAAAAGGTGTAGCTTACTTTCAACGATACGACGATGGCTGGCGTTTGGTAAGCGTCCAATAAAAAAATAGATCTGACCATGTATAAGCCTTGAAAAAGTGGCTACGCTGTGACTTCAGTCCTCATTATTAACATCAATATCAACGAAACCGATTAGCGCCTCCGGATACTCCCTGTGAACGGCCCACAAGTCCGGCACGGTCGGCGTCGGCAAAGGCTCGCCCCGTCTCACCATCTCGTCAACGTGTTTTTCAAGGATGATCGGTAACATTGTGAGCGTGTCGATCCAGCGGTCGCCGGGCACTGTCACGCCGGGGAAGTCGGGAACCCAAGCTTTGATTATCGGGCCGATATCAGCATGAATAGCGATGTATGTTCTTTGCATCAGAGATTTCCTGTAAGGGTCTCGCGGCTCCAGTCGCCTTCAAGCTTTTCAGCCATCCGCTCGCAATCTGTAAGAATCTTCCGCCGCTCATCTTTCGAAAGCACGCCCGTGAGGGGAGTTGATTGGCGCAGGCGCTGTCCTTCATCGGAATCTTCGGTGATTATTGTGATCAACTCTTCGACGTTCGACTCGTTAAGGAGTTTCTCCCACTCTGAGAGCGACAGCAACTCCCCTTTGTCGAAGACTCCGCTCGCCTTCCAGCGGACGAGGTTCTTTCTTGCGATTTTGATGACGGACTCTGGCTCGCGGCGCAGCCGCTCGGCCACAGCGCGATGGTAGGCGAGCGCGAAGTAGTCGATGAATTGGTGCGAGTCTATTGGGCCTATGCGCAAAGGCTATTACTCCTCATCGCCGCAGTTTTATACCTTGATCAGGCGGCTCTCCTGCTTAAGGTTGTGCCATAAAGCAAGGTGTGCCTGCCACCCCGACCATTCCAGATTTTCGCCGCCGAACGGGCGCTCGCCGCATGCGTGCTGGTGCTCTTCCAGCCGTCTGCCGATGGACTCACGACCGACGATGATACACCCTAGCTGATGGCGCGAGAGCATAACGCAGAATCTTCCCGGCTCAAGGTCAAACGTGCTGAAGCGATTAAGCCCACTTAAAGGATGCTTGACAACCATGAGGGGTCGTTCGAGTCCCTGCCAGATCTCCGGTGTCAGGACTTGCGCTTCACTCGTCGGCACGCCATGACTTCTTAACATTTGCGCGGTCTGCTCCCCTGAGATGACGTGAGTATCAGCGTAACCGATGTGCCGCGCTTCTAAAGTCTCATGCCCCGCCCAGTGCGGTCTGCGAGCGAGAAATCTCGCGATTACATCAGCCGCCAGTTCACTCACTCCGTAATCAATGACACCCGCAGGACTGTTTTCTCCATGCAACAACAGACATACGAGGCTGCGTCCTTCCGCAATTAGATCAAGCGCTCGATCAACTGCGCCGCCGTCATCCGGCACTGCGAATTGTAGCCGACAATCTTCCGGTCGGACGGCGGATGAGAACGGAAGCTGCGGGTAAAACGCCGGTTGTATGAAATCGACAGTGTCCTGCGGCAAGCGGCGCGTTGCGGGCAAACATTCCGTCGGCACGTCCGGCAAGCACCGCTTCAACTCTTTCGGGGCGGCCCAATGAATCCGGTGCGGCGCAGTCTCGAAACGGTGAACCGGGACGGTAACGAGCGTTGGTAGTTGTCCGGGGTCTCCGACAAGCAAGGTCTGGCGGGTGAGGCGGAGCAGCGGAGCTAGCTTGCTGTAAGTGAGTTGATACGACTCGTCACAGATCAGAAGATCGAAGTGGCCGAGAGCCGGGTCAATTGATTCGTAAAGCAGTTTATCAGCGGTCGCGATGAGAGCGAGAGGCCCCCTGTCTGGTAAACCACCGGGCGCGGAAACGGGGCGCGGGATGCGCGGGTCGTTTAATAAATCCGGTGCCAGCTCACGTTGCGCAGATTGCAACAGCGCGAGTGGCAAAGGCTTATAGCGGGAGACTATCCGGCGTAATAAGTCGTAAGTCTGCTCGGCATGGGGAGTGATCACGGCTGTTCTTAGCCCGACGACTCCCACTGCGCTCGCGATCATCGTTTCCACGAGAGCAGTTTTACCTGCCCCCGGTGGGGATTCAACGTTTAGAAGTGGGCAGCCGTCGCGCAAGATACAATCGACGATGCGCTCCGTCACTTTGCGCGCACTCGACTCCTGCGCTGAAAAATAATCATCAATCATCATTGGCGGCGCATTCCCTCTGCCGCTTCGAGAATGCTGCCCGGAGGCAGACGGCGCGAGGTGCTAGACGGCAGGCTACCGTGATAGATGAGCGGTGACTCATCTTGGCGCATCAGTTTGTAGACGATGCGCTTGACCCGGCGCGAATCAAACGGGATGGTATCGACAAGTTCGAGTTCGTGCCCGACATGAGGTTTGCCTTTGCGCACTCCCTTCATCAAACGGAAGACGATGCGGTGCCGCCCGGCATCCTCACTTTCAGACTGTCCGATTATCCGCCCTAAGATTTGATCGTCAATCGATTTCAACTTTGTGCCGGGTCTTACGCGTCTAACGGGCTGGTCGGTCGTCAGCGTCAACGTACAAGGGTGTCGGCCTGCGTTCGGTTGGTCAATGGCTTCGACGCGGACGGTCACCACACGTCCAGTGCCACGAAGGCGCTCGCGCACGCGCTCGTCCGCAGAAGTGTCCTTTTCTTCAATCAGCGCCGCCGCATACTCATAAGTGTCGAGCCTCAGTGAAAGCGAGTGCGGGCGGGACGGGAGGTTTGCCCCGTAGCGCAAAAAGTAACGTAAATGCTCGTGCGATTCGCCAGTGAGTTGCAGTGTGCGTCGGAGCGGGGCGGGTTTCAGACCTAACTTCCAGAACGCCGCCCGCGCCTCGTTAAGGAGCGACCATTCACGCATCACTCCTTCCTCAAGAAGCAAGCGGATTCGCCCGTGAATGCCTGCTACTTCACTACCCTCCTCACACTGCCGGGTGAGTCGGCGCAATCGCTCGACCTCTTCATCTGTTTCTTTGTCGAGCAGAGAAGCAGCCGGAATCAAGGAGCGGCGTTGAGACTCAGGCAAGGGGTCAACTTCGAGCGGCGGATCAACCCACGCGAGCAGGGCACCCAAATGCTGGTCTTCGACCGCAGACTGCCCCGTAACCACATGCTCCATCAATAGTGCTGAGGCGACGGCCACGACCTGCTGGCCGGGGAATGTTGCCTCTTCGCACAGCGCGCGGCACTGCCTGCCCATCGCGCGCAAACTCTCGGTGACGTGACGGTTCGATTGGTAGCGGTGACCGAGTAGGTCAAGCACGGCGAGAGCCGCCGGATGAGCCAACCAAACTCGTGGTAACTCTCCCCACTCGTCGCACTTCGTTAAATAATCATTGAGGGCACTCGCAAACGGTTCGAGTTCGTGCGCCCCGCGCGCCAGCGGGTTGCAGATGGTGATTACGCTCGGTTGAGTGCCTATCATCCCGTAAGCTACCGCCTGCACGCGCTCCTCAGCAGCCACGCGGATGAAGGCGATGCCAAACGTCTCAGGGGGATCGGGCGCGACTGAATATGTCGAACGCACGGGCACTGCGTGACCGCGCTCCCGCGCGCACAGACGACCCACAATCAAAGTGAGGTCCGCGTTCACTCGACGCTTACCCTTTCAGTTGTGGTATCTATCTCAACGTCTAACACCGCCATGGCCTCTCTGATCCGAGCCGCCACTATGACTTCTTCAACTGAACTGGCGCTGCCGGGGCTGTGTATTAGCGCGTACAGGTGCTCAAGCTTGGTTTCGGCACCGAAAGCGTCTACCGCTTCATCGCCAAGCACTTGAGCGGTGTTACTCACTCTGCTCTTGCAATAATTGAAGAGCGCGCAGGAGGACATGCAAGAGTTTTGGAAGTTGAGGGCAAGGTTATGTGCCCGCGCAATAAAATCCTTCGTCGTTTCCTTTTCACCGTGCGCTCTTAACTCTGCGTCGGCTCTCCGGTAGGCTTCAAGCGCCCTTCGGACTTCTGCGACTTCTGCCTGTAGGCGTTCCTCTACCGGCGCGTGCGGGGTGACGCCGAACGGGGAGGCGAAGATGAAGTTGGCGCGTTCCTTTAAGCAGTCACTGAGACCTAGCTGCTCGGTCAGGAGAAGTAAAGCTAGAAATTCCACCCCGGCCTGTCTCCGCGTGCGCTCGAGATCCGCGCGATCAGGAGACCCGTCGCGCACAATCATCGATTTCTCTTCGCCGACGATGTAACTCCCCGCTTGAGAATCGAAAATGGCGAAATCAGGTGCGACATAAATGAAGCGGCTGTCACTTACTGGTAAGCGTAGCTGTGGCTCGATGAGAAGGTGCGGTACAAGAGGCGGTTCGTAGCCCGCCGCCACGTCTGCGAAGACGCGCACTGTTCGCACATAACGGCGATGATGAGCATCCGCCACGTGATCGGGTATTTCATCAACTAGGTGGCGCACGTACATCTGTTCCGGGTCGTAGCCGAAGCGCGGGGCGAGGATGCGGCGCAACTCGGTGGCGTTGTTCTGGTGCAGATTAGTTTCAAACTTACGCCCACGCCGACGAGCACTCGTACGCTCGCCGTATTCACCCTCGAAATCCCGCCCGGTCAGCGTTTCATAAAACTTGATCTCATCGACCTGCGCGACGACCATCGCTGTTTGTAGATCACAGCGTGGATTCTGTGAAATGCGCGCCAAGCCCCTTGCTCCGGTAAGGCTCATGCCGATACCTCTTCAAGATACTCTTCCGGTGCTCCGTAAAATTGGTGGAAGTTCTGAACGGTTGAAAGCTCCTTTGCGGCATTGATGCGCACCCGTTCGTCCTCGTCCGACAGCGCATTGATCAATCCACGCGCGAGATCGCGCCACGACTTCAGTTCGTACCGCTCATGCTTGATAACTGCGCCGGGAAGGCCGCGTGCGAGTGTCGCGGTAAGTCTGAGCAGAAGGGGAAGGTCAGTGAAGTTGCGCCCGTCACCAAGCGCCAACTCGCACAGACGCGCGGTTATGCGCAAATGCCTTAAACGTCCCGTCGTGGCGGCAATAATCCGCCATTCGAGAGGCCAGTCGGTACGAGCGATAAGCCTCATGATCGGTTCACCGCGTATCCCAGTAAGGGCAGGGCACAACGAAGGCGGAGGAAGGGACGATGTTCCCTTCCCACACTTCTTTATATGACTGAGCATGAGACGCTCGATGCGCGTTGAAGTTAGTGAAGCGTAAGTGTGCGCCCACCGCGCCTTTATGTACTGAGCCATCTCAGTACAGTAAACGGGGCACCCTATGTCGTAGAGAGCTTCGAGCGCAGATTCGAGTAATAGTGGCTTTTTGTAATCCTCATCAACTGGCATCGTTTTACCCGCCACGTGACCATCTAAGAAATTTAGCAGAGAATAACTTTGTTGTAGGTGACTGTCAAGTGCACCACTTTATTAACATCCGTAATATCGTTGACACTGATTGCGAGTTCCCGTTACAAACCCCATTGTGTCTTCCTTCGGCAAAACTCTTAAACGCATCAGAGAAGCTAAAGGCTTGCCTCAACGCGAAGCGGCGCGTCGGATCGATATGGATCACGCCCGCTTCTCACGACTGGAGAATGACCGCACCGGGTTCAACCCGACGCGCGAAACCGTTGAAAAGATAGCTCAGGCACTTGAGGCCAGTGAGGAAGAACGCGGCGAGTTGCTGGCGGCGGCGGGTCGGCTGGATCAAGAGATCGAATCTATGGCGCGACTCGCGAGCAGGCGTCCCGCCATCGCTAAACTGTTCCGCATAATCATCCAGCTTTCTCAAGACCAAATTGAAGAATTACTGAAGCGAGTTGAGAGGGATTTTCCACCCGTTTCTGAAGAGCCTGTTAGCAATGTAGGAATAAAAAGAGCCAGTGTCGCCCGGCGTAAGACTCGGAACCGCTCCAAAGCTTAACCTTGCCATTCGCAAGCTTCCAAAGTTGAAGGCTTTTGTAGCGAGCGCGTGAGAAGAAGATTACGGGAGCGTTTCCGTGTGACTGACGGACGAAGGAGGAGGGCCGCCATAGAGGAATGTACACATATTCCCGGCTGCTCAAACCTCCCGCTCAACCTTCGGAGAGAGATTCGTGCAAGCGTCCATCGTGCTGTTCGAGGAGCCTCATGAGACCAGCTTCGCCCCGCGCGACTCGGTCAAAGAGACTGCGCTCCGCAGCCTGGCCCCTGCGACCGGCTACAATGCGCTCACGCTACGCCGGTGCAAACCGCTCCGAGCCGACGCCAAGCGGCCAATGCCGCGCGCTGTGATCGAAGCCTTTGAAGATGCGGCTCCGTCGTGAAGGCTCAGTTGTACAAGCTTCTAGGCCAACCCAACACCACACGCTGGTAACATAAATGCAGCCTTCCAAAGGACGGGAGCGAGCCGCGAACGAGTCGCTCCCGTCAAGGTGGAAGGGCAGGCTGTTAAAGCTGCCCTTCCGAGTATACTGAGTAGTAGAGATTTTAAGTACCGTCTTCGTCTCTCGCTCTTGCGAGTGAGGTTTAGACGTGACACTCACTGTGCCCCGTCGCCGCCACTGGTGAACGCTCCTAAGAGAGGGCCACTGCGCTAAGGTACGGCTCATCAGAAAGACCGTATTGAACTCTGAAGCCACAATGCTGGCGAATCAGCGTCCGTTAACCCTTACGGGTCAGAAACCAGCTAGTTGCGCAGTCCGCGTCCGACGCGGACCACTAAAGGACGTAGCTTCCTTCGCCCTGCCGCTCCTAAAGGAGAAGCTTATTTACGGGTTTGTCTTATGCGCTCGTCAGCGACAATCTGTCTCACGCTGCCCCTATTCTTCGGGGTTCCCCGCTATTCGAAGGGTTACTACGAAGCCTCTGTTCGCCTCACGACCGGCGTGCCAATAGCCCGGTCAGACCGACGAATCCCTAATTCGAACTCCGAGCACGTTTAGTCCCTAGCAGGTGCCCGCTGTGCCGCTGCCGCATTATTCGCATTTTGCTCCAGACCACTCACTTCTGTGAGCGGTGCTGTTTCACCTTACGAGCTACCGTAACTCAGGTTACTAGCGGAGTCGGTTTTAAGCGCGGGTTCGCTTCGCTCACCAATCAGGACAGGGGTCGCTTCCGCTTTACGGTCTGTGCTTACGCGCTAGGTCTTTTGTTCCCCGCACGCCAGACTGCCCCTTGTGGTATTCAGGCTCAAAACCGTCCTTAGCCCCACAACCGATGATCGGTAATGCTCGAAGCCTATACAGGCGCACTATCTCTAATTGTCAATCAACTATGGAGTCGAGTGTTTCTCAGGTCACAAGTACAAATCAATTCTGCACAAGCTCGTGATCCCGCTCCCCGAACCGGACGGGCGACTTTCATCGCGTTCCGGCTCTCCCGTGGCCGAGTTGTGTGGTCTCAAGCTTTGTTTGTCAGACAGGCATCGCAGGTGGCAGCCTGCGTCAATCCCACACGCCCGACCTATCCCTCAGCGGTCATTGAAAAGAACGGTTAGCGAAAGAGTCTCGATAGAAGTTTGGTCGTAACTCTCGCGCGCGTTTTACTGTATCTCATCAGTAAGACGATGTTGCGAAGATAAGATGAAATGTATTGCCAAGTCAACAAAAATCTTTTAATCTGCCTACAATTTACCTAGCTCTTGAGTAGAGTGTTCATGTTCTTGGATCGAAAGGAGTTAGGGATTTTATTAGAAAGGGCGAATACATAGCCATCGGGGAGCAACATCCTATCGAATAAAGCAGCCGATTGGGGTTAATTTCGTTGAAAGAGAGCAGGTAAGGCATATATTAGGAAGTAGATTAGTGAGCGGAGAGACGCCCCTAAGATAAACCTTAATCGATAGAAAAATGCTGGGAACGAAGGGATCAAGAATGTCACCTCAGCAAGAGAAAAAGGGAGAAGCGAGCCTCAAGCTTACCGACCTTGAGCGAAAATTGGGGACGATTCAGAAGAGTTTGATCGGGTTTCGAGGAAAGCTTAACCGTTATATCGAGAATGAAATTATCCAAAATTATGCGGCTGAATTAACCGCTCACTACTATCCAATGCGTGATGATCAGGTCTATTGCGCACCTATGCTTCATGCCTTTTCCGTGGATTTAGTGGTAGCTCCGATCCTTCACGCGCGTCCTTATCTGTGGCGTTATAACTACGATGACCTCGATCTACTAGCGCAGTTCTATAAATTTTCGCAGCCCCGAAACGGCTACTATCACCTCGCTTTTGGGACATTACCGAGGGCGACGCCGGAGGCCGTCGAGCGCGGCTGTGAGCTTCTTGGGATCAATTTAGGAGAGCATACGGAGCAGCTTTTCATGACTTATCATCTGCCCGGACGGCGCTCCAGTGTGGCTGCGCGCGTGCTGGAAACGCTCGCCGGGGCAGCGCACGACAGGGAGCAGAATTGGTATTTCGGCTTCTTGCTAGACCCAAGTCAGAAGGCTCTCCACAAGCGAAAAGGGTACGGCAAGTTCCGCTATTTGCGGCGCGGAAGGCAGTGGATGGCGCTTGGGACGGCCCCCAAACAGCACACAATTGATCTCCGAAGGGAGCGCGTAGATAACATTTTCGGCTACCGGATCGAGGTCGGGAGCAAAGCCGGAAAGGTCAGAATCTCGGTCGCGAGAGGGGAGATTGAGTGGGCTAAAGCACAGATGCTGACGAAGTTGGAATCAGAGACTCCGCTCTACAGGCGGCTGAAAGAGGTGAACGGTTTCTATTACGAGTTCCACTTCCGCCGGCGTTTTGCCAATGCGACCAATTGGGTGGAGGTGGATCGGTGGCTCTTGCGGCGTATGCGCGAAGCAGCGAAATCCGAGCCGAAATTTGACTGGCGAGCCTATCAGGCGAGCCAAAACAGGGCGAAATCGGTGACCTACTTGCCGCATCGCAGCAACTTCTTTTGGAACGTTAGAGAGGAACTACACGGTGAATACAGGTCGATCTGGAACCAGTATAACTGGCCCGAAGTATATTTTTAACAGGCTTTACGTGCCTAAGAAACGGTGTAATGTGATGAGGGCCGCCGGAGAGAGTACCTTCCAATTTCCTTTAATCTGAATCCATCTTGGGGTACATTCATCCTTCGCTCGCCCATTTCCTGCGCTGAGAGCAGGCCCTAATGTCTTACGAAAAGCTAAAGCAACTGGAGTGCGCCGCCTGCACTCCTGAGCCGGTAGCGGCTTCCGGTTTCAACTCCGGCACAGTTCTGCCATACGGCTTGACCGCCGAGCATGTCCGGCTAGCGATGAACGACTTTCTCGGCTTCCTCGGCTTCGTCAACCAGCAATTGAACACGAAGGAGATGGAGCGGTTGGAGTCCATCGTGATGCCGGCGAACTTCTCGTCCATCGTCGGCGAGTTCATGGGCGCGCGCATTCCAAAGCATTGCCCGACCATCGTCAAGAACGCATATCACAACGGCCACCCCGATCTGATCCCGGCAGGCGTCTTTCCGAATAACGCCGTGCAGCACGCGACCGAAGGTATTGAGATTAAGGCTTCAAGATATTTGCGAGGCTGGCAGGGTCATAACCCGGAGGATGCTTGGCTGATGGTCTTCGTCTTCGACAGTAATCGCCCGACGGACTATCTGACCTCTCCGAAGCCGTTCCGCTTCGTGATGGTGTTGGGAGCGCAACTGACCAAAGAGGATTGGCTGTTTGCGGGAAGGTCAGCGACGAGCCGCCGAACAATCACGGCCAGTGTAACTCGCTCAGGTTACGATAAGATGATGGCGAACTGGATTTTCAAAGCGCCTACTCTGACAGGAGCCGAAGCAGCGGAGCTTCTTCAGTCTCCAACGCCTCAACCTTTAGAGCCGCAAGACGAGGAATAGCCTCCACACTCATCTCGAAATAGTCAAGATACCTCTCTGCGCCAATGGCAGATGATCCGACCGCCTCTGCCGCAGCAATAGTCGAGCCTGAGCCAGCGAACGGGTCGGCGATCACGCCTACGCCAAGCGGCAACGAGGCGTGGACAATCTGGCGCAGGAATGCCTGCGGTTTGAGACTCGGATGTGGAGCTATCTCCTTTTCGAGTTGCGGGGTCCGCCCGCTCAGGATGACATCGCTGAAAGGTTTGTCATCGGGCGTGCGCTTTAATCCCCCGGTTTGGAATTCCCGCAGACAGTCGCTGACCTTCATCTTTGGCAGCAAGGGCTTGCGCAGGATGCCCCAAGGCTCATAACAGCCGCGTGGCAGAGAGGACACTTCGGGGAACTCCTCCTCGGCGTTCTTCGGGCGGTCACCGCCGCGTAATGTGCGCACGAGCCGGATCACCTCGCCCCGGAACTCCAGTCCTCCTTCGACGAGCGCCGACAAGACCAACTGCGAGAGAAAAGTGTTGCTGGCGATGAAGACGTGGCCGCCGGGACGGAGCGCGTGGACGGCAACGCGTGCCCACTCGACGAAGAAATGCTCGATTTGCTTGCGCTCCTTCTGAGTGAAAGCAGTGAAGCGCGGGAGAGGCGAGCGCGTGTGGCCGTCGAAGGAAGGCGGAATCCTCCAGACACCGCCGCTGCCTTGAGCACGCTTCTCGATCTGATCGAGGTCATATTCCTTCACGCCGTAGGGCGGATCGGTGACGATAGCGTGAAGAGTGTTTTCAGGAAGACGGCTGAGCCACTCGAAGCAATCCGCATGGATAACTCCGGAAGAACTGCCAATAAACGTTGACCTGTAGTCAAGAGCCAGCCCTCGCAAAATCTCGTGCTGAGGCGTTAATACTTCCTTCAATGGTTTATTAGAGGCTGAGAACATATTAGCTGTTGAGCGTGCGACAGAAGTATATATTCCTTCTATGTATCGACAACACGGTTATAATAACACTTAACCTCCTGTAGTCACCCGTGTGTTAGCAATCCGTCGGCAATGATTTCTTTCAAGTTTTCGCGCTCATACTCTTTACTGACTTGAAACTCTAAAACGTGCTAATGCCTAACTCCTCTCCAGCAAATAGAGAATAACCGTTCCAATCGGAGGGCCGCCCAAAATTGAGCGCCCATTTTTGAGCGCCCAAATTTGAGCGCGCCCAAAAATGGGCAGATAAGTCTTTCGGAGAGCCACTCTGCTTGAAACCATTGGAAATTGCAATGTTCCTTTTTGGCACAGCTTTTGATCTAGAGGCGGGTACATTGGTTGATTCGGCTTCAGGAGTTGCGACGTAGCCGAAGAAGTCAACGAAATTTGAAAAGGTATGAAGCGAAAGAATGAGTAAACGAACATTAGCCGCTACCACGCAAGAAGAGGGTCGAGATCTCGTCGAAAGGTGCTCGGAGAGGAACTCTCATTGCGCAGTGAGGAATCGGTACAGTTCCCAAGGGGCACTGCGGGAAGATGTTGTGAGTGACCACGAGCTTGCCGTAGCGTTGAGCAAAAGAATGAGAGAGATAGCCCGCGAAGTTTTTCAAGAAGCTACGCTCGATTATATGGGCCGACTACCCGCAGCCGATGATGCAGCGGCAAGGCTGCGCGAGCAGATCGCTTTAATTAAAGCCAAAGAGAACATCACTGTCAAAGAGGCGGCGCTGCTTCTGTCCTGCTCCGAAAGCCACATCCGCAAGCTCGCCAAGCTGGCTCTTAAGGGGAAGAGTCGTCGCCCGATTCCGGCTGTGCCCCTCGAAGGCTTAACGGTCTTTCCACTTCGCGATCTTTTAGATTGGGCCAGTCCGAAACCACAGTCGGAGGGGAGTCTAAACTAATTATGCGCTCCACCCGGAAACAGCTTAAGCCTTGCTTTGCGCCTATGCCACTATTACACTTATCTCACTTCTCTAGCCGCTTTCTACTAGACAGGAGAAAGCAGCATGACAACTAGGCAACGAGGTAAGGAGGGCATCTGTTCAGCCGAGTTCTGGATTGATAACGATTTCTATCAATTCACTTTCAACGGCAAGAAGGGGATGCCTTTGATCACTTCCAAAAAGGATGCGAGGGAGTATGAGGAAGACCTGAAGCGGCAGATCAAGACGGGAGCTTTCCTGAAAGATTCCGACCTGAAAAACTTCGCCAAGTTTTTCAACGAAATCTACATGGACTACTCGCGTAAGCACAAGACGCCGCTCTCCGCGCATTTTGACGAGCAATACGGCAGGCGGCTCATAGAAGAGTTCGGCACGAAAACGCTTTTTCAGATTACGCCGCGCATGGTCGAGAATTACTTGGTCAAGCTATTTAAGACCGAGACGCGGTTCGGCAAGCCGCATTCCCGCACAACGGTGCGGCGGCACTACAACATGCTCAACCAGATTTTCAACATGGCAATCCGCGAGCGGATCACAAACGACAAACCATGTCGCCTCGTGAGCCGCACGGTGTTGAAGAAACTTCCGACCTGGCAG